>NZ_CP183770.1:3160000-3460000 GCF_048568905.1 Sphingomonas sp. HT-1 | reverse complement strand
GTCCAGGCGACGATCATTCGGCCTGCAGACAGGCGCCCCTCGGCCGCAGGCAGCACGAACATCGTGTTGCCGGTAAACAGTTCGGCGCCGGTGACCATCACCAGCATCAGGCCCACGGAAAAGGCCAGGCCGGATAGCAGTTGCCCCGCGCCGGAAGGGGCGCCGGGACCGGCCTGGACGATAAGGTACCCGATCGAACCGAAGCCAATCAGCGCCCCGGCCAACATGGCGAGCACGAGCATCCGCGGGTAGGAGCGATCCACCTTCGCCGCCAAGGCGTCCGGCGCGCCGGCTGCGATTTCCTTGGGCGTCGGGTCTTCACCAGCGTCGGCCATGCCGCTCTCCTTGCTGCAGCCCCGGCGCGCACCTTCCGCCACGCCTACCCCACCGAACGCCGACGCCGCGGGTTTCGATCCGCCCCGGGGCCACGCCGTTGGCCGGCAACGCAAAAGGGCCGCCCCGGTGGGACGGCCCTTCGCAACCTTGTCACTCCGCAGGATGGGCTCAGCCCATGATCTCCTGCTCGAGCTTCTTGGCCATTTCCTCGATATTCTCGGGCGGCCAGCCCGGGATTTCCATGCCCAGGCGCAGGCCCATGCTGGAGAGGACTTCCTTGATCTCGTTGAGCGACTTGCGGCCGAAGTTCGGCGTGCGCAGCATCTCGGCTTCGGTCTTCTGAACCAGGTCGCCGATATAGATGATGTTGTCGTTCTTGAGGCAGTTGGCCGAGCGGACCGAAAGCTCCAGCTCGTCGACCTTCTTGAGCAGATAGCGGTTGATCTGCGCGGCATCGCCCGCGCCACCTTCCGCCGGCGCCGCCGCCGGGACCATGCCGACCGGTGCCGCACGGGTGACCGACGAGTCGTCGAAGTGGACGAACAGCGCCAGCTGGTCCTGAAGAATGCGAGCCGCATAGGCGAGCGCATCGTCCGGGGTCACCGTGCCGTCAGTTTCCACCGTCAGGGTGAGCTTGTCGTAATCGAGCTCCTGGCCGACGCGGGTGTTCTCGACCTTGTACGAAACCTGGCGGACCGGGCTGAACAGCGCATCGACCGGGATCAGGCCGATCGGCGCATCGGCCGGGCGGTTCGCGGTTGCGGGCACATAGCCCTTACCCACGTCCGCGGTCAGTTCCATGTTCAGCGTCGCACCGTCGTCGAGATGGCAGATCACCAGCTCGGGGTTCATCACTTCGATGTCGCCCGAAACCGCGATGTCGCCTGCCTTCACTTCGGCGGGGCCGGTAGCCGACAGCTGGAGACGCTTCGGGCCTTCGCCCTGCATCTTGAGCGCGATCTGCTTGACGTTGAGGACGATGTCGGTCACGTCCTCGCGCACCCCGGCGAGCGACGAGAATTCGTGCAGCACATTCTCGATCTTGATCGAGGTGACCGCCGCGCCCTGCAGCGACGACAGCAGCACGCGACGCAGCGCGTTGCCGAGCGTGAGGCCGAAGCCACGCTCCAGCGGCTCGGCAACGAACGTCGCCTTCCGCTTGGGATCGCCACCGGGCTTCTTCTCGAGGCCGTTGGGCTTCTTGAGTTCCTGCCAGTTCTTAGCGTTGACCGACACGGGCTTTCCTCATGTTGGGCGGGGAAGAGGCATCCCCCGCCAGGTATTTACTGCAAGACCGCAGACCCGCCTCAGGGCCTGCGGCACAAGCAGGACGTATCAGACGCGACGGCGCTTGGAGGGCCGTACGCCGTTATGGGGGATCGCCGTCACGTCGCGGATCGAGGTGATCTGGAAGCCGACCGCCTGCAGCGCGCGCAGCGCCGACTCGCGGCCCGAACCCGGACCCTTCACTTCGACCTCAAGGGTACGAACGCCGTGCTCGGCGGCCTTGCGGCCTGCGTCTTCAGCGGCGACCTGCGCGGCGTACGGGGTCGACTTGCGCGAGCCCTTGAAGCCCATCATGCCGGCCGACGACCAGCTGATCGCATTGCCCTGCGCATCGGTGATGGTGATCATGGTGTTGTTGAAGCTGGCGTTCACATGCGCGACGCCGGCGGTGATGTTCTTGCGCTCGCGACGGCGAATGCGCTGCGGTTCACGTGCCATTTTGGAATTCCTGACCTAGAAGCTCTGACCTGGAGGCGCGGGGCCTCGGGAGGAAATAATCGCGGAGTGCGCGATTACTTCTTCTTGCCGGCGATCGGCTTGGCCTTGCCCTTGCGGGTGCGCGCATTGGTGTGCGTGCGCTGGCCACGAACCGGCAGGCCCTTGCGGTGACGCAGGCCACGATAGCAGGCCAGGTCCATCAGGCGCTTGATGTTCATCGCCACCTGGCGACGAAGATCGCCTTCCACGGTGTAGCCGGCGTCGATCGCTTCGCGGATCTGCAGCACTTCCTGATCGCTCAGGTCCTGCACGCGGCGCTCCGGTGCGATGTTCAGCTTTTCGGTGAGCTCCTTGGCCTTGGTCGCGCCAATGCCGTGGATATACTGCAGCGCGATAACGACGCGCTTGTTGGTCGGGATGTTAACACCCGCAATACGTGCCATGAAATTTATTCTCCCAGCTCCACGGAGTGCTGCATGGCAGCGGGCACCCCATCTCGTAGCGTTGCTTCCGAAATGCAGCGGCACGACGCACGCGATGGAGCGCCGCCGTATCCACCTATTCCGGAAGTTGCGCGAGATACGGGTCCGCAGGCGAACTGTCAAGCGCCGCGGGGCCGGAAAATGCTGAACCTTCTCTATATAGCAAGGTTCCCGGCCCGCCAAGCGCGGCGCGCGCTGCGGAGGTGAAGCGCGTCCCGTTTCGGATAGCGGGAGCGGCGCTGCGGTCGGGGAGCCGCCCATCTCCCGCAGCGACCAGGGCGACGGCAGACGCCATCGGATAGCGCCGCCGTTGCAACCCGCCGCCATCCCGAAGCGGCAACCCATTCCTGTGCGCTAGAGGAATGAACCGGAAGATCAGCGCCAATGGATCCCCGCCTTCGCGCGAACGACGACAATTTTGGATGGAGAACCGCCGAGCCGCACAGCTGGCCACCGCATGAAGTTTAGGAAGTTTAGGTCTGCACGCGTTTCCGCAGGCTCGCCCACGCGCCGGCGAAGGAGGTGTGAAGTTTAGGAAGTTTAGGCTCGTGCGCGTTTCCGCAAGCCCTGCCACGCACCGATGAATGAGGTGCTAAGTTTAGGAAGTTTAGGCTCGCGCGCGTTTCCGCAGGCTGGGCCAAGCGCCGGCGAAGAGATGCGAAGTTTAGGAAGTTTAGGCTTCCGGAGGATCGGGCATGCGCCCGCCCGTTGAAGCATCGGCCAAAGAGGCGAAGCGTGTCGCTTCGCAGGCAGGAGCATTGGCAAACGATATCAAAGAGCGGCCCCGGATAGCGAAGCGCCTGGTACATATAGAGAACACCACCGAGGCGCAAGATGGTGTCGTGCGTGCAGCCGTGCGGGTGATAATGGCCGCGCGTCCCCGGAGCTGGGCGGAGAGCGGACAGGCGACTTTCGGGATAGCGGCAGCTATAGCTGCCGTCCCAATAATGATGGTTTTCGGGCAGCGCCCTCACCTGAATCCCTGATCCTTCAGCAGAGCGGTCAGTTCCACGTCTGAGCAGCCCTCAAGGCTAAGCAACGCCTGATATGGATCACCATCAAGACCAAGCACGGCCGCAAATGCCGGCTCTGTCTTCATGCCATTGGTACGCCGCGCCATCACCGCAGCGTGGAAGATGTCGCCACCAAGCGCCAGCAGTCTTTGCTCCACAAGAAAATGCCGCCACCCATACTGTTCGGAGATGGGAGACGCTTGACCGAATAACTCGATGGTCCAGCCGGCGGCGACAAAACTGGCTACGACGGCCCGACCAAGGTTGATCTTCTGCCACATGCCGAACTTCGCGGACGTGCCAAAGGCGTTCCATACGGTGTAGGCGAACGCGTCCGCATCGGGGGCGAAGCAAACAACATCGATATCGCTCGTTGGAAGATCCAAACCCAATGGCGGCGTGCCGACAACATGGGGATTGAACGCAGCCAGCTTCGGCAGAACGCCCGTTCGTTCCAGTGCCTCCAGATAGTGCGGCCTTTCCATCGTAGCGTTTCTATGATGGGTTTGCGGGCGTGCAAAGGACGACACCGGCTGATGCGCGTCGCGCAAAGGGAGCAATTTTGGCATCGGTGCCCCGGCGGTCCGTCCAGAAGCCGTTCAACCCATTCGCTTGTCCAAAATATGCTCGATCGCTGTTTTCCGAACTAGAGCGTTTTCCGATCAATCTGGATCATATCCGCAGGAACTGAAGTAGTTGGCGCATTCGCTGGGCTGGAAGATGTCGACGAGCGCGCCGATGCGGTTCCACAGGCCGCTGACAGTGCGCTCGCCGGCTTTTCGCAGCATGGCCTTGAGGCGTGCAAAGGCCTTTTCGATCGGGTTGAAGTCAGGGCTGTAGGGCGGGAGGAAGCGCAGCGTTGCGCCTGCCGCCTCGATCCGATGCTGGACCGCCGGTCGCTTGTGGCTCGACAGATTGTCCATGATGACGATGTCGCCGGGGCGCAGTGTGGGCACAAGGACCTGCGCCACATAGGCTTCGAACCAGTCGCCGTTGATCGGGCCGTCGAGCACCATCGGCGCGACCATGCCGGTCATGCGCAGGCCGGCAACCAGCGTGGTGGTTTTGCGATGGCCATGCGGATATCCCATCCGCAGCCGCTCACCCCTGGCGCAGCGGCCATGGCTGCGGGTCATGTTGGTGGCGGTCCAGGTCTCGTCGATGAAGACCAGGTGTTCCGGTTCCAGATCGACCTGGCCGTCGAACCAGTCGCGGCGCTGTTTCAGGATGTCGGGCCGGTCTTGCTCGACAGCATGGCCAGTCTTTTTTTGCGCGTCATGCCTCGACGCGCGAAAAAGCGATGCAGCCCTGCGACGGAGACTGCCAGACCCTTCTTGGCTAAGGCTCGGCGAAGCTCTTCCAGCGAGATGTCCTTGCGGGCCTCCCACAGCGCGAGAATGTCAGCTGCCCGTTCCTCAACCCGACGCGAACGCATGTCTCCGCCTTGCGGCTTGGCGGCAACATTGCCCGTTTCCCGCCGCTGGGCGTGCCAGCGGATCGCGGTCGACGGCGCAACCCCAAACCGGGCGGCTGCAGCCCGACAGCTCAGCCCGCCGTCAATCACAGCCAGAAGACGAACCCGCAAATCCATCGACAAAGCATGACCCATCCATGCCGGACTCCTTCACCGGCATGCATTCTGAATCAGAAATCGCGTTCCTTGGGAATCCCTCACCGATTCAGTGCGGTCGAAATCCGCTCTAGCGCGCCGGAAAAGAGAGATCGGCACGGATCCCCCGCAATGATCGGCAGTTTTTAGGATCGCAGGTGCACGATCTGAACGCCCGCGACTGGGCGATGGCACATCGCCCGAGTGAATGCCCCCGAATCAAAAAGGGCGGGGTGTCCCCCGCCCTTTTCGTTATCCCTGCCCGTCGAGCACCGCGGCGATCTGCCGCGTCACTTCGTCGATATCGGCCATGCCGTCGACACGCCGGACCAGCCCCTTCTCTTCGTAGAAGGGCAGGATCGGCGCGGTCTTGGCGCGGTATTCCGCCATGCGGGTGCGCACCGTCTCGGCATTGTCGTCAGGGCGGCGCTTGAACTCGGTCGCGCCGCACACGTCGCACACGCCGTCCACCTGGGGCAGCTTGTACTTGTCATGATAGCCCTCGCCGCACTTGGCGCAGGTGAAGCGGCCCTCGACGCGATCGACCAGCGCCTCTTCGTTGACCAGCAGCTCGATCACATAATCGAGCTTGCGGCCGCGCTCGGCGAGCAGGTCGTCGAGCGACTCGGCCTGGGCGTACGTGCGCGGATAGCCGTCGAAGATCGCGCCCTGTTCGGTGTCGGCCATATCGAGCCGCTCGCCGATAATGCCCGAGACGATCTCGTCGGAGACGAGCTGCCCCGCTTCCATCACTTGCTTGGCCTTCAGGCCCGTCGGCGTGCCCGCCTTCACCGCCGCGCGCAGCATGTCGCCCGTGGACAGCTGCACCATGCCGCGCTCGGTCTCGAGCCGCTTCGCCTGGGTGCCCTTACCGGCCCCCGGCGGGCCCAACAGGATGATATTCAACAGATCCTCCCCTTACGACCGCGCGCTTAGCGCATCCGGCCCTTGAGCTTCGCCTTCTTGATCAGATCGCCATACTGGTGGGCCAGCAGGTGCGACTGGATCTGCGTCACCGTGTCCATGGTTACGTTGACAACGATCAGAAGGCTAGTGCCGCCCATCAGGAACGGGATGCTCATCGCGGAGAACGCCCATTCCGGCAGCAGGCAGATGATGGTCAGATAGGCCGCGCCGATCACGGTGATGCGCGTCAGCACGTAATCGAAGTACAGCTCGGTGTTCTTGCCGGGGCGGATGCCGGGCACGAAACCGCCATAGCGCTTCAGATTGTCGGCCGTCTCCTCGGGATTGAACACGACCGCGGTGTAGAAGAACGAGAAGAAGATGATGCCGGCGGCATAGAGCGACATGTAGATCGGCGAGCCATGGCGCAGCCAGATGTTCAGGTTCGCGATCAGATCGCCCCACCAGCTTTCGCCCGTGGTGGCCTGGCCGGCGAACTGGGTGATCGTGAGCGGCAGCAGCAGCAGCGACGAGGCGAAGATCGGCGGAATCACGCCGGCGGTGTTGAGCTTCAGCGGCAGGTGGCTGCGTTCGGCCTGCACCCCGCGCGCCGTCTGGCGCTTCGGATACTGGATCAGGATGCGACGCTGGGCGCGCTCCATGAAGCAGATGAACAGCACCAGCGCCGCGACGCAGACGATCACGAAGATCAGGCGCAGCGGATCGATCGAGCCCGAACGGCCGCTTTCGAACAGCTGGACGAGCGTGACCGGCAGGCGGGCGACAATGCCGGCCATGATGATCAGCGAAATGCCGTTGCCGATGCCGCGGCTGGTGATCTGCTCGCCGATCCACATCAGGAACATGGTGCCGCCGATCAGGCTGACCACGGCGGTGATGGTGAAGGCGATGCCGGGTTCGACGACCGGGCTGAGACCGTTAGCGGCGCCGGCAGCCTCGAGTCCCTGCACGAGGAAATAGCCCTGGACGGCGGTGAGCAACACGGTGCCGTAGCGGGTATACTGGTTCAGCCGCTTGCGGCCGCTTTCACCTTCCTTCTTGATCGCGGCGAGCTGCGGCGACAGCGAGGAGGCGAGCTGCACGACGATCGACGCGGTGATATAGGGCATCACGCCCATCGCCACGATCGACATGCGCGACAGCGCGCCGCCGGTGAAATTGTTGAAGAAATCGAGCACGCCGCCCTGTGTCTGCTGCGCGAGCAGGCCGAGCGCCGTCGGGTCGATTCCCGGCAGCGGCACATAGCTCAGCATGCGGAAGACGATCAGCGCGCCGAGGGTGAACCACAGGCGCTTCTTGAGGTCGGTGGCCTTGCTGAACTTCGCCAGATTGATGCTGGAGGCCAGCTGGTCGGCTGCGGATGCCATTTCGTATCTTCGTCCCGGATAAGTGACGGGCGCTCCCCCGCCCTGCGGAGTCGCATATAGGGGTTGTGCGCGGCTTGTCTAATGGCTGCGGGCGCCGAAAGAAACCGGGCGTTGCCCCTTCCCCGGTCATTCCGGCGAAAGCCGGAATCCATTGGGGTCTGCGTTTCGGCGCTTGCCGCGACGGAGCGGCGAATGGATCCCGGCTTTCGCCGGGATGACGGATCTGGGGGAAACAGCGTCGTTCACGACGCGCCCACCAGGCCCAGCACGAAGGAAGGCGGGGCCTTGGGAGCCCCGCCTTCGCATTTCGTCAGCCCTGCTTGGCGGCCTTGGCAGCGGCCTGTGCCGTGCGGTGCTTCGCCTTGGCCTTGTCGGCGGCCGGAACCACCTCGATCACGTTGACCGTGCCGCCGGCCTTCTCGATCGCCTCACGCGCCGAGGCGGACACGCCGGCGACGGTGAAGGTCAGCTTGGCGGTCAGTTCGCCCTTGCCGAGGATGCGGACGCCGTCCTTGCCGCCACGGGCCAGGTTCGCGGCCTTCAGCGCGGCGTGATCGATGTCGGTCGCGGTCAGCTTGCCGGCGTCGACGGCCTTCTGGATCGCGCCCAGATTCACCTCGGCATAGTCCTTGGCGAAGATGTTGTTGAAGCCGCGCTTCGGCAGACGCATGTGGAGCGGCATCTGACCGCCCTCGAAGCCGTTGATCGAGACGCCTTCGCGGCTCTTCTGACCCTTGACGCCGCGGCCGCCGGTCTTGCCCTTGCCGGAACCGATACCACGGCCCACGCGCATGCGGCGATGACGGGCGCCCTGGTTGTCGTTGAGTTCGTTCAGCTTCATGATGTGTGCACTCGCTTTCGCTTTGGTCGCGCGTTGATGGGAAGCGCGGGCTCATAGCGGCGTGCGGGGGGAATGTCGACTCTTGTTTGGGCCTCCTCGGCCGTCTCACAGCGATCGCCGCGCAGGCCCCAGCCGGTCAGTCGCGCGCAGGCCCCTGCAGCCCGGGCGGTGCACCCGCGGCGTCTGGATCCCGACCATGCCATCGGTCCAGCGAGCGCATGATCGGCGTTACCGTCAGACCGTGCAGCAGGATCGAAAAGAGTATGACGAGACCGACGACGCCCCAAAGCCGCCCAACATCGGCGACCTGCATGTGATTCAGGCCATAGGCGAGGTAGTAGATCGTTCCCACTCCCCGGATCCCGAAGAACGCCAGCGTCCACTTCTCCCCCGCATCGGCGGGATAGCCCAGCAGACCGATCCAGCCGCAGAGCGGCCGGATCACCAGCAGGATCACTGCTGCTACGGCGACATCGATCCAGGTCACTGCCGCCAGCAAGCCGCTCACCAACGCACCGCCGAATAGGATCAGCAGGATCATCATCACCAGCCGCTCCACCTGCTCGATGATGGTGTGCATCTCGTGATGCAGATCATGCTCCCGGTGCGCATGGCGGAAGGTGAGCGCGGTCACGAACACCGCCAGGAAGCCATAGACGTCGATCGCCTCGGTGAGACCGTAGGACACGAAGGTGGCGGACAGGGCGATCAGGCCGTCCCCGGTCCTCGCCAGCTTGGTCTCTGCCGGGATGTGGAAGGTGAGCCAGCCAAAGGCACGACCGACCAGCCAGCCCGCGATCACACCGCCCAGGATTTCCCAGGCCACCCGATAGGTGAGCCATTCCACAAGCCAAGGCCCCCCGGATGCGGCGGCTGCGGCGAGCATGATGGCCAAGTGGACGAACGGGAAGGCCGCACCATCGTTGAAGCCGGCCTCCGACGTCAGCCCGAAACGAACCTCGTCCTCCTCGCCGCTCCTCGGCGGCCCCACCTGGACGTCCGCTGCCAATACGGGGTCCGTCGGCGCGAGACTGGCCGCCAGCAGCAACGCGATCGCGATCGGCACGCCCAGCGCCCATCCCGCGAGCACGCCGATCGCAAGGATGCTGAGCGGCATCGTTATGCCGATCAGCCGCCAGGTGCAGGCCCAGCGCCGCAAGCCGAATAGACGATCAATCTTCAGTCCCGCGCCCATCAACGCGATGATCACGATCAGCTCGGTGAAGCGCTCGGTAATCTCGGGATAGCGCCACGGCAGCGGGCGCAACGTCACGCCCGGCAACAGGAAGATGCCCGCGCCAATGCCGATGCAGACGATCGGAAGCGACAACGGCAAGCGCCGCAGCGCCAAGGGCAGCCAAGCGACCAGCGCGATGAGCACGCCCAACCCCGTCAGCATCAGGATGTACGGGTCTGGAAGCAGAGCAGTAGCGTTCATCGCTGGATAAGCGATCGGAGTGGCGGATCGGTCCTCCGCTCCGACGATTTGCACGCCTGCCCCGCCACCGTCCCTCTCCCCCGGCACAACGAAAAAGGGCGGTGGTTGCCCACCGCCCTTTTCCAATGTCGCTGGTCCAGCGAGCCGAAGGCTCAGCCCTCGATCACTTCGACCATGTGCGGCAGCTTGCGGATCATGCCGCGGACCTCGGGGCTGTCCTCCAGCTCCGAAACCTTGTGCATCTTGTTGAGGCCAAGGCCGATCAGCGTGGCACGCTGATCCTTGGTGCGGCGGATCGGCGAGCCGATCTGCTTGATCTTGATCTTCGCCATGATCGTTTACTCCGTAACGGCCGCAGCGTCCGCCTCGGCGGTCTGCGAACCACCGCGGCCGAGCAGGTCGGCGATCTTCTTGCCACGGCGCTGCGCGACCGACTTCGGCGAAGTCTGCTCACCCAGTGCCTCGAACGTGGCGCGGATCATGTTGTACGGGTTGGACGTGCCGACCGACTTGGTCACCACATCGGCAACGCCGAGCGATTCGAAGATCGCGCGCATCGGGCCGCCGGCGATGATGCCGGTACCCTGCGGCGCCGAACGGACGGTCACGCGGCCTGCGCCGAAATGCCCGTTGCCGTCATGGTGCAGCGTGCGGCCTTCCTTCAGCGGAACGCGAACCATCGCCTTCTTGGCCGAAGCGGTCGCCTTCGAAATGGCTTCCGGCACTTCGCGCGCCTTGCCATGGCCGAAGCCGACACGGCCCTTGCCATCGCCCACCACGACGAGCGCGGCGAAACCGAAGCGCTTACCGCCCTTCACCGTCTTCGAGACGCGGTTGATGTGGACGAGCTTTTCGATCAGCTCTTCGCCGCCATCTTCCTGCGCGCCGCGACGATCGTCGCGACGACCACGGTTGCCGTCCCGGCCGCCACGGCCGCGGTTGTCACCGCCACCGGGGCCGCCACGGCCACGGCCGCCGCGCGGGCCACGGCCCTGCTGCTCGGGGGCCGCCTGGCCGGCGTCCTGCGCCTCGACCGGGGTATCGGTCGTGTTGATTTCATCGGCCATGTTTAGAACTCCAATCCGCTCTCACGCGCGGCATCCGCCAGCGCCTTGACGCGACCATGGTAGAGGAAGCCACCGCGGTCGAAGACGACCTGGGTGATGCCTGCAGCCTTGGCGGCCTCGGCAACGCGCTTGCCCACTTCCTGTGCCGCGGCGATCGTGGCGCCGGTCTGGCCACGCACGTCCTTCTCGAGCGTGGAGGCCGAGGCGACGGTGCGACCCTGGGTATCGTCGATCACCTGGGCATAGATGTGCTTGCCCGAGCGATGGATCGACAGACGAGGACGGCCACCGGCCCGCGCACGCAGCGCGGTACGGTTGCGACGACGACGCTTTTCGAAAAGCGAAAGACCCTTGGTGCTGATCACTTCTTCTTCCCTTCCTTGCGGAAGATGAATTCGCCATCGTACTTGATGCCCTTGCCCTTATAGGGCTCCGGCTTGCGCCAACGGCGGATTTCCGCGGCCACCTGGCCGACCTTCTGCTTGTCGATGCCCGAGATCTCGACCGTGGTCTGATCCGGCGTCTTGATCTCGATTCCCTCGGGAATGTCGAAATTGACGTCGTGCGAATAGCCGAGCTGCAGCTTCAGGACCTTGCCCTGCGACGCAGCGCGGTAGCCCACGCCGGTGATCAGCAGCTTCTTGGTGAAGCCGGTGGTCACGCCGGTGACGAGGTTCTGCACCAGGGTGCGCTGCATGCCCCAGAAGGCACGAGCGCGCTTGGTGTCGTTCGCCGGCTGCACCGAAATGCCGCCTTCGACCATCTCGTACTTGATGTCGTCGGCGAGCGGCATGGTCAGGGTGCCCTTGGGGCCCTTCACCGAGATCTGCCCGCCGTCGATGTTCGCGGTCACGCCCTGGGGGACGGGAACCGGCTTTTTGCCGATGCGGCTCATCAGAACACCTCCGCCAGCACTTCGCCGCCGACATTCTGTTCGCGCGCTTCCGCGTCGGACAGAACGCCGCGAGGCGTCGAGACGATCGTGATGCCGAGGCCATTGCGGATGCGCGGAAGTTCCTGCGCCCCCGAATAGATGCGGCGGCCGGGCTTCGAGATGCGCGCGACGTGCTTGATCGCCGGCTGACCCTCGAAATACTTCAGCTCGATGCGGATGCCGGCCGCGGGGCCCATCTGCTCTTCGCTGTAACCACGGATATAGCCCTCGCGCTGAAGCACGTCGAGGACGCGGGCACGCAGCTTCGACGCGGGCGTGAGGACGGAGTCCTTGCGCGCACGCTGGCCGTTGCGGATGCGGGTGAGCATATCACCCAGGGGATCGGTCACTGCCATCTTGCGTGTCCTTTACCAGCTCGACTTCGTGACACCCGGGATCAGGCCCTTGTTGGCCAGATCGCGCAGCATGACACGTGCGAGACGGAACTTGCGGTAATAAGCGCGGGGACGACCCGTCAGCTCACACCGGTTGCGAATGCGGGTCGGGTTCCCGTTGCGGGGAATCTCGGCCATCTTGAGCCGTGCGATGAGACGCTCGGTCTCATCCAGGCTTTCGTCGTTCGCAATCGCCTTCAGCTTCGCATACTTGCCGGCATACTTCTTCACCAGCTGCTTGCGACGCTCGTTCTTGTTGATCGAACTCAGTTTCGCCATGACTTAAGTTCTTCCTTCCTTACGCCGCCTGCTTCGCTTCGCCGTCCGCCTGCGGGAACGGGAAACCGAAGAGACGGAGAAGCTCGCGAGCCTCGTCATCCGTCTTGGCAGTGGTGGTAACAATCACGTCCATGCCGCGCACCTTGTCGATGCGGTCATAGTTGATCTCGGGGAACACGAGCTGTTCCTTGATGCCGCAGGCATAGTTGCCGCGACCGTCGAACGACTTCGGGTTGAGGCCACGGAAGTCGCGGACGCGGGGAAGCGCGATCGTGATGAAGCGATCGAGGAACTCGTACATGCGTTCGCGGCGCAGGGTCACCTTGCAGCCGATCGGCATGCCTTCACGCAGCTTGAACTGCGCGATCGACTTCTTCGCCTTGGTCACGACCGGCTTCTGGCCGGCGATCAGTTCCATTTCAGAAGCGGCCTGCTCGACCTTCTTCTTGTCCTGGGTGGCTTCGCCAACGCCCATGTTCAGCACGATCTTTTCGATCCGCGGAATTTCCATGACGTTCTTGTAGCCGAACTTCTCGGTCATCGCCTTGACGATGGTCTCGTCGTACAGCTTCCGCATCCGCGGCGTGTAGGAATCAGCCATTGATGACCTCCCCGGTCTTGACGGCGACGCGAACCTTCTTGCCGTCGCGGGTTTCGAAGCGAACGCGGGTCGCCTTGCCGTCGGCGGTCACATGCGCGACCTTCGAGACATGCAGCGGCGCTTCGGTGCGCACCAGACCACCCTGGGGATCGCCCTGGGTCGGCTTCTTGTGGCGCACGGCGATGTTCACGCCGGCAACGACGACCTTGTCGTCCTTCGGCAGCGACTTGACGACCTCACCGGTCTTGCCCTTGTCCTTGCCGGACAGGACAACGACCTTGTCGCCCTTCTTGATCTTGGCAGCAGCCATCACAGCACCTCGGGGGCGAGCGAAATGATCTTCATGAAGCCCTTCGAGCGGAGCTCGCGGACCACCGGGCCAAAGATACGGGTGCCGATCGGCTCCTCGTTCTTGTTGACCAGCACAGCGGCGTTGCCGTCGAAACGGATCACCGAACCGTCGGCGCGACGGATGTCCTTCGCCGTACGGACGATCACCGCACGGTGCACGTCGCCCTTCTTAACCTTGCCGCGGGGAGCGGCTTCCTTGATGCTGACGACGATCACGTCGCCCACGCCGGCGAAGCGACGCTTCGACCCGCCCAGCACCTTGATGCACTGCACCCGCTTCGCGCCGCTGTTGTCTGCGACGTCGAGATTGGACTGCATCTGGATCATTGATCCGGTTCCTTCTCGTTTGGCCTGCCGGGACGCGCCCGGTGGTTCCGTTTCTAATGCGTCACCCCGGCCTTACCGGCCGGGGCACCAAAGCGGCGGCCTATGGCCGCAACTCGAGTTCTCCGCAAGAGCGGAGATGACGATTATGCGTCGACCTTGTTCGGCGTCGCGTGGGTGTTCACCCGCTCGATCACCTTCCAGGTCTTCAGCTTGGAGATCGGCGCAGTCTCTTCGATGCGCACGGTCTCGCCGGCCTTGTACTCGTTCGCCTCGTCATGGGCGTGGTACTTCTTCGAGCGGCGGATGATCTTCCCGTAGAGCGGGTGCTTCACCTTACGCTCGACGAGAACCACCACAGTCTTGTCGCCCTTGTCCGAGACGACATTTCCGGTCAGCACGCGCTTCGGCATGGTCTCGGTCCTCTTACTTCGCAGCCGAGCGCGAGCGCTCGTTCTGCAGCGTCTTGATACGGGCGATGTCGCGACGCACTTCCCGCACGCGGGTCGGCTTCTCGAGCTGGCTGGTGGCAGCCTGGAAGCGCAGGTTGAATGCCTCGCGCTTCAGGTTGCCCAGCTGCTCGGCGAGCTGGTCGTCGGTGTTCGCCCGAAGGTCGGTTGCCTTGGTCATTCTATCAGCCCTCCAGGTGCGACGTGTCGCCGAGGCGAGCGACGACCTTGGTCTTGATCGGCAGCTTCATCGCAGCGCGCTCGAACGCTTCCGCCGCGAGCGGGCCGGGAACGCCGTCCAGCTCGAACAGGATGCGGCCGGGCTTGACGCGGGCCACCCAGAATTCCGGCGAACCCTTACCCGAGCCCATGCGGACTTCGGCCGGCTTCGACGAAACGGGAACGTCCGGGAAGATACGGATCCAGAGACGACCCTGACGCTTGATGTGACGCGTGATCGCGCGGCGAGCCGCTTCGATCTGGCGCGCGGTGATCCGCTCGGGCTCCATTGCCTTCAGGCCATAGGAGCCGAAGTTGAGCGCCGTGCCACCCTTGGCTTCGCCATGGATGCGGCCCTTGAAGGCCTTGCGGAACTTGGTGCGCTTCGGTTGCAGCATTGTTCTGTCCTAGTCCTTAGCGGCGATCGTCGCGCGCCGGGCGCACGCCCGAGGTCTGCGCCTCGACGTTCAGCCGGTCCTGCGCCATCGGATCGTGACCCAGGATCTCGCCCTTGAAGATCCAGACCTTCACGCCGCACACGCCATAGGCGGTGTGCGCTTCGGCCTCGGCATAGTCGACGTTCGCACGCAGCGTGTGCAGCGGAACGCGGCCTTCGCGATACCATTCGGTGCGGGCGATTTCCGCGCCACCCAGACGGCCGGCGCAGGTGATACGAATGCCCTCGGCGCCGAGACGCAGCGCCGACTGCACCGCGCGCTTCATCGCACGGCGGAACGCGATACGGCGCTCCAGCTGGTCCGCCACGCCCTGCGCGACGAGCTTCGCATCGACTTCCGGCTTGCGGATCTCGACGATGTTCAGCGACACGTCCGACGAGGTCATCTCGCCCAGCTTCTTGCGAAGCTTCTCGATGTCCGCGCCCT
Organism: Sphingomonas sp. HT-1; assembly: GCF_048568905.1. GTDB lineage: Bacteria > Pseudomonadota > Alphaproteobacteria > Sphingomonadales > Sphingomonadaceae > Sphingomonas. The sequence continues at coordinate 3,444,759 of NZ_CP183770.1, read as the reverse complement.
TCTTGCCGATGATCACGCCGGGGCGTGCCGCGAAGATCGAGATGCGGCACAGCTTGGCCGGACGCTCGATCACCACCTTCGAGATCGCGGCCTGCGGCAGCGTCTTGACGATGAACTTGCGGATCTTGAGGTCCTCAAGCAGCAGGCGGCCGTAATCGGCGCCTTCTGCGAACCAGCGGCTGTCCCAGGTGCGGTTGATCTGCAGACGCAGACCGATGGGATTGCTCTTCTGACCCATTATGCTTCTTCCTGCTCGCGCACGACGATGCGCAGACGGCTGAACGGCTTCAGGATGCGGGTGGACTTGCCACGGCCGCGCGTCGCGAAGCGCTTCATCGTGATCGACTTGCCAACCGAAGCCTCGGCGACGACGAGCGCGTCGACGTCGAGATTGTGGTTGTTCTCGGCATTGGCGATGGCCGAAGCCAGCACCTTGCGGGCGTCGACCGCCATCGCCTTCTTCGAGAAAGCGAGGATGTTCATCGCCTCGGCCGCCGTGCGGCCGCGGATCAGGCCCGCGACCAGGTTCAGCTTCTGGGCCGAACCGCGGATCTGCGTGGCGACGGCAAGGGCTTCCTTGTCGCCAACCTTGCGGGGGGCTGCCTGCTTGCTCATTAGCGCTTACCCTTCTTGTCGGCGGCGTGGCCGGGGAAGAAGCGGGTCGGCGCGAACTCGCCGAGCTTCATGCCGACCATTTCCTCGTTGACCGACACCGGCACGAACTTGCGGCCGTTGTACACGTTGAACGTCAGGCCGACGAACTGCGGGAGGATCGTCGAGCGACGCGACCAGGTCTTGATCGGACCAGCGCGCGTGCCAGCTTCCTGGGCGGCTTCAGCCTTCTTGAGAAGGTGCAGGTCCACGAACGGACCCTTCCATACGGAGCGAGCCATCTATCAGCCCTTCTTCTTCGCGTGACGCGAACGGATGATCATCTTGTCCGTCGCCTTGTTGTGGCGGGTGCGCGCACCCTTGGTCGGCTTGCCCCACGGGGTGACCGGGTGACGGCCGCCCGAGGTGCGGCCTTCACCACCGCCGTGCGGGTGGTCGACCGGGTTCTTGGCGACGCCGCGGGTAAGCGGACGCTTGCCCTGCCAGCGGCTGCGACCGGCCTTGCCGAAGTTCTGGTTCTGGTTGTCGGGGTTCGACACCGCACCCACGGTCGCCATGCAGGCGGCGTGGATATAGCGCTGCTCGCCCGAGCCCAGACGCACGATCACCATGCCGCGGTCACGACCGACAACCTGGACGTACGCACCGGCCGAACGGGCGATCTGGCCGCCCTTGCCCGGCTTCATCTCCACATTGTGGACGATGGTGCCGACCGGCATCTGGCCCAGCTCCATGGCGTTGCCCGGCTTCACGTCGGTCTTCTTGCCGGCGATCACCTTGTCGCCGACGCCCAGGCGCTGCGGCGCCAGGATGTACGCCAGACGATCCTTGCCGTCTTCGCCGGCGCCGTAGTTCACGAGCGCGATGAAGGCGGTGCGGTTCGGGTCATACTCGATCCGCTCGACGGTACCTTCGACGTCCCACAGGCGGCGCTTGAAATCGACGACGCGATAGCGCTGCTTGTGACCGCCGCCGATGCCGCGCGAAGTGACATGGCCCTTGTTGTTACGGCCGCCGGTCTTGGTCTTGCCCTCGGTCAGCGCCTTTACGGGGCGACCTTTGTAGAGCTGCGAACGATCGATCAGGATCAGCCCGCGGACGCCCGGCGACGTCGGATTGTAATTCTTGAGCGCCATGGTCAGTTGACCCCCTGCGTCACGTCGATCTGCTCACCTTCAGCGAGGGTGACGATCGCCTTCTTCATGTCGGAGCGGCGGTAGGGCGCACCCTTCCACTTCTTGGTCTTGCCCTTCTGGACCAGCGTGTTCACGCCCGTGACCTTCACGTTCCAGATCGCTTCGACGGCGGCCTTGATCTCCGGCTTGGTCGCATCGCTGGCGACCTTGAAGACCACGGCGTTCGCCTCGGAGACGAGCGTCGACTTCTCGGTGATGTGCGGTGCGACGATCACGTCATAGTGACGGTTGTCGACCGGCTTGGACTGCTTAGCCATTGAAGCGCGCCTCCAGCTTCTCGACGGCAGCGCGGGTAAGAACCAGCGTGTCGCTCTTCAGGATGTCGTAGACGTTGGCGCCGATTGCCGGCAGCACGTCCACCTGGTGCAGGTTGCCCGCCGCCAGCGCGAACGTGGTCTCGACGGTGTCGCCGTCGATCACCAGCGCCTTCTTGCCGAAGCCCAGCTTTTCCAGGTTGCCCGCGAGCACCTTGGTCTTGCCGTTCTCGACGACCAGGCTGTCCATGACGATCAGCGAACCCGCCTTGGCGTGGCTCGACAGCGCCATCTTCAGGCCCAGCGCGCGGATCTTCTTGTTCAGCGACGGATTGAAGTCGCGAACGCGAGCGCCGTGCGCCTTACCACCGCCGATGAACACCGGGGCGCGGCGATCGCCGTGACGTGCCGTGCCGCCGCCCTTCTGGCGGCCCCACTTCTTGCCCGTACGCGCAACGTCCGCACGCTCGCGGGTGCCGCGGGCGGTGCCGCGACGCTTCTCGAGCTGCCAGGTGACGACGCGATGCAGGATGTCGGCGCGCGGATCGAGACCGAAGATCTCGTCGTTGAGCTCGATATCGCCCTTTTCGGCGGCGTCGAGGGTTTGAACCTTGACCTTCACTTAGCCCTCCTGGCCTTCGGTGGCTTCCGGAGCGGCCGCGGCGGGCGCTTCGGCGGGAGCCTCGTTGCTGTTCGCGACGGCCTTGAGGCCGGCGGGGTACGGCGCATCGGCGTGACGGTCGACCTTGACGGCGTCCTTCACGATCAGCCAGCCACCCTTCGAGCCCGGGACCGAGCCCTTGACGAAGATCAGGCCGCGCTCGGCATCGGTGCCGACCACTTCCAGATTCTGCTGGGTGCGATTGCGGTCGCCCATGTGACCGGCCATCTTCTTGTTCTTGAAGACGCGGCCCGGATCCTGGCGGTTACCGGTCGAACCGTGCGAACGGTGCGAGACGGAAACGCCGTGGGTGGCGCGCAGACCGCCGAAGCCCCAACGCTTCATGGCGCCGGCGAAACCCTTACCCTGGGTACGGCCCGACACGTCGACCAGCTGGCCTGCGACGAAATGGTCGGCCGAGATTTCGGCGCCTACGTCCAGCAGACCATCTTCCTCGACGCGGAATTCGCAGAGGATCGCCTTGGGCTCGACTTCGGCCTTGCCGAAGTGACCGCGCTGCGGCTTGGCGACGTTCTTGGCCTTCGCCGTGCCGGCGCCGACCTGAACGGCCACATAGCCATCCTTTTCGGTGGTGCGCTGTGCCACCACCTGGACGCCTTCCAGTGCCAGAACGGTCACCGGCACGTGCCGGCCATCGTCCTGGAACAGGCGGGTCATCCCCATCTTCTTCGCGATAACGCCAGTGCGCATCGGCCTGTTGCTCCTATCACAGAGGCACCCCCGGGACCATTCCCGCGGGTGCGTGTTCAGCCCTAGAATTTACTGCGAAGCCCCCGTCCGGGCTGAACCCCCGCCTTGCGGCGGGAGAGACGGGGGACGCAGGCCCGGCCACTCGAAAGCCGCCGGCGGTATCCCTTGTCGATGCGAGCCGTTCCGGCTCGGCGCTCCTTGCATTGGATCGGGGAACGATCCGGTCGAGGAGGATGGCGACTCCCCTCAGGGAAGTCGCGAATCTCGTGGAAGCGGCGCCTTTACGTCAGCTGCGCTTCCCTGTCCACCTTTTTAGGGGCGAACGCCAAAAGCCCCCGCGAAGCGCGGGGGCCGGTGCCGGCTCAGGCCAGCTTGATCTCGACGTCGACGCCAGCGGCCAGGTCGAGCTTCATCAGCGCGTCCACGGTCTGCGGGGTCGGCTGAACGATGTCGAGCATGCGCTTGTAGGTGCGGGTCTCGAACTGCTCGCGCGACTTCTTATCGATGTGCGGACCCCGGTTGACGGTGAACTTGTCGATGTGAGTCGGGAGCGGGATGGGGCCACGGATAAGGGCGCCGGTGCGGCGAGCGGTGTCGGCAATGTCGCCGGCAGCCTGATCGAGCACGCGGTGATCGAACGCCTTGAGGCGAATGCGGATATTCTGCGTTTCCATGGTCCTACCGATGCGAAAGAGCGGGGCTGCGCACCCAATGCCACCCCGGCGAAGCCCCGGCCCCTGCCCTGCCGCCTGGAAAGCGGATCGAACTGGCGCCGGTTGAACCGGGACGACGGCTGAATGGCCGCCTCTTGCTGTTGAACTCTAAAACCGAAGGGGCGGCCTTTAACGGCGCTCCTATAAAAAGGCAACCGCCCGACACCCCTTTTTTCGGGTGCCGGGCGGCTGCTTCTTTCACCTGCCGGCATGCGCCGGCGAAGTGCTTACTTGTCGATCTGCGCGACCACGCCGGCGCCGACGGTACGGCCGCCCTCGCGGATCGTGAAGCGCTGGCCGACGTCCATGGCGATCGGCGCGATGAGCTTGATGCCCAGCGAGACGTTGTCGCCCGGCATCACCATCTCGGTGCCCTCGGGCAGCTCGACGGTGCCGGTCACGTCGGTCGTGCGGAAGTAGAACTGCGGACGATAGTTCGCGAAGAACGGCGTGTGACGGCCGCCCTCGTCCTTCGACAGGACGTACACTTCCGACTTGAACTCGGTGTGCGGCTTGATCGAGCCCGGCTTCGCCAGAACCTGACCACGCTCCACCTCGTCACGAGCGACGCCACGCAGCAGCGCACCGACGTTGTCGCCGGCCTGGCCCTGGTCGAGCAGCTTGCGGAACATTTCCACGCCGGTCACGACGGTCTTGCGGGTGTCGTGGATGCCGACGATCTCGACTTCCTCACCAACCTTGATGATGCCGGTTTCGACACGGCCGGTCACCACGGTGCCGCGACCCGAGATCGAGAACACGTCTTCGATCGGCATCATGAACGGCTTGTCGAGCGGACGATCCGGCTCGGGGATCGATTCGTCGACGGCGGCCATGAGCGCCAGGATGGCTTCCTTGCCGAGCTTGTCGTCGGTGCCGTTGAGCGCGGCGGTAGCCGAACCACGGATGATCGGAATGTTGTCGCCGTCGAACTCACGCTTGGAGAGCTCTTCGCGGATTTCCATTTCGACCAGCTCGAGGATTTCCTCGTCGTCGACCAGGTCGACCTTGTTGAGGAACACGACCATCGTCGGCACGCCGACCTGACGGGCGAGCAGGATGTGCTCCTTGGTCTGCGGCATCGGACCGTCGGTCGCTGCCACCACCAGGATCGCGCCGTCCATCTGGGCCGCGCCGGTGATCATGTTCTTCACATAGTCGGCGTGACCCGGGCAGTCGACGTGCGCATAGTGGCGGCTGTTGGTTTCATACTCGACGTGCGCGGTCGAGATGGTGATGCCGCGCTCGCGCTCTTCCGGTGCCTTGTCGATGTTCGCGAAATCGACCGCGGCGTTGCCCGCAACGTTCTCCGCGAGGATCTTGGTGATCGCAGCCGTCAGCGACGTCTTGCCATGGTCGACGTGACCGATGGTGCCGATGTTGAGGTGCGGTTTGCTCCGATCGAACTTTGCCTTCGCCATTGTCTTCCTACCTTCTGATTCAATTTCCCGTGCCGCCAGGGGACTCGCGAGAACGCGGCCCCATAGCGGCTGTTTTCCGATTACGCCAGCTTTGCCTTCACTTCGTCGGCGACGTTGGCGGGCACTTCGTCATAGTGCGAGAACTGCATCGTGTACTGCGCGCGGCCCTGGGTGAACGAGCGGAGCGCGTTCACATAGCCGAACATGTTCGCCAGCGGCACCATGGCAGTGACGGCCTGCGCGTTACCGCGGGTGTCCGTACCCTGGATCTGGCCACGACGGCTGTTCATGTCGCCGATGACGTCGCCCAGATAGTCTTCCGGGGTGACGACTTCGACCTTCATGATCGGCTCGAGCAGCTTGATGCCGGACTTCTGGGCAGCTTCGCGCATCGCCGCACGTGCGGTGATTTCGAAGGCCAGCGCCGACGAGTCGACGTCGTGGTACGCACCGTCATACAGCAGCACTTCGAAGTCGATGATCGGGAAGCCGACCAGCGAGCCCGTAGCTGCCGTCTCGCGGAAGCCCTTTTCGATCGCGGGGATATATTCCTTCGGAATGTTACCGCCCTTGATCTCATCCTTGAAGATGATGCCCGAACCACGCTCGCCCGGCGTCAGCTTGACCTTGACGCGACCGAACTGGCCGGTGCCGCCCGACTGCTTCTTGTGCGTGTAGTCGATGTCGACCGGCTTCGCGAGATATTCGCGATACGCCACCTGCGGCGCGCCGACATTCGCCTCGACCTTGAACTCGCGCTTCATGCGGTCGACCAGGATCTCGAGATGGAGCTCGCCCATGCCCTTGATGATGGTCTGGCCGCTCTCCGAGTCGGAGGAGACGCGGAACGACGGGTCCTCGCGGGCAAGACGATTGAGCGCGACGCCCATCTTTTCCTGGTCCGCCTTGGTCTTCGGCTCCACCGAAAGCTCGATCACGGGCTCGGGGAATTCCATCCGCTCGAGGATGATCGGGGCGTTCTGCGCGCAGAGCGTGTCACCGGTCGTGGTATCCTTGAGGCCGGCGAGCGCGACGATGTCACCCGCATAGGCTTCCTGGATGTCCTCACGGCTGTTCGCATGCATCAGCAGCATGCGGCCGACCTTTTCCTTCTTGTCCTTCACCGAGTTCATCACGGTGGTGGCCGCTTCGAGCTTGCCCGAATAGATGCGCGCGAAGGTCAGGGTGCCGACGAACGGGTCGTTCATGATCTTGAACGCCAGCGCCGCGAACGGCTCGGTGTCCGAGGACGGACGCTCGTCCGGCGTCTCGCCGTCGAGCTTGACGCCCTTGATCGCCGGAACGTCGAGCGGGCTCGGCAGATAGTCGATCACGGCGTCGAGCAGGGGCTGCACGCCCTTGTTCTTGAACGCCGAGCCGCAGATCACCGGCACGAACGCCATCTCCAGCGTGCCCTTGCGGATCAGACGCTTGAGGTCGGCGACGCTCGGCTCGTTGCCTTCGAGATAGGCTTCCATCAGCTCGTCATCGAGCTCGACGGCCATCTCGATCAGGTCGCTGCGATACTTCGCAGCCTTCTCGGCGAGATCCGCCGGGATTTCCTGATATTCGAACTTCGCACCCAGGCTCTCTTCGAGCCAGATGATCGCGCGGTTCTCGACCAGGTCGACGAGACCCTTGAAGCCGCCCTCGATGCCGATCGGGAGATACAGCACTGCCGGACGCGCGCCGAGGCGGTCGACGATCGAGTTCACGCAGAAATAGAAGTCGGCGCCGGTGCGATCGAGCTTGTTGATGAAGCACATGCGCGGCACGCCGTACTTGTCGGCCTGGCGCCACACGGTTTCCGACTGCGGCTCAACGCCGGCAACGCCGTCGAAGCACGCAACCGCACCGTCGAGCACGCGCAGCGAACGCTCGACTTCGATGGTGAAGTCGACGTGGCCGGGGGTGTCGATGATGTTGATGCGGTGCTCTTCGCCCTTGCCGTCGGCAGCGCGCCAGAAGCACGTGGTCGCAGCAGACGTGATCGTGATCCCGCGCTCCTGCTCCTGCTCCATCCAGTCCATCGTGGCGGTGCCTTCATGCACTTCGCCGATCTTGTAGGACTTGCCGGTGTAATAAAGGATGCGCTCGGTCGTGGTCGTCTTACCGGCGTCGATATGGGCCATGATGCCGATGTTGCGGTAACGCTCGAGCGGATGGCTGCGGGCCATGATCGTGGTTTCCTTGAAAATTTGGGGAGCCGGACCGTCCAGCTCCCCAATATGTAGGTAAGAAATTTACCAGCGGTAGTGGCTGAAGGCGCGGTTCGCTTCCGCCATGCGGTGCGTGTCCTCGCGCTTCTTCACCGCGTTGCCGCGGTTGTTCGCCGCATCCATCAGCTCGCCCGAAAGACGGGCGGCCATGGTGTGCTCGCTGCGGTTGCGAGCCGATGCGATCAGCCAGCGGATCGCCAGCGCCTGGGCGCGCTCGGGGCGCACTTCGACGGGGACCTGGTAGGTCGCACCGCCGACGCGGCGGCTGCGGACTTCGATGCCGGGCTTGATGTTGTTCAGCGCGTCATGGAACACGCCGAGCGGCTCGCGCTTGGCGCGGGTCTCGACGGTTTCGAGCGCACCGTACACGATCGCTTCGGCGACGGACTTCTTGCCGTCCAGCATCACCGAATTCATGAACTTCGAAAGAACCACATCCCCGAACTTCGGGTCGGGCAGGATTTCCCGCTTCTCGGGACGACGACGACGTGCCATCTCAACTTTTCCTTATGATCTTCAGCCGTTCCGAAACCTGTTCGGGGCTTACTATGGCCTGATTACTTCGGACGCTTCGCGCCGTACTTCGAACGGCTCTGCTTGCGATCCTTGACGCCCTGCGTATCGAGCACGCCGCGAAGGACGTGGTAGCGGACGCCGGGAAGATCGCGCACACGGCCGCCGCGGATGAGCACCACCGAGTGCTCCTGCAGGTTGTGGCCTTCACCCGGGATGTAGCTGATGACTTCGCGGCTGTTGGTCAGACGGACCTTGGCCACCTTGCGAAGCGCCGAGTTCGGCTTCTTCGGGGTCGTCGTGTACACGCGGGTGCAAACGCCGCGCTTCTGCGGGTTCTGTTCCATCGCAGGGACCTTGCTCTTGGCCTTCTGCGGTTCGCGGCCCTTGCGGACCAGCTGGTTAATCGTCGGCATGAAGCCCTTCACCTTTCAGATGGTTACTTTGCTGGAGCCCTGTTGGACAGAATACGAAAAAGCCCCGGCGGCCTCAGCCCCCCGGGCGATTGCGTCTCCAGCAACGTTCAGCTCTTTGCGCCACAAGGGGAATCGCCCCACGCGGAACCGGGCGGCCTATATCGATGCGCGCCCTCGCGGTCAACCGCTGCGCCCGCGCGGGCTCGCAGCTTCCCGGGGCTGCCACCGCAACGCGGCTGTGCTAGCCCGCGGACCAGGGATTCGGCAACCACCGCATGGGGAGCAGACATGTTCAACGGCAACCGCAATCGCGACGAGCGTCCCGCCTCGGGCAGCGCCCAGGCGCAGGGGCATGCCCGGCGCGGCCAGTTCTCGGTACTGGGCGCGGATATCGTCGTCGCCGGCAACATCGCCGCGACGTCCGATCTGCATGTCGACGGCCGGATCGAGGGCGATGTGCGCTGCGGCAGCCTGGTTCAGGGCGCCGAAAGTCAGATTTTCGGGCGGGTGGAAGCCGAAGACGCGCGGCTGGCCGGGCTGGTCGAAGGATCGGTCTGCGTGCGCCAGCTCACCATCGAACGAACCGCCCGAATCACCGGCGATGTCGAATACGAAACGCTGACGGTGGAACAGGGCGGCCATATCGACGGCCGGCTGAAGCATATGGGCGGCGCCAATGCGGCCGCCGCGGCGCCGGCCCCGGTGCTGCTTCAGGCAGTGGGCGGGGAGACGGGCTGAACCCGCCTTCCCCGCCGGCACTCACATGCCGCGGATGCGGTCGTGATGCTTGGAGATCATGTCTTCGGCATCGCTGGCGAACTCGCGCAGCGCCGGCACGTCGCCGCTGGCGGCATAGGCGCGCACGGCAGCAAGCGCCTTTTCATGTGCGGCCACCTGCTGTGCCTTGTATTCGGTGTCGAACGCCGTGCCCGTCGCCGTCTGCAACGCCTGCAGATTGGCCTGCTGCTCGGCGGTCATCGCCGCAGCAGGGGTGATGGCCGGGCTGGCGGTGCCGGCCGCGGTCTTCAGCTTGCCCGTCGACTTGGTGTGTTCCTCCACCATGTCCTTGCCGAAATCCTTCAGGTCGTCGCTGGTCGCCTTGGTCTGCGCCAGCCGGCCGGCGGCGATCTCATAGGCGTCGCTGGCGGCGACCGTGTTGGCGAAATCCTGCCCGGTCATCGGGGCGGCCGCCATCGCGTTGTCCCCCATCCCGTTCATCGCGCCCATATTGTCGCCCATGCCCTCGTCGGCGGGCAAGTTGGTGACCACGGCGCCATTGTCCATCGCCGTATTCTCGGTGTTGCCGCCACAGGCGCCCAGCGCGAGCACGGGTGCAAGACCCAGGATCAGCAGGTGCTTCTTCATCATTGGATACTCCTCGTTCCTGGCACGACTGAACGCGCCTTGCACCGTGCTGTTCCGAAACCTCGAATCCATCTACCTGATTTCAATTGCGAAACTATGCCAGGTTAAGAGCTCTCAAGGCATTGCCGGCCGCCGGGGCTTGCCCGCCGCCGCGCCTTGGCGCTAAAGCCGCCGCCGCAATGGGTGTCCTCCCACGGGAGGATGAAAAGGGAACTCGGTCCATAGTCCGAGGCTGCCCCCGCAACTGTAGCCGGCGAGCCGGCGTGCCACTCTCTGCCACTGGAGCCGCCGGCTTCGGGAAGGCGGCACGCCAGCGACGACCCGGAAGCCAGGAGACCTGCCCGTTGCCGTCGATTCCTTCACGCGGGCGGGGTGCACCGGGTGATCGGGGCTGAAATCCCCGCGCGAGCGACACCAAACCATGCCGGGCCCGGTTGGCCCGCGTTTTCGGGTGTCTGTACCAGATGCGATTCCTGCGACTTTCCCTTGCTGCCACCGCCGCGCTCGCACCGATGGCTGCCCATGCTCAGCGCGAGGACGAAAAGATCATCGTCGTCGCCAGCGGCGTCGCCCAGCCGGCGGACGAAGTCGGCCGTTCCGTGACGGTGATCGACCGCACCGAGATCGAGCAGCGCCAGACCGTCGCGCTCTCCGATCTGCTCGCCACCACCGCCGGCATCACCGCCGTGCGCAACGGCGGTCTCGGCACTGCGACCGCGCTCTCGATCCGCGGCGCGCAGAGCGACCAGACACTGGTGCTGATCGACGGCGTGCGCGTGAACGATCCTTCTTCCACCGGCGGTGCGTTCAACTTCGCCAGCCTGCTCTCCGGCTCGATCGAACGGGTCGAGGTGTTGCGCGGGCCCAATTCGGTGATCTGGGGCAGCCAGGCGATCGGCGGCGTGGTCAACGTCACCACGCTGCAGGGCAGCCAGGGCCTGAAGGTCCGCGGCAATGCCGAGGGTGGATCGTTCGGCACGTTCAACGGCAACGCCGCGATTGCCGGCGGCAACGATCGGATCACCGCGGGGCTCTCCGCCGGGTATCTCACCACCGACGGCATCTCGGCGGCGGCCAGCGGCACGGAAGCGGACGGCTATCGCCAGTTCGGCGCCACCGGCAACGTCACGGTGAACCTCGCCCAAGGCCTGGCGATCGATCTGCGCGGCTATTATGCCGACGGCAAGGTCGATCTCGACGGCTATGCGCCGCCCAGCTTCGCGTTCGGCGACACGGGCGAATATGCCAAGACCCAGGAAGTCTATGGCTATGCCGGCCTGCGCCACGAAGCCTTTGGCGGCGCGCTGCGCAGCCGGATCGGCTTCACCTTCTCCGATATCGATCGCGACGGCCACAATGCCGATGACAGCATCGCCTATCGCTATCGCGGCCGCGCCGAACGCTATCTCTATCAGGGCGATGCGCGGATCGCGCAGCAGCTCCGCATCGTGTTCGGCGCCGAGCATGAGCAGAGCCGGATCCGCTATGACGAAGGCTTTGGCAGCACCGGCCGCTATTCGGCCGGCATCACCAGCGTCTATGGTCAGGCGATCGTCACGCCGATCGCGCCGGTGACGGTGACGGCGGGCGTCCGCAACGACGATCACAGCCGCTTCGGCAATCACTGGACCTGGAACGCCGATCTCGCGGTGCGCGCCACTGCCGATACGCTGCTCCACGCCAGCTATGGCGAAGGCTTCAAGGCGCCGACGCTCTACCAGCTCTACAGCGCCTATGGCTTTGCGGACCTGCAACCCGAAACCGCGCAGAGCTACGAGGCGGGCGTGCGCCAGATGCTCGCGGGCGGCAAGCTCGCGCTGGGCGCCACCTGGTTCCACCGCGACGCGGACAACCAGATTGACTATAACTTCGCCACGTCCAGCTACTTCAATCTCAACAAGACGCGTGCAGAGGGCATCGAGCTCGAAGCCGTGCTCCGACCGGTCGAGGCGATGACGGTGCGCGCCAACTTCACCCATGTCTATGCCGAGAACCGCAGCGCGGGCAGCCTCGGCCGCGACCTGCCTCGGCGCCCGCGCGACAGCGGCAGCGTCTCTGCCGATTATCGCCTGCCCTTCGGCCTCTCGGTCGGCGGCACGGTGACGATGGTGGGCGACAGCTTCAACGATGCCGGCAACGCCACCCGCATCGACGGCTTCGCGCTGGCCGGCGTGCGGGCGGAAATGCCGCTCAACCGCCTGCTGTCGGTCTATGGCCGCGTCGATAACATCGGCGACGCACGCTATCAGCAGATCGCCGGCTACAGCAGCTATGGCCGTGCGGCGTACGGCGGCATCCGGGTGCGGTTCCAGTGATCCGCGGCGCCGCGCTGCTCGCCTGCCTGATGGCCGCGGGCTGCGCGGCGCCGCCGTCCACCGGCGGCGGCGGCATCGTTTCGATGAATCCCTGCGCCGATGCAGCCCTGATGGAGCTGGTGCCACCCGCGCGCATCGCCGCGATCAGCCATTATTCGCAAGCGGCGGAATCCACCTCCATTCCGCTCGACCTCGCCCGCCGCTTTCGCGGCACCAGCGGCACGGCGGAGGAAGTGATCGGGATGAAGCCCGATCTGGTGATCGCCAGCAGCTTCACCCCGCCTTCCACGCGCGAAGCCTTCGCCCGCGCCGGGCTGAGGACGCTCTACCTCGACATCCCGTCGTCGATCGAGGCGAGCAAGGCCCAGGTGACCGAACTCGCCGCCGCCGTGGGTGCATCGGCCAAGGGCGCTGCAATGAACGCCCGGATCGATGCCGCCGTCGCCGCCACCCGCTGGCACGGTGCCGGCGCTCCCGCGCTGCTGTGGATCGGCGGCAACCTCGTCAACGGCAGCCAGACGCTGCTCGACGACATGATGGTCCGCACGGGCTTCACCAACCAGGCGGCGCGTTACGGGCTGGTCCATACCGGCCAGCTGCCGATGGAGCGGGTGATCGCGGATCCGCCGCGCGTGATGCTCGCACCCGATGGCGCCGGGCACGACAGCGACTCGCGCGCCGCAGCGCTGCGCAAGCGCGTCATTGCCGAAACCGGCCTGTCCGTGCTTCAAGCGCGCTTCCCGCGCCATCTGGTCAATTGCGGCGGCCCCGTTATTCCCGCCGCGATGACTCGCCTCGCCGCCATCCGCCGGAGTGTTCCTTGAACCGAGTCGTTCTCCATGCCGGCCTGGCCCTGCTTGTCGCCCTGCTGTTCGCCGGCTCGCTGATGGCGGGCAAGTTCTGGGTGCCGCCGGCCGCCTGGTTCAGCTCCGATCCGCGCTGGTGGATCATCGCCGAGCTGCGCCTGCCCCGCGCGATCCTGGGCCTTGCCATCGGCGCGGCGCTGGGCCTGTCCGGCGCGGTGCTGCAGGGGTTCCTGCGCAACCCGCTTGCCGATCCCGCCGTGGTCGGCGTCTCTTCCAGCGCCGCGCTGGGAGCGGTCGGCGCAATCGTGCTGCTGGGCAGCACCGCGCCGCTGATGCTGTTCGGCTGCGCGATGGCGGCCGCCTGCGGATCGATGCTGCTGCTCGCCGGCCTCGCCTGGCGCGCGGAAAGCGCGGTGGCCTTCATCCTCGCGGGCACTGTGCTGGCCAGCCTTGGCGCCGCGCTTACCAGCTTCCTGATCTCGATCGCGCCCAACCCCTATGCCACCGCCGAGATTCTCGACTGGATCATGGGCGCGCTCACCGACCGCAGCTACGCCGAAGTGCAGCTTGCTCTGCCCTTCATCCTGGTCGGCTGCGCGCTGCTGCTGTTCACCGGCCGCGCGCTCGATGCGCTGACTCTGGGTGAGGCGGCGGCGCGATCGATGGGGTTGCGGCTGGAGCGTACGCAGCTGCTCGTCGTGCTCGGCACCGGCCTGGCCGTCGGGGCCAGCGTGGCGGTGACCGGCGTCGTCGGCTTTGTCGGCCTGATCGTGCCGCACCTGCTCCGCCCGGTCACCGGTGCCCGCCCTTCCGCGCTGCTCCTGCCCAGCGCGCTCGGCGGTGCCGCCCTGGTACTTGCGGCGGACAGCCTGGTCCGCCTCGCCCCCGGCCCCGGCGAGATCCGCCTGGGGGTGGCGATGGCGCTGCTCGGCACCCCGTTCTTCTTCGCGCTGCTCCTCAAGCTCCGGCGGTCGACATGGAATTGAGCGTCTCCGATCTCGCCGTCAGCCTCGGCAAGCGCCGGGTGCTGCAGGGGCTGGACGCGGTGCTGCGACCGGGCAAGGTCACCGCGATCCTCGGCCCGAACGGTTCGGGCAAATCCACGCTGGTGCGCACGCTTGCCGGGCTGCTCGATCCCGATGCCGGCCAGGTCAAGCTCGGCGGCAAGCTGCTCGGCCGGCTCGACCCGCGCGAACGCGCCCGCCGCATCGGCTATCTGCCGCAGGAAGCGACGGTGCACTGGGATGTTCGCGTGGCCGATCTCGTCGCGCTCGGCCGCCTGCCGCATCGCGCGCCGTTCGCCGGGCTGTCGACCGAAGATCGCGCCGCCATCGATGCTGCGATCGACGCCACCGCCATCGCTCCCCTCGCCGATCGACTCGTCACGCAGCTTTCGGGCGGCGAGCGCGCCCGCGTGCTGTTGGCGCGCGTGCTGGCGGGGCAGCCGCAGTGGCTGCTCGCCGACGAGCCGCTCGCCAGCCTCGACCCCGTCCACCAGCTCGATCTGCTCGATCGCCTGCGCGCGCTTGCGGCCGGCGGCATGGGGGTGGTGATCGTGCTGCACGATCTTGTCCAGGCGGCCCGCGCCGCCGATGATGTGCTGCTGCTGCGCGAGGGCAGAACCATCGCCTTCGGCCCGGCCGAGACCGCCCTCGCCCACCAGCCGCTGCGCGATGCCTTCGGCGTCGAGGTGATGGTGATCGGCGACGACCAGGGCCGGCTGCTGCCGGTGCCGATCGGCCGCACCAGAAGCGTTTAGCCCCCCAGCGCCTCGACCAGCGTCTGAACCTTCTTCTGTCGCCATTGCGGCAGCGGGGCGACCAGCCAATAGCCGAGTCGCGACGCCTTGGGCTCGCCGACCACGACCACGCGGCCCGCCTCCATATCGGCGCGGGCGAGCAGCTCGGGCACGGTCGCCCGGCCCAGCCCCTGCGCCGCCGCGTCGATCGCGAGCCCCGCATCTGCGACGCGCACCAGCGATCCGGCATCCTCGGCCATGCAGCCGGGCCAGGAGATCCGCACGTCGATGCCGCCGCCACCGGGCCGCTCGACGGTGATCATGCCGTCGCTTTCCAGCGCCTCGCCTTCATGCTCCCCCGGGCCCTCGCCCCAGCGGATCGCCAGGTCGAGATTGGCTTCGGTGAAATCGAGCGCATCGTCGGCGGGCACCAGCACGAAGCGCAGGTCGGGATCGGCGCGGGCAATGTCGGACAGACGCGGCATCAGCCACTTGGCGGTCAGGTCGCGCGGCGCGGCGATGGTCAGCGACTTGGAGGATTGCCCCGCCTGCATCGCGCGCACCGCTTCCTCGAACTGCAGGAATCCGTTGCGCAGCGCCGCCAGCCCGCTCTGCGCCTCGGGCGTCAGTTCCAGGCCCTTGGTGGTGCGGCGGAACAGCACCACGCCCAGCGTATCCTCCAGCGCGCGGATCTGCTGGCCGACGGCAGCCGGGGTCACCGCCAGCTCGTCCGCCGCGCGGGTGAAGGAGAGATGGCGCGCGGCAGCATCGAGCACGCGCATGCCATTGAGAGGAAGATGGGTCCGCTTCACTGCTCGCCCGCCACGGCCGGCGCGATCAGCGAAAAGCGGGGGATCGCAACGTCGAACGCCGATCCGTCCTCGCCGATCATGTGATAGCTCCCCTGCATCGATCCGTTCGGGGTCGAAAGCGGGCAGCCGGAGACATAGTCGAAGCTCGCGCCGGGCGCGATCACCGGTTGCTCGCCCACCACGCCTTCGCCTTCCACCGTGTGGCGCAGGCCGCGCCCATCGGTGATGATCCAGTGCCGGGTGAGCAGTTGCACTGCCATTGGGCCTTCGTTCTCGATGCGGATATGATAGGCCCAGAACCAGCGGCCGCGATCTGGCTCCGACTGCTCGGGCAGGTACGACACCGAAACGCGAACGACCACGCCGCGCGTCGTCGCCTCGTCGGTGAACAGCGCCTTCACAAGCCGGCACCCGTCAGCGCCTGGTCCAGATCGGCGATCAGGTCGTCCGCATCTTCCAGGCCGACGTTGATGCGAATCATTCCCTCGGTGACTCCCATCTCCAGCCGCTTCTCCTCGGCCAGGCCCGAATGGGTGGTCGAGGACGGGTGCGTCATCAGCGAGCGCGAATCGCCGATGTTGTTGGAGATGTCGATCAGCGCCAGCCCGTCGAGCAGCGCATGCGCCTGCTTGCGGCCGCCATCGACTTCGAAGCTGAAGATCGGTCCGGCGGCGGCCATCTGGCGCATGAACAGTTTGTGCTGCGGATGGCTGGGCAGCGCGGGGAAGTTCACCCGCGGTACCCGCTTCTCCAGGAAGCTGCCCACCTTCACCGCATTCTCGCTCTGGCGGCGGATGCGCAGGTCCAGCGTCTCCAGTCCCTTCAGCACCACCCAGGCGTTGAACGCGCTCAGCGTCGGGCCGGTATTGCGGGTGAAGGGGAGCAGCGTGTTCGTGATGAAATCCTCGGATCCGCACACCGCGCCCGCCAGCACGCGGCCTTGCCCGTCCATCATCTTGGTAGCGGAATAGGCGACCACGTCCGCGCCGAAGTCCATAGGCCGCTGGAGCGCGGGCGTGGCGAAGGCATTATCGACCACCGTCACGATACCGTGCTTCCGCGCGATGGCGCAGACCGCTTCCAGGTCCACTACGTCCATCGTCGGGTTGGCCGGCGTTTCAAAGAAGAAGATCCTGGTGTTCGGCCGGATCGCATCCTCGAACTGCTGCGGATCGCGCGCATCGATCGTGGTGGTCTCCACGCCGAAGCGCGGCAACAGCGTGTCGGTCAGCCAGCGGCACGATCCGAAGGCGGCGCGGCCCTGTACGATATGATCGCCCTGGCGCACCTGGCAAAGGAGTGCAGCCGTCATCGCCGCCATGCCGGTCGCCATGGTGCGACATGCCTCCGCGCCTTCCAACAGGGCGATGCGCTGCTCCAGCATCTCCACCGTCGGGTTCTGCAGGCGCGAATAGGTCATGCCGGCCTGTTCGCCGGCAAAGCGCGCGGCGGCGTCGCCTGCGCAATCATAGGCATAGCCCGAGGTGAGGAACAGCGCCTCGCTGGTCTCGCCGAATTCCGAGCGCGCCGTGCCGCCGCGCACCGCCTGAGTCGCGGGCTTCCAGGTTCGGGTGATGCTCGGGTCTTGTCCGGTACGACGCTTCATGGGTTTGCTTTGCGGCGCTTGGGGGCGCGGCGTCAACCTTTTGGCGCGATGGCGCGCGAAGCGACGGCGAAAGCGCTCGCCTTCTGGCGAAGAACAAGGAGCGGGCCACCAGCCCGGAACCCCACCCGCAGCAACAAGCGCCTCGTGCGGCCGAACGATCCGGCGAAAGGGGACGGGCGTTCGCCCGGCGAGCAGACGTCGGCATGGCCGGGCACTGTGGGGCTGATGAGTTCGCGAACTAGATTCATGCTGGCCTTACGGGCGGTGCGTTCCTTCCCGCCTGCATCGACGTCGGCTATGCAAATCAGGCGAGCAACCACATCGCGAGATTCCACACAGGCGGTTCTCGCCCACTTGCGGACATTGAAGGTCCCTGAGACACTGTGCGTATGCGAGCTATTGGCCTCACAGTTATAGCCATGTCGCTTTTGGGTTGTGACAAAAGCAACGGGCCACCAAGCAGCTTGCCCTCCGAGCAAGTAGCGTATGTAGATGCCTTTCCATCGGATAACACCTCCAAGTTCCTCGATGGCGACTTGATAGAAGTTCCTAAATCCGGTGAATTTTTTTGGAACACGCAGCCGATAAGTGCTAGCACGCTGGTGAAATACCTGGCTGAGAAGGCGAAGTTTCCAAACGGCGGCGGCCGGGTCGTAATTCAATTTGAACCGGGCACTTCAACCAAGCGCGCTGCGTGGGTGAGGACGGAAGTGGTGAAGGCAGGATTCTGCAGAAGGCGAGGTTGTGCGGAAGCACCGTGGAAGTCTGTTCGGCCCGTTATAAACTGATGACCGACGTGTCCGCTTTCCACCCAACTCTGGCCGTTCGCTGCCATGATCATCCTATTGGTCGTACGCGGCAGGCATCTCCTTGCGTCCGTCAACGTGTTCCCTATTTGTACCAGCAGTCCTGCCTCCTGGCGGGCGCTCTTTGACTCCGTTGCATGACGCTTTCTGCGCGCGATGCGCTTCGCGGCCCCGGGGCCGTGCTTTGGGGGAGCAGGCGGATGCGGAACCTCCACGAGCCTAAACTTCCTAAACTTCGCATCCCATCACTCGGCCGTCGCGAGACCCGCGAAGGCCTAAACTTCCTAAACTTTGCCCGGTGGCCGCCGCCAAAATTGGGCGAAGCGCCTTGCTACGATCTTCGTCGCCGCGCACTCTTCCGCTCCGCGGTCGCCTCCGCTAGGCCTGCGCCCATGCGTCCCCGCCTTCCGGCTCTCGCCACCCGTCCGTGGCTCGTTGCCCTGCTGATCGGCTTGGCCGCGCAGCTGCTGTTCACCATCCATCTCGATCGGCCCGGCGGCATCATGTTCGACGAGGTACATTATGTGCCCGCGGCGAAGGCGCTGATCGAACTGTCCGGCCCGCGCAACATCGAACATCCGCTGCTCGGCAAGGAGCTGATCGGCGCGGGGATGGATCTGCTCGGCGACAATGTCTTTGGCTGGCGGCTGATGCCGACGATCGCGGGCACCGTGACGGTGCTCGGCGTCTTTGCCTTTCTGATGATCCTGATGCGCGGTCGGCTGCGGGTGGCGGTGACCGGGGCGGCGCTGGCGATGCTCAACCAGAGCCTGTTCGTCCAGGCGCGCACCGCCATGCTCGACGTGTTCCTCGGCGCCTTTCTGCTCTGGGCGCTGGTATTCCTGCTCTGGGCGATGCGCGGCAGCCCTGCGCAGGTGCGCTGGCGCTGGTGCGTCGGCGCGGCGCTGTTCGGCTTGGCGACCGCGGTGAAATGGGCGGCGGCCCCCTATATCGCGATGGTCGCCCTCGCCTTCGTCGCGATCCGCGTGCGGGATGCGCGCCGCGCACAGCGCCCGCTCGCCGCCACGCTGCTCGCACCCGATCAGCCGCACTGGCCCGGCCTGTCCACCCTGGCGGCACTGGTGCTGCTCGGCGCGATCAGCATTCCCGTCTATTTCCTCACCTTTGCCCCAACCTTCTTCTATCTCACCGGCGCGACCGAGGGGCTGGGCGGCCTGCTTACCCTCCAGCGCGAAATGTACGCGGCGCAGACCCAGGTGCTCGCCCCGCACAATTACCAGTCGGATTGGTGGAGCTGGCCGCTGATGCTGCGGCCGATCTGGTTCTTCTACGAATGGGATTCCGGGGCCCAGCGGGGCGTGCTGCTGATCGGCAACCCGGTGATCATGTGGGGCGGGCTGGTCGCGGTGCTCGCCGCCTATGCCGCCTGGTTCCGCAGCCGAGCGGTGCGCCCGGTTGCGCTTGCGCTGCTCTGGACCTTTTCGGTGGCGATCTATGCCATCATCCCGAAGTCGCTCGGCTTCTATTATTACTATCACCTCTCGGCGATCTTCCTCTGCCTGGTGCTGCCGGTGACCTTCGATCACTTCGATCGCAACCGCCAGCGCGGCTGGGAAGAATGGTATGTCGCGCTGGCGCTGGTCTGCTTCGGCTATTTTTACCCGATCCTCTCCGCCGCCCCGCTCGACGGCCCGCTGGGCTTCACCCACTGGATGTGGTTCCCCAACTGGCGATAAATTTCGTTGCGGTCGCGCAGCCATCTTGAAGCGCGGTCGGCAGGCCCTAGCTTCACATCAGTTTCAGATCGCAACGGAGCCCCCATGGCCGCGCCGACCGACGTCCTCTTCCGCCCCTTTCGCATCAAGTCGCTCGATCTGCCCAACCGGATCGTCATGGCGCCGATGACACGGACCTTCGCCCCCGAAGGAATTCCCGGCGACGCCAATGCCGCCTATTATCGCCGCCGGGCCGACGGCGGCGTTGGCCTGATCCTGTCAGAAGGCACGGTGATCGATCGTCCGGCGTCGCGCAACCATCCGGGCATTCCCTTTTTCCACGGCGACGCAGCGCTTGCCGGCTGGAAGACAGTGATCGACGAGGTGCACGCCGCCGGCGGCAAGATGGCGCCGCAGATCTGGCACACCGGCTCCACGCGGACGATGACCGATTGGGTGCCGGACGTGGACGTGGAAAGCCCCTCGGGCCTGCTCGCGCCGGATAAGCCGCGCGGCCTAGCCATGAGCGAGCAGGACATCGCCGATACCATCGCCGCCTTTGCCAAGGCTGCTGCGGATGCCAAGCGGCTCGGCTTCGACACGGTCGAGATCCACGGCGCGCACGGCTATCTGATCGATCAGTTCTTCTGGGCCGGCACCAACACGCGCGAGGACAGCTACGGCGGCGCGACGATCGCCGAACGCTCGCGCTTCGCGGTCGACGTGGTGAAGGCCGTCCGCGCGGCGGTGGGCCCGGACTTCCCGGTTATCCTGCGCCTCAGCCAGTGGAAGCAGCAGGACTATGCCGCTCGTCTCGCCACCACGCCGGACGAGATGGCGTCGTGGCTCCAGCCGCTGGTCGATGCCGGCGCGGACGTGCTCCACTGCTCGCAGCGCCGCTTCTGGGAGCCGGAGTTTCCCGAGGTCGATGGCGAGAACGGCCTGAACTTCGCCGGCTGGGCGAAGAAGCTCACCGGCGCTGCTACGATCAGCGTCGGCTCGGTCGGGCTGTCGGGCGAATTCATCGCGGCGTTCGGCGGCGAGACCTCGCAGCGCACCGATCTGGACAAGCTCATCGATCGGATGGAGCGCGACGAGTTCGACCTGATCGCCGTCGGCCGCGCCCTCATCAGCGATGCCGATTGGGCGAAGAAGGTGCAGGCCGGCGACAGCGAAGGCCTGAAGGACTTCAGCCCGGCGGCCCTGGCGGAGCTGGTGTAAGGCGGACGTAAGCCCCTCCCCTGAAGGGGAGGGGCTATCGTTCGGTCAATACCGCCCCCACACGAACCGCGACGACAGCGCGAAATTCCACACCGCGGCCACCGCGATTCCGGCCAGCGCCGACAGCCGCCAGTCGCCATGCTGCACATTGTGGAGGAAGGCCGCGAGCCCGACATTGGCCGCCGCACCCACGCCGCACACCAGACAGAAGCTGAACCATCCCGCCAGCATCGGCCCGGCGCCCTTCAGCCGTCGCTCGCGATAGGTCAGCGCATTGTTGAGCAGGAAATTGAACGTCATCGCGACGATCGTGGCCAGGATCGTGCCGGTCACGAACGGCAGGCCCAGCATGCGGAACAGCACGAACAGCACCGCCAGATGCAGCGCCGCTCCCGCCGCCCCGATCGCCGAGAACATCGCGAAGCGCACCGGCACCACCTTGCCGAACATCCGGTCGTACAGCGCGATCAGATATTCCATCGCCACGACGTAATCGAGCTTGCTCTCCCCTTCCGTCCGCACGCGGAACACATAGGGCAGCTCGCGAAAGTGCAGCGGCTTCGGACTCGCGGTCATGATGTCGAGCAGGATCTTGAAGCCGATGCCCGACAGCACCGGCGCCAGCCCGCGCAGGATCTCGCTACGGATCATGAAGAATCCGCTCATCGGATCGGTCAGGTCGGCCTTCAGCACCTGGCGGGAGAGCTTGGTCGCGAAGGCGGACTTGGCCACACGTTCGCGGTCCCAGTCGCCGGTGCAGCCACCTTCGCAGAAGCGTGATCCGACCACCACGTCCAGCGTCGCATCCGCCTGCAGCGCATCGAGCATCTTCGGCAGCAGCGTCTCGTCATGCTGCAGGTCGCCGTCGATCACCGCCACGCACGGCGCCGCGGTGGCGCACATCCCCTCGATGCAGGCGGAGGATAGCCCGCGCCGCCCGATCCGCTGGATCACGCGCACGCGCGGGTCCGCCCGCCCGATCGCACGCGCGGCATCGGCGGTCCCATCGGGACTGTCGTCGTCGACGAAGATCGCTTCCCAGGCGCGACCGGCAAGGGCCGCATCCAGCTTGGCGATCAGCAAAGGAACGTTGGCGCGTTCGTTGAACGTGGGAATAACGATCGCAAGTTCGAGCAGGGTGTCGCTCACTGAAGCTCCAGCAGCACCGCATCCCCCATCGCGGTGGTTGGAAGGGAACCCCCGAGATCGGCCGTCCGAGCGCCCTTGGCGAGCGCTGCGGCAACCGCTTTTTCTATGCGCTGGGCCGATGCTTCATCGTCCAGCGAGTGCCGCAGCAACATGGCAGCGGAAAGGATGGCAGCGCAAGGGTTCGCCTTGCCCTGGCCGGCAATGTCGGGCGCGCTGCCGTGGATCGGCTCGTACATGCCGTTCGCGCCCGACCAGTCGGACAGCGATGCCGACGGCAGCATCCCGATCGATCCGGCGCACATGCTCGCCTGGTCGCTCAGAATGTCGCCGAACAGGTTGCCGGTCACGATCACGTCGAACTTCGCCGGCGCGCGCACCAGCTGCATCGCGGCATTGTCGACATACATGTGGGTCAGTTCGACCTCGGGATAGTCGGTCGCCATCTCGTTGACGACGTCGCGCCACAGCTGCGAGGTCTCGAGCACGTTCGCCTTGTCGACCGAACAGAGCTTCTTGCGACGACGCTTCGCCATCTCGAAGCCCACCCGTGCGATCCGCTCTACTTCGCGCTCGTCATAGCTCATGACGTCGAACCCCTGGCGCAGCCCTTCCATCGTGCTGCGGCGGCCCTTTTCGCCGAAATAGACGTCGCCGGTCAGTTCGCGCACGGTCACGATGTCCAGGCCGTGCACCACCTCGGGCTTGAGCGGCGACGCGTCTTCCAGGCCGGCGAACAGCGTGGCCGGGCGCAGATTGGCGAACAGGCCCAGCTCGCGGCGGATGCCCAGCAGCGCCGCTTCGGGGCGCAACGCCCGCTCCAGCCCCTCGAACCGCGGATCGCCGATCGCGCCGAACAGCACCGCATCGGCGCGCTTGGCCAGCGCCAGCGTCGTCTCGGGCAGCGGGCGGCCGGTGGCCAGATAGGCGGCACCGCCCACCGGGGCTTCCTCGAAGGTCAGGCCCAGGTCCAGCGCTTCGAGAACCCGGCGCGCCTCGCGCGTCACTTCGGGGCCGATCCCGTCACCGGGCAGAACAGCAATCAACGGCATCGCATTTCCCTGACGACGCCCATCGGGATCGACGGGCGAGAGACTGGGGACGCCGCTTAGCCGCCCGGGGGCGGTTTAGGCAACCGCCCGCAACAATCGGTCCACCAGCCGCTCGCGCGCCGCGATCGGCTCAGCCCCCTTGCCGGTCAGCAAGTCGCGCGCGAGGAAATGGCCGGTCAGCCGCAATCCGGCGAGGATATCGTCCCATCCCGCTTCGCCCCCCATCTGCAGGAAGGGAGGCAGCGCGAGCAGCCGCGCCTCATAGCCTGCCGCGCCCGTACGGCTCACCGCGATGCCGCTTTTCGGGCTCACAAAGGCCAGATCTTCGGTCGCATCCGTCACCGCACACCGCGTCAGGTCCAGCCCGAAGCCGAGTTCCGCCAGCAGCAGCAGCTCGTACCGCACCAGCGCGACGGCCCATCCCCGTGCGGCGGGCGCCGCCTCGATCGCCGCCAGCACCCCTTCCAGCGCCGAATATAGTCGGGGAAAGGGCAAGGCTTCCGGCAGCGTCACCGCGGTCAACGCGGTCACCCACGCCAGCGCCGCCGCCGGCAACGGCTCGCCGAACAGCGGCGCGCGACTGTGGAGCAATTCGACGGCCAGCCCCGCAAGCTGTTCATCGGTGCGCGCGCGCCACTCGCCCAGCACGGCGTTCGAAGGTTGCAGAACCGGCCGCAACGCCCGCGATCGGCCGCCCCGCACATAGCCGGGCTGCACCCCGTGCGCGGCGGTCAGCGCCCGTACGATCGCGCCATGTTCGCCATGCGGGCGAACGCTCAGGATCAGGGCCTCGGCGCGCAGATGCATCGCTCTCCTCTAGGCGGAGCGCGGGCGATAGGAAATGCCATCTGCCGGCACGCCGCTCGTCGCGCCTCCGGAACGACAATGCGCTTCAGGCATTCCAAACGCTGCAGCCAAGCAGAGGAACGACCCGTCATGTCCGAATCGACCGAAACCACCAGCCTGCTCGTCACCGCCCGCGTCGACGGGCTGAAGGTACGCAGCCGCGATGGTGATTCGCTGGGTCAGGTCCAGGCATTCATGGTCGAAAAGGGCAGCGGACAGACGCTCTATGCCGTGCTCAGCCTCGGCGGGTTTCTCGGCATGGGCAAAAGCTATTATCCGCTGCCGTTCGAACTGATCGCCTATGATGCCGGTGGCGATGATTACATCGTCACCATCGATCGGCGTGTGCTCGAAGGCGGGCCGAGCTGGGCGAGCAATCCCCCCGAATTTACCCAGGCCTATGCCGATCGCGTGTCCGGCTATTACGGCCTGTCGGCGGCCCGCGTCGATCGCCTGCCCACGGGCTGAGCCGCGTCAGGCGGCGGAGTCGGCTTCGGCCGGCAGCTCCCATAACTCGATCGGGTTGCCCTCCGGATCGTGGATCCGCGCGAAACGCCCGATTTCGGGCGTGTCCCATTCGGCGCGCGTCTCGATCGCCACGCCGGCGGCGTGCAGCTGCTCCAGCAGCCCGTCCAGATCGATGACGCGCAGGTTCAGCATCGCCTGCTTGTCGGCGGCGAAATAGTCGGTGGTCGCGGCAAAGGGCTGGAACACCACCGGCCCGGCTTCTGGATACCAGAACCACGGGCTGGGCTGCCCCTGGGCATCGGTCCCGCACCCGCCCCCCACGCCCAGCATCTCGCGATACCAGGTCGCCAGCGCCTCAGGATCCCGCGCACGGAAGAAATATCCGCCCAGTCCAACCACCGGCATGCCCCGCCCCCCTGTCAGGCGGCCTGCGCGATCTCTTCGCCTGCCGCTGCCTCCAGCAACCGCCGCTCGATCGTTTTGAGCCTCGACGTGGAGGTGATCTTATCACCGATGAGATCGGTCAGGTAGAAGGTATCCACCGCCCGCTCGCCATAGGTGGCGACATGGGCCGAATGGATCGTAACCTTCGACTGGAACAGCGCGTGCGCCAGGCTGTAGAGCAGCGCCGGTCGATCGCGCGCGTTGATCTCGATGACGGTGAAGCGGTTCGATGCCTTGTTGTCGATGAACACATTGGGTTCGATCGAGAAGGCATCGGCGCGCAGCCGCACTGGCGCCTTGGTCTTCAGCCGTTCGGACAGTCGCGCGCGGTTTGCCAGCGCATCGGCGATGCCGGCCTTCAGCCGATTGAGTCGCGCCTCCTCGTCGAAGGGCTGGCCGAACGGGTCCTGTACGAGGAAATTGTCCAGCGCCATGCCGTCGCGGGTCGTGTGGATGCGCGCATCGATGATGTTGCCGCCCGCGACATGGATCGCACCGGCGATGCGATAGAACAGGCCCGGATGGTCGGACGCATAGACCGTCACCAGCGTCGCGCCGCGATCGGGATATACCTGCGCCTCGACGTGCAGCGTCGCGTTGCCCGCCTGCGCCACCATCACCGCGTTGCGCTCCAGCACGTCGGACGGCTCGGCGATCCAGTAGCTTTCGGTGAAGCGCTTCTTGAACGCCTCGAACCGCGCAGAGTCCCAGCCGAGCGCCGCGGCTAGATCGTCCTGCTTGGCGGCGATTCGCTCGCCGCGCCCACGCTGCTTATGGCCCAGCCGCAGCACTTCCTCGGCGGCTTCGTAAAGGTTGCCGAGCAGCTGGCGCTTCCAGCCGTTCCACACCCCCGGCCCCACGGCGCGGATATCCACCACGGTCAGCGCCAGCAGCATGCGCAGCCGCTCCGCGCTCTGCACCTGCGCGGTGAAGTCGAGGATCGTCTTGAAGTCCGCCAGGTCGCGCTTGAACGCGGTGGCCGACATCAGCAGGTGCCAGCGCACCAGCCACGCGACCATTTCGGTTTCGGCGGGGGTGAGCCCCAGTCGCGGGCAAAGCCGCTCGGCGACTTCAGCACCCAGGATGGAATGATCGCCGCTGCGGCCCTTGGCGATATCGTGCAGCAGCACCGCGACATACAGCGCCCGGCGCGAGGTCAACTGGTGCAGTATCCCGCTGGCAAGCGGATGGTCTTCCTTCAGCTGCCCCTTCTCGATCCGGCTGAGCAGCCCGATCGCGCGGATAGAGTGCTCGTCCACCGTATAGTGGTGATACATGTCGAACTGCATCTGCGCGACGACGCGGCCAAAGTCCGGCACGAACCGGCCGAACACACCCGCCTCGTTCATCCAGCGCAGCACCGTCTCCGGATCGCGCGGCGAGGTGAGCACCGAAAGGAACAGCGCGTTGGCGCGCGGATCGGTGCGTACGTCGTCGACCAGCTTGGCGTCGCGCGCCGCCGCCCGCATCGCCAGCGGGTGGATCTCCCGCTCGTGCTGATCGGCCAGCGCGAACAGCTCGATCAGCCGCACCGGATCTTCGCGGAAGAAATCGTCGCGCGGCAGTGCCAGCCGCCCGCGCTCCAGTACGAATCCCTTCAGCTTGCGCCGCCCGCGCCACAGCGCCGGCAAACCGAACCGCCGACCCCTACTGGCGAACTTCTCGTCCAGATGCGCCAGGAAAACGCCGGTCAGGTCGCCCACCACCTTCGCCTGCAGGAAGTAATAGCGCATGAAGCGCTCGACCTTGGACATGCCGGGCCGATCGGCGAAGCGCATCCGTTCGGCAATCTCGCGCTGTACGTCGAAGGTCAGCCGGTCCTCGGGCCGGTTGGTGATCAGATGCAGCTGGCAGCGCACCGCCCACAGGAAATTCTCGGCTCGGCGGAACTGGCGATATTCGGCCGGCGTCAGCAGCCCGGCTTCCACCAGCTCGGCGGGCTCGCGCACGTTATAGGCGAACTTGCCGATCCAGAACAGCGTGTGCAGGTCGCGCAGGCCGCCCTTGCCTTCCTTCACATTGGGTTCGACGACATAGCGGCTGTCGCCCATCTTCTTGTGGCGCGCATTGCGTTCGTCGAGCTTGGCGGTGATGAAGCCGCGCGCGCTGTCGGCCTGCACCTCGGCCTTGAAGCGTACTGCCGCCTCTTCGTACAGGTCGGTATCGCCCCACACATAGCGCGCCTCGAGCAGCGCGGTGCACACGGTCACGTCCGCCTTGGCTTGGCGCACCATCTCGTCGAGCGAGCGCGACGAATGCCCCACCTTCAGCCGCATGTCCCACAGCGAATAGAGCATCGATTCGATCACCTGCTCGCTCCAGCCGGTGACCTTCCAGGGGGTAAGGAAGCCGATATCGATGTCCGAATGCGGCGCCATCTCGCCGCGGCCATAGCCGCCCACCGCGATCAGCGTCATCCGCTCGGCGGCGGTGGGGTTCGCATTGGGGTGCAGCCGCTCGACGGTAAAGTCCCACAGCAGCCGCAGGATCTGGTCGGTCAGGAACGCGCCCGCCGCCGCCGCTTCCAGCCCGCGCGAGGGATGCTCGGCCAGCCGCCGCGCAATCTCCGCGCGGCCGCGGTCCAGCGCCGCCTTCAGCACGCCGGTCGCGGCCTGGCGCAGTGCCGCGGTGTCGCGCGCGTCGAGCGCTGCGAGCTGCTCGGCGACGGCACGGCGGTCGATCAGGGAGCGCCGATGGGGAACGGAAGCGAAGCGGGTGGGCATGGCGAGTCAGATAGGAGGATTCACCATGAAGTTCACCCATCAAGGCGGTTTCGGGCAAACTTCGCGCGCCTGCCCCTGTTCAGGAAGCGATGAACACGAAATCGCCGATGGTGCGGCCGGTGCGCGCCTCGCAGCGACCGGTCCCGATCGGGTGCGCCACGGGAATGATCAGCACCCATTCCTCGCTATGCTGCTCGGCGACCGTCCGGAACCGGCACCCGCGCCCGTCTTCGCTGGTCACGACGATGTCGAACAGATGCTTGTCGGCCTCGCGCCGCAGCGCCAGCACTTTGCCGCCGGGCCGCCGCACGAAGGTGCTGGCATGCGGCAGCAACGTGCCGCGCAGCTGGCGCTGCAGGCCGCCGGTGGCATCGTGCGCCGATAGGCTGAGGGTTGCCGCCGAGTGGTTCTCGACGCGGATGGTCGTCGCGCCCGCCGCACCGGCGACGACCATGGATATAGAGAGCAGCAATAGCTTCAGCATCAAAAAGCTTTCTGGTGAAGGGCGGAGAAGCTGTCTCCGCAAGGGGCGATATCGCCTGCCCCCATGGGGCGTGAGCTGGTCCGCAGCGGCAGAGGCCTGTCGGCTTGGGAAGTGCGAGGGGGCAACGCACTTGGTTCCTCTGCCGCTCCGGTAGACACTGAATAGCCGGATCGCGCCCGCCCGGCCAATCGAAAGACTTGCGCAGATTCGATAGAACGGCTCTATACCCCTTTGATGCCGACGCTTCGCCAGTTCCACTATCTGGTCACCTTGGCCGACACCGGCTCGTTCGTGCGGGCGGCGCGCTCCGCCCATGTATCGCAGCCAACGCTCAGCCATCAGATCAAGGCGCTGGAAGATCGACTAGGCGTGCGGCTGCTTGATCGCGGTGCCGGCGGCGCGATGCTGACGCCGGTCGGGCGCGCGATCGTCGCCAAGGCGCGCGAGGTGCTGGCGGAGGTTCGCGAGATCGAGAGCCTGGCGGCGCGCTCGTCCGACACGCTCACCGGCACGCTCAAGCTCGGCACCACGCCCACGCTGGGCCCCTATCTGCTTTCGCCGATCGTCGCGGAGCTCCACCGCGTCGCGCCCGATCTGCACCTGTACGTGCGCGAGGGCATCCCCGCCGAACAGACGCAGGAACTGTCGCGCGGCGCGCTCGATCTGCTGCTCGGGCCGATGCCGATCGAGGGCGACGAGCTGGTGGTGGAGCCGCTGTTCCGCGAACCGCTGCACCTCGTCGCGGCGGTCGACGATCCGCTGGCCAAGCTGGATCGAGTCGATCCGGCGCTGCTGCGCGGCCGGGCGCTGCTGTCGCTCGATCCGCGCCACCATTTCCACCGCCAATGCTCGCACATCGCCGAAGCCTATGGGATGCGGATGACGCCGGATTACGAAGGCACCAGCCTGGACAGCCTGCACCAGATGGTAGCGAGCGGCCTCGGCATGGCCCTGCTGCCGACGCTGTACCTTGCCTCGGACGTGGGCGGCACCTCCGGCCTGCGCGTGCTGCACGTCGCCGGCTGGTCGCGCTATCGGTCGATCGCGCTCGCCTGGCGCAAGGCCAGCAGCATGGATGCCGCCTTCCAGCTGATCGCCGAAGAGGTACGTCGCTCGGCCAACGCCATCCTCGCCCGCGGCATCGCCGCCGACGTCTGAAGCCCCGGGCGATGCGGTACAATGCGGTGCTCTTGTCCCGCGCGCCACAACGCCTGCTATGATGGCAATAGGCAGCGTGCGGGCGCTGTTAACCTCGGTCCGCGCCCGATCCACCGACGACGCCGCACCGACGTTCGAGAATGCAGGGGAATAACATGGCGCATTACCAGCCCACGGACCAGCTCGACCCCTATGAGGTCGAAAACCAGTTCTACCTGCGCTCCCATCCCTCGCGCATGGCAAAGCTGCTGGCGCACTACGAGCTGTACCGGCAGATCGTCGACCTGCCGGGCGCGATCGTCGAGCTTGGCGTATACAAGGGCGCGTCGTTGATGCGCTTTGCCAGCTTCCGCCAGCTTCTGGAAAATGCCTATAGCCGGATGGTCGTCGGCTTCGATGCTTTCGGCAGCTTCCCCAGCGACGGCGTCGCCGAAGCCACCGATCAGGCCTTCATCAAGCGGTTCGAGGCGGCCGGCGGCGACGGCATTTCCCGTGCCGGCTTGCAGGATCTGCTCGACGCCAAGGGCTTCGCCAACACCACGCTGGTGGAGGGCAATGTCTTCGATACCATCCCGCAGTTCCTCGAAGCGCATCCCGCGCTGAAGATCGCACTGCTGCACCTCGACATGGACGTGTACGAGCCGACCGCCTTCGCGCTTGATCGCCTGTTGCCGCATATGGCCCGGGGCGGTCTGGTCGTGTTCGACGATTACGCCCTGCTGAAGGGTGCCACGCGCGCCGCGGACGAAGCCTGCGATCGCCTCGGCGTCCGCATGGAAAAGCTGTCCAATTACGTCATCCCCGCCTTCTTCCGCGCACCCTGACCGCGGCGGCGCCGGGCGGGCGCCGGAATCGCGGTTCTTTGCGGCCCTTCGCCGCGCTTCTCCTGACGGTCCGGAACAGGCGGCCGCTTCGGCCCGTTGATCGGCACGCAACCGCAAGGAGATTCCGATGGCCACCACTCCCGACGCCCCCAAGCCCAAGACGCCGCGCAAGCGCACCGCCAAGCCCGCCGCTGCCGCCACCTCCGCCAAGGCCGATCCTGCCGCAGCCAAGCCGGCGCCCAAGGCTCGGCCAAAGCGCGCACCCAAGGCAGCCGCGCCCGCGACCAAGGTCGAAAAGCGCTCCACCCTGCGCAAGACCGGCCTCGCCGCCATCGCCGCGACCGGGCTGGGCGCGATCGGGGCGATCGCCTTCGGGGTGCTGCGCAACCGTCGCAACGCCGCCGCCGAACCCGGCACGGTGCCCACCGATCTCATGGGCCAATCGCATCCCGATGGCGGCGAGCGCGCGATCGAGGCCTTCCGGCCCGATCCCACCGCACCCGTGCCCGAAAGCGAGCGCGAAGCGCTGCGCCCGGCGCTGGCTGGTGGATCGGCCCCCACCCTGGTCGCCGGCCAGGCCGATGAACTGCGCCGCATCGACGCAGCCCCCTCCTGATCGCCCGGCAAGCTGCACGACCGCGCAACCTTCGGCGCGGTCGTGCATTGCCCCTTCATACCAATCAGGATCAGGAGAGAGTCCATGCGTAGTTTCGCTCTGGGCGCGGTCGCTGCGGCCACGCTGCTGTCGGGCTGTGTCGGCGACGGCTTTGGCGCAGGTTCGGCCAATAATCGCGGCTATCGCGACTACGATTATAACCGGCCGGATCCCGCCTATAACGGCTATTATGCCGATCGTTATTATCGCGAGGGCAAGTATCGCGAGCGCCGCCTCTCGCGCAACGACCGCATCTATCGCGGGCAGGACGGGCGCTATTACTGCCGCCGTAACGACGGCACGACCGGCCTGATCGTCGGCGGTGTCGCCGGCGGCGTGCTCGGCAACCTCATCGCCCCGGGCGGTTCGGGCTTGCTCGGCACGATCTTGGGTGGTGCCGCCGGTGCGGCCGCGGGCCGTGCGATCGACCGCGACAACGTAAAGTGCCGTTGAGGGCGAGGGGCCGGGGTTGATCCCCGGCCCTGCCCCGCAATCCAGGAGTCCGCCATGACCACCCGCACCGCCACCGCCCGCTATTCCGGCTTCGGCAAGGCTGGCAAAGGCCAGCTCACCAGCCCCTCCGGCGTGCTGGAAGCGACGCCCTATGGCTTCAACACCCGCTTCGGCGACGAAAAGGGCACCAACCCCGAAGAACTGATCGCCGCTGCGCATGCCGGTTGCTTCACCATGGCGCTCAGCTTCGCACTCGCCAAGGCCGGGTTCGACGAGGGGACGCTGGAGACCACCGCAGCGGTCAAACTCGAACAGGATGGCGCCGGCTTCACCATCACCCGCTCGGATCTCAAACTGCGCGCCGAGGTGCCCGGCATCGATCGGGCGCAGTTCGAAGCGCTCGCCCGCGATGCCGAAGCCAATTGTCCGGTCTCCAAGCTGCTCCAGGCCGAGATCGGGCTGGAATGGGAGCTGGCCTGAACCCCCAAGGCCTGATCGCGGCCGGGCAGGTCCTCCCGCCATAACCGAGATTGGTATCGCTCGCCGCCGTCATCCGGCGCAAGGGATCCAACTGCTTGGGTCTGGTGGAAACCGACGATTAGGCGAGCTACTGCACGGCCAAGGCGCCAGCGCGATGGACGTCTATCTGCTGGGGGATCCGCGGGGCTGACGCAGATCGGAGGCGGGCCGAAGCCTGCCCCGGAAAAGTGCCTAGGTTCCGGCCTTATGGCGCCGAATTCGCGGGAAGCGCCAGGCGGGGAGCAAGCACCTGTCCTTCCACCACCGGCGCGGCGTGCTGCCAGCAGGATTTCCATCCGTTGCTGGCATTGTGCCACCAGCGGGCGAAGTCGCCTGCGTCCTGGCTGACGCTGACTTCGGTGAAATAGCCTGCCTGTGTCGTCGTGCCCTTGATGGTGACGGTGGAGGAGTCGGATACAACCGTGAAGTCACGAACCTGGCCGAAACCGGCGGGGCGAATGGCCCAGAGCGCGGTGAAGGCCGGCGCCACCGTGGCGCAGGCCGCGCCGTCCAGCCAATCATGGATGCGGGTTCGGTAGCGATGCATTTGCCGTCCCCGCCCTGCTTTCCACACCAGTGTCGATCGTGACGCACCCGCTCGGCGACCCAGCGTGGCCCCGCAGTCCCGCTCGGTACCATGCCGAAAATCACCGTTTCGTCGACGAAAACGCCAAGGCCGCCGCCGACATTGGTCACCGTGTACTGGACGTTGAGCGTCCGTTCCCCAAGCGGTGCGCCGACGAGCAGCAGGGCAAGCGGCAAGACGGAAAGCGCGGGCAGCATAGCAGACCTCCGGGCGCGAGATATGGGACGGTTTCCAGCCTATCATGACCTGGCGTCTGGGCGGTAGCGGCTGCGGCGCGCAATCTTCTGTTGGTGTTCTGTCTTGATACTACAGTTGGGCTGCCCCACATTCGGGCCATGTTCAACGCACTCTCGCTGCTGATCGGGCTGGTCGCGCTGCCCTTCGCACTGGTGGGGATCATCCCCATCCCGTTCGTGCCGCTGATCAACTGGATCGCCTTCCCGATCGCGCTCACCGGCGCGGTGGTGGGCATGCTGTCGCGGGGCACGGCGGGGCGGAACTTCAACCTCGTGCTGCTGATCGTCAGCGGGCTGCGGCTGATGCTGACCGGCGGGATCATCTGATCGCAGCCGTCTTCGGGTGGCGCTTGCTTCGCATCGTTGTCCCGGCGATAGCCATTCCTGGCGCGGCAGAAGCCGATGTCGAGGCGCTAATGGGTTCCGGCCATCGCCGGAATGACGACTACAGACCGCGCGTCTCTTCCCGAGCTCCTTGCCTTCGCAATGAAAAAGGGGCCCGTCGAACCGAGCCCCCTTCCTGAAAACCTTGCGGCCTTAGCGGCAGCGGACGTTGCCGCGATCCACCGACTGGCCGAGCGCCGCGCCGGCGGCCGCGCCGAGCAGCGTGCCGAGCGTCGCATTGCCGCCCGAGGACAGCGCGTTGCCGAAGAGCCCGCCGGCGACACCGCCCACGATCAGGCCGGTCGTGCCGTCGTTGCGGCGGCAATAATAGCGACCGTCATTGCCGCGATAGATGCGGTCGTTCCGGCTCAGGCGGCGTTCCTGATAATAGCGGCCGTCGCGATAATAGCGGTCGGCATAATAGCGGCGCTCGCCGGCGGGCAGGCGATTATAGTCATAATTGCGGTAGCGGCGCCAATCGCGCTGCCACTGGCGATTGTCGGCGCGCGACGCCTGGCGGATATCCTGGCGGCAATCGCGCATCTCGCGGCGATATTCGCCACGGCTGTCCGCCCGGCGCAGATCCTGGCGACAATCCTGGCGCGCGTCGCGCTCGCGGGGGCCCTGCGCCATCGCGGGCACCGCCGTCACCGTCAGCGCCGCCGCAGCGGCAACAAACAACATGCGCATCGTGGGAAATCCTTGTCGTTATCGATGCGTGTCGAACGTGTGCCCGCGGCGGCTGGTTGCGTGAACGGGAAACTACCTTTGGTTCATTCGGCGTCCATCGACGGGACACGTGCGTCGCCCGGATAGGCGAACAGCAGGTCGCTGCCGACTTCCGCATGGATCGCGACATGGCCTTCCAGCGTCAGGCACTCGCCCGCCTTGAACGCGATGCCGTCGACCACGCCTTCGCCCTTCACCGGGATCAGCCAGCCGGTCGTGCCTTCGGGCAGGGTGAAGCTGCGCTTGCCGCCTTCCCAGCGCTCGAGCACGAATTTGGGGCCTTCGACCAGGATGGTGCGGTTCGGCGCGACCGCCCCCGGCATCGGGTGCGGCACGAACGGCACCGGCTCCGATACCGCGACACCTTCGTCGAGGTGCAGTTCGCGCGGGCGGCCATAGTCATAGAGGCGGTAGGTCGTCTCGCTGTTCTGCTGCACTTCAATCAGCGTGATGCCCGCGCCGATCGCGTGGACGGTACCCGAGGCGGAGTAGAAGAAATCGCCGGCCTTCACCGGCTTCCAGTCGAGCATGTTCTCGATCGAGCCGTCGAGCGCGCCGGCGCGGAGCTCCTCGCGGGTATAGGGCTGCTTGGTACCGAGCGCGATCGTCGAATCGGGCTCGGCATCGAGGATGATCCAGCATTCGTCCTTGCCGCGCGGCAGGCCGACGGCCTGGGCCTGCTCGTCGTTCGGATGCACCTGGACCGACAGTTTCTCGCTGGTGAACAGATATTTGATCAGCAGGTCCGGGGTTGAATTGCCCGGCGTCTGGAACCAGACCTCGCCCACCGGCTCACCGTCCGCGGCAGGATCGGCAAAGCCCGGATACAGGGTGTGGCGGCCCCAGGGTTTTTCGACGCGATGGGTGGCGAGAAGCGTGGCGGGCATGAGGAATCCCCTTGAATGACGGTACCGGAACGGGAGCGCATGTGGCGCGAAGCGAGTTCCGCCGCAATCCCGCCCCGAAAAGGATTGTTTGCAGCCACGGCCCCGGTCTAAGAACCCCGGCATATGCGTAGTCCCCTGCCTCGCGCGCTTGCGTTCGCGCTCCTTCCGGTGTTCGCCCTTTCCGTCGCCGGCTGCGCAAAGCGCGGCGGGGTGAAGGACCTGCCCTATGTCGCGCGCGACGTCGGCACCCTGTACAGCACGGCCAAGCAGAAACTGGACCAGCACCAGTACAAGCTCGCCGCCGCGCTGTTCGACGAAGTGGAGCGCCAGCATCCCTATTCGGTATGGGCGCGGCGCGCGCAGCTGATGGGCGCGTTCAGCTACTATCTGAACCGCGACTATCCCGAAGCGATCGCCTCGGCGCAGCGCTTCCTGGCGGTGCACCCCGGCAACCGCGATGCGCCCTATGCCTATTATCTGATCGGCATTTCCTATTACGAGCAGATCAGCGACGTCACCCGCGACCAGAAGATCACGCAGCAGGCGCTCGATTCGCTGGGCGAGCTGATTCGCCGCTATCCCAATTCGAAATATGCCGCCGATGCGCGGCTGAAGCTGGACCTGGTGCGCGATCACCTGGCCGGCAAGGAAATGGAAGTCGGCCGCTTCTACGAAAAGCGGGGCCAGTGGCTGGCGGCGGCGCTGCGCTTCCGCGCCGTGGTCGACAATTATCAGATGACCACGCATGTGCCCGAATCGCTGATGCGCCTCACCGAAAGCTATCTGGCGCTGGGCGTGCCCGAGGAAGCCAACAAGGCGGCGGCGGTGCTCGGGGCCAATTACCCGGGCACCGATTGGTACAAGCGCGCCTACGATCTGATGCAGGACAACCAGGACAAGGTGGCGGCCGCGGCCAAGGCCAGCCCGCCGCCCAAGCCCGCGAGCTAAAACCACTTCCGTTCTTCTCCTGTTCCTGCGATAGGGGGCCGCGATGCTGACCGCGCTATCCATTCGCGACGTGGTGCTGATCGAGGCGCTGGACCTGGAGTTCGGCGCAGGGTTGGGCGTGCTGACAGGCGAGACCGGTGCCGGCAAGTCGATCCTGCTCGATGCGCTGGGCCTGGCGCTGGGCGCGCGGGCCGATAGCGGCCTGGTGCGCAGCGGCGCGGGCCAGGCGGTGGTGGTGGCGAGCTTCGTCCCGCCCGCTGCCGACAGCGCGGTGGCCAATCTCTTCGCGCAGAACGGCATGGAGCTGGAGCCGGGCGAGCCGCTGCTGATCCGGCGGATGGTGAAGGCAGACGGCGGCAGCCGCGCATTCGTCAACGACCAGCCGGCTTCGGCCGGGTTCCTGCGAGAGCTGGCGCCGCATCTCGTCGAGATCCACGGCCAGCACGACGATCGCGGCCTGCTCAACCCGCGCGGCCACCGGCTGCTGCTCGACGCCTTCGGCCGGTGCGATGCGGGGCCAGTTGCGGTGGCCCACCGCGCATGGCGCGTGGCGGAGGATGCGCTGGCGGTGGCGCGGGCCGAGCAGGACAGCGCCGAACGCGACCGCGAATGGCTGGAGCACGCCGTTACCGAACTCGCGGCGCTTGCTCCGCAAGAAGGCGAGGAGGAACTGCTCGCCGAGCGCCGGGCGACGATGCAACGAGGCGAAAAGATCGCCACCGACCTGCAGGGCATCGCCGATCTGCTCGAAGGATCGGACGGCGGGCTGGCGCGGCTGCGGCAGGCGGCGCGCATCCTGGAGCGGGTGTCCGACGATCACGAAGCGCTGGCCGAGGCGCTGGCCGCGATCGATCGTGCGATCACCGAAGGCAGCGAGGCACAGGCGCAGGTGGATGCCGCGGCCGAGGCGCTGGCCTTCGATCCTGCCGCGCTGGAGGCGGACGAAGCGCGGCTGTTCGAACTGCGCGCCGTCGCCCGCAAGCACCGGGTGCAGCCCGACGAGCTGCCGGGGCTGCTGGCAGAGCTGTCCGGGCGGCTGGAGCGGCTGACCAGCGGTGGCGCGGGGATCGCCCGGCTGGAACGCGCGGCCGAGGAAGCGCACCGCAGCTATCGCGAGGCGGCACGGACGCTATCGGCGGTGCGGTCGTTGGCGGCGGCGCGACTGGACGCGGCGGTGGCGGCGGAGCTGAAGCCGCTGAAGCTGGACGCGGCGCGTTTCCGCACCGTGGTGGAGCCGCTGGACGAAGGCCAGTGGAGCGCATCGGGCATGGACCGGGTGGAGTTCGAGGTTTCGACCAACCCCGGCGCGCCCTTCGCCCCGCTGATGAAGATCGCCAGCGGCGGCGAATTGTCGCGCTTCATCCTGGCGATGAAGGTGGCGCTCGCCGAAGAAGGCGGCGCGCGCACGCTGATCTTTGACGAGATCGATCGCGGCGTCGGCGGCGCGGTGGCCGATGCGATCGGCGAGCGATTGGCGCGGCTGGCCCAGGGCTCGCAGCTGCTGGTGGTGACGCACAGCCCGCAGGTGGCCGCGCGGGGCGCCCGGCACCTGCTGATCGCCAAGCGCCATGACGGCGTCGTCACCCGCACCGGCGTGACGCCGCTGACGCCCGAGCAGCGGCGCGAGGAAATTGCGCGGATGCTCTCCGGCGCGGAGATCACGCCCGAGGCGCGGGCGCAGGCGGAGCGGCTGCTCGCCGCCTGAACCTGAACGAAGCGACCCGCCCTGCGACAATTCGTGACGGAAAAGGCATGGCGTTGGGACAAAGCGGCGACATCGGCGTTCCACAACGGCTCTCGACCGCAGGGGCGGTCCAGTCGAAGTGAGGAGTATCCGATGAAGAAGTTCATGCTGCTGATCGCCGGCCTTGGCGTTGCCGCCGCCGCCGTTCCCGCCTCCGCTGCACCCGCATTCCAGGGTGGCTGGCAGAATATCAACGCCCGGCAGGACCGGCTGGAACAGCGGATCAACCAGGGTATCCGCTCGGGCGCGCTGAGCCGCCGCGAGGCGACCCGGATCCGCAACGAATATCGCGGGCTGGTGCGGCTGGAGGCCCGCTATCGCGCCTCGCGCCCTGGCCTGACGATGCAGGAACGCCGCGATCTCGATCGTCGCTATGACGTGCTGTCGGCCAAGGTCCGCTACGAGAAGCAGGATCGCAACCGCCGCCGCGGCTGATCCCGCCGCAGCAACAGGAAACGGGCTTCGCCGAAAGGCGGGGCCCGTTTCGTTTTGGGATCAGCTCTCCGGTGCGGGCGCTTTACGACGCTGCCTGGGCTTGGCGGCGGCGTCTGCCGGCTTGCGGACACGGCGCGGCGGTGCCTTCACCGCAGGCGCAGCGGGTGCTGCGGGCGCTGCGGCCGTTTCGACAGGCTTGCGGACCCGCTTGACCGCCGGCTTCGGCCCAGTGCCTGCGGGCTTGCGCGCGCGCATCGCGGCAGGCTTAGGCGGCGCGGCTTCGGTGGCGGGGGCAGGATCGGCAGGCGGCGGCGACGGGGTGGGTTCGGGCTTCGCGGCATCCCCCGCAGGCTTGCGGACGCGCTTCACGGCAGGCTTCGGCGGCGCGGCTTTGGCTGCGGGGGCGGGATCGGCAGGCGGCGGAGGCGGGGCAGGATCGGTCTTGGCGGTACTGCCCTTGATGCGATGGGCCAGCGCCGTCAGCCCGGCGGCGATCAGATCGGCGATCACCGGGTGCTTGGCTAGCCCCGCCAGTTGACGGCGGGCATCCTTGGGCAGCTTGATGCCGTCGATCACCTTGGGCAGCAGCGACGGCGGCTTGGCGCTCTTGGTCGCTTTCTTGTCCTTCTTGCCGGCCATGCAATGCCTCCGTCTCGGATCCGGCGGCAAGCTTCCGCCAGTCGAATCGGACTGTCAATGCTGGGTGATCGGCGCATCTTCCCAGTCGAAGATGATTTCCAGATCGCGCGCATTGCCGCCCGCGGCACGCCGGAGGCGCCGGGGCGGCAGCAGCGTGGGGCTGCCACGCCGGATCGGTGCGCGATAAGGCTTCGGTTTCTGCATGGCGGCACTCCTCACGTCCCCAGCAGAAACTCAAACCATGCACGATCCTTCAGGTTCCCCGACGGCCGATCCGGCCGCCGCGCGTCCTGGCATCAGCGGCAGTTGCGATTACCGTCGCGTTCGACCGCGCGACCGGCCAGCGCGCCCGCTACGCCGCCGAGCACCGTGCCGGCCGTACGATCCCCGCTGGTGTCGATGGTGCGGCCGAGCAGCGCACCCGCCACACCGCCAACGACGAGGCCGGTGGTGCCGTCCGGCTTGCGACAATAGCGGCGGCCGTCCCGGCCGCGCCATTCGCGGTAGCTGTGCCGGCGACGATCGTCGCGATAACGGCCGCGATCGCGATAGTCGCGATCCTGCTTGACGACCTTGGCTTCGGCCTGGACGGCAGGAAGGACCGTCGCGGCAGGAATGGCGAGCGCCGCGGCGCTGAGCGAAAGAAGCAGAGTACGCATAACAAACTCCCCGATGTGCTGTAGATGAAACCAACGTGGCGGGTTTACGTCGGGTTGCATGAACCTGATACGACGGGACGTTCAGGCAGGGAGCAGACGAGATGACCGAGGCGCGCGCCATGATCGACCGGCTGGACCTGGCGCCGCATCCCGAAGGCGGCTGGTTTCGCGAGACGTGGCGGGCGCCTGGCGGCCCTGACGGGCGATCGATCGGCACCGCGATATGGTTCCTGCTGGAGGCCGGGCAGCGCTCGCACTGGCATCGTGTGGATGCCGACGAGTTGTGGCTATGGCACGCCGGATCGCCGCTGGAGGTGCAGATCGGCGCGGCCGAGGGGGCAGGAATTGAGCGCGTTCCGCTGGGCGGCGACGTGCTTGCCGGGCAACAGCCCCAGATTCGCGTGCCCGCCGGCCGCTGGCAGGCGACCGAGGCGCGCGGCGGCTGGGGGCTGGTGAGCTGTGTGGTGGTGCCGGGTTTCGACTTTGCCGGCTTCGAACTGGCGCCGCCGGGCTGGGCGCCGCCGGGCGACTGAAGGCGGCCACTTATCCCCGTTATCCACGCTATCAACAGGCGGGCGCCACCGGTTAGCGCTTGGTGCGACTCGGCATCGATGCGACCCTCAAGGGCGTAGGAAGGGTGAACGAAACGGCGGGAAACCGGCGCAATTTCAACCTCTTGCACGGTCGTATCGACGCTGGTGCCACCCGGAAACCGCGGCGTGCGATCGAGGATCGGGACTGTCTCGCCCTAGAGAGAGTTCCGCATCCGCCGCATCGCTCCTGTCCCTGCCGACGGGGCGATGCATGCCGCCGAACCGAGCGGCGACGATCGGCGCATCGTCGCGGCACAGGCCGGCGACACGGGGGCTGGCGGCAACGCCGGCCCCCTTTTGATTGCACCGCGCATCCCGGCCGCTCCGCGGAGCAGGCCTTCCAAAGGGCGAGTCCGCGCGCGCATCCAAAATCGTGACGAGCT
The DNA here is from genome assembly GCF_048568905.1 of Sphingomonas sp. HT-1. GTDB lineage: Bacteria > Pseudomonadota > Alphaproteobacteria > Sphingomonadales > Sphingomonadaceae > Sphingomonas. Next base: position 3,404,703 of record NZ_CP183770.1, on the reverse strand, counting down.
TGTAGTTCCCTATGCACTGCGCAAATGTTCTCGGATGTGGAAGAAAGTTGCCTTGGCTGTTCTGCTTCTTACGCTCGGAGCCGGACTCGGTTGCTGGTTGCGCGGCGAAATAGCGGTCGACACGTGCTTGGACATGGGCGGGCAGTGGCTGAAGCTAGGTTATTGCAACGGAGCCACTAAATACAGCCTCGAATAGCAACGTTCACTGCCTTCCATTTGACGCCATGGCAGCTAGCGCCCCAACTATGGACGTTTAGAGCGTTTTCCGATCAATCTGGATCATATCCGCAGGAACTGAAGTAGTTGGCGCATTCGCTGGGCTGGAAGATGTCGACGAGCGCGCCGATGCGGTTCCACAGGCCGCTGACAGTGCGCTCGCCGGCTTTTCGCAGCATGGCCTTGAGGCGTGCAAAGGCCTTTTCGATCGGGTTGAAGTCAGGGCTGTAGGGCGGGAGGAAGCGCAGCGTTGCGCCTGCCGCCTCGATCCGATGCTGGACCGCCGGTCGCTTGTGGCTCGACAGATTGTCCATGATGACGATGTCGCCGGGGCGCAGTGTGGGCACAAGGACCTGCGCCACATAGGCTTCGAACCAGTCGCCGTTGATCGGGCCGTCGAGCACCATCGGCGCGACCATGCCGGTCATGCGCAGGCCGGCAACCAGCGTGGTGGTTTTGCGATGGCCATGCGGATATCCCATCCGCAGCCGCTCACCCCTGGCGCAGCGGCCATGGCTGCGGGTCATGTTGGTGGCGGTCCAGGTCTCGTCGATGAAGACCAGGTGTTCCGGTTCCAGATCGACCTGGCCGTCGAACCAGTCGCGGCGCTGTTTCAGGATGTCGGGCCGGTCTTGCTCGACAGCATGGCCAGTCTTTTTTTGCGCGTCATGCCTCGACGCGCGAAAAAGCGATGCAGCCCTGCGACGGAGACTGCCAGACCCTTCTTGGCTAAGGCTCGGCGAAGCTCTTCCAGCGAGATGTCCTTGCGGGCCTCCCACAGCGCGAGAATGTCAGCTGCCCGTTCCTCAACCCGACGCGAACGCATGTCTCCGCCTTGCGGCTTGGCGGCAACATTGCCCGTTTCCCGCCGCTGGGCGTGCCAGCGGATCGCGGTCGACGGCGCAACCCCAAACCGGGCGGCTGCAGCCCGACAGCTCAGCCCGCCGTCAATCACAGCCAGAAGACGAACCCGCAAATCCATCGACAAAGCATGACCCATCCATGCCGGACTCCTTCACCGGCATGCATTCTGAATCAGAAATCGCGTTCCTTGGGAATCCCTCACCGATTCAGTGCGGTCGAAATCCGCTCTAGCGGCTCGCGATGATGTGCTTAATCGTGAGAGTGGAGGCTTCGCCAAGGAAGCAGATTTGCGGGTCGATGCCTGAAGATGACAGCGTGAACATGTCGAGGTAGCCACGGTAGTTGCGGCCTATCCAGCACCATCCGAGCGTAGAACCGATGGCGTCGGCAATCTCCGCGACTTCAATCCAGCCGCTCGCAAGATCGGAGGCATCTTCCAAGGTGACGACCACTTCATCGGTGTCGGGATCAACCCGAAGCACGACGGCTCGATGTTCGACTACAAGGGCAATGGAATCCCAACCGGCAGGCCCATCTCGGCGTCCCACGACCCCACTCACCGTTCGCCCGTGAACTTCCTCATAGTCGAATTGGAGCATCGTGCGGTCAGCCATTCGGCCCTATAACCCAACAACGGAACGGCGGCTAACCACCACCTTCGGACATGCGTACCCGATCGCCGCTTCTGGCTTAAGCAACATGGCTGCGCCCGCCTTGCACGAACCAAATCGTTCCCTATTTGTACTGATCAGATGCCGCCGCACGGCACTCGCTCCTTGATCCCGTTGGCCACCTTATACCTACGCGCGGCGCAATGCTGCGTCGCCGCTGAATGCGCCCTTTGCCCTCCAGGGCACCGGCTAACGCAAATCGCGTACGATCCTAAACTTCCTAAACTTCGCGCGCCCTCCCGGCGCCGGAGCGCCCGCAACTTCCCCTTTTCCCCAATCCGCGCTAGGGGCCCAGCATGCCCAATCTCTTTCTCGTGATGCTCGGCGGTGCCATCGGCTCCGCGGCCCGCTACGGCGTTGGCCGCGCCGGCGTCGCCTTGCTCGGTCCGGCCTTTCCCTGGGGGACCCTCGCCGTCAACATCGTCGGCGGTTTCCTGATGGGGCTGCTCGGCGCCAGCCTGCTCCGCTTCGGTCCCCAGGCCGAACAGGCGCGGCTGCTGCTCGGCGTTGGCGTGCTCGGCGGCTTCACCACCTTTTCCTCCTTCTCGCTCGAAACTTTCGCGATGATCGAGCGCGGCGATGTCATGACCGCGCTCGGCTATGTCCTCGCCTCGGTGGTCGGCGCGATCGGCGCTCTCGCCATCGGCATGCACCTCGCCCGGGCGGTGACGGCATGAGCGGCGAGCACGATGTCCGCCAGTTCGTCGTCGGTATGGATGATGACGGCATCCGGCTGGATCGCTGGTTCAAGCGCCATCTGCCGGACGTGAGCTTCAACCTGGTGTCGCGCTGGGCGCGTACCGGGCAGCTCCGCGTCGACGGATCGCGGGCCCAGCCCGGCGACCGCATCGCAGAGGGCCAGACGATCCGCGTGCCTCCCGCCGAGCCGGCCAAGCCCGCCGCCGCGGCTCGCCCTAAGTCGAACCGCCCGCCGCTCAGCGCCGAACAGACCGAGTTGGCGCAGTCCATGGTGATCCACCGCGACGCCCAGGCGATCGTGCTCAACAAGCCGCCGGGCCTCGCGACCCAGGGCGGCACCAAGACGTTCGAGCATGTCGACGGCCTGCTCGACGCGCTGCAGTTCGAGGCGGAGGGCCGCCCCAAGCTGGTCCACCGGCTCGACAAGGATACCTCGGGCGCGCTGCTGATCGCCCGCTCGGCCCGCGCGGCGGCGTTCTTCTCGAAGAGCTTCTCCAGCCGCACCGCCCGGAAGATCTACTGGGCGCTGGTGATGGGCGTGCCGGACATCGAGGACGGTTTCATCGAACTGCCGATCGGCAAGCAGCCGGGCACCGGCGGCGAGAAGATGCAGGTCGATATGGAAGAAGGCTCCCCCGCCCGCACCCGCTACCGGGTGATCGAACAGGCGGGCAATCGCTGCGCCTGGGTCGAGCTCCAGCCGTTCACCGGCCGCACCCACCAGCTGCGCGTCCACATGGCGGCGATCGGCCACCCGATCGTCGGCGACGGCAAATACGGGCTGCAGGAGGCGTTCCTCACCGGCGGCATCAGTCGCAAGATGCACCTCCATGCCCGCCGCATCCGCATCGACCATCCCGATGGTGGCCGCATCGACGTCCGCGCCGAGCTGCCGCACCATTTCGCCGAATCGATGCACACGCTTGGCTTCGACCTGGCGGTGGGCAATGCGATCGAGATCGACGATGGCCCCCCGCCGATGAGCAGGGAACTGCTCAAGCAGAAGGCCAAGGCGCACGCCAAGACCTACCGCAAGGAACGCCGCGGCGAACGCCGGGGCCGGGGGGAGAAGAAGTAAGCGTGCGCTTGCCCTGCCGTTATTCGTCATCCCGGCGAAAGCCGGGATCGATTGGGGCCACCGTCACGGCTCTTTCTGCGACCGAGTGGCGGATGGATCCCGGCGTTCGCCGGAATGACGATCCTATGGTGGGTGCGGCCGCATGAACCGCCTCGCCCTGTTCGATTGCGACGGCACGCTGGTCGACAGTCAGGCGAGTATCTGCCTCGCCATGGAGCATTGCTTCGCGGGCCAGAAGCTCGAGCCCCCTGCCCGCGATGCGATCCGCCGCATCGTCGGCCTGAGCCTGGTCGAAGCGATCGCCAATCTGCTGCCGGAGGCGGAGGACGATCTCCACCGCCATCTGGCGGAAGAGTATAAGCAGGCATATTTCGCCCTGCGCACCGCCGGCCATATCGAGGACGAGCCGCTCTACGAGGGCATCGTCGAGGCGATCGAGGCGCTGGACGCGAACGGCTGGCTGCTCGGCGTCGCCACCGGCAAGTCCGATCGCGGCCTGATCCGCGTGCTGGAGGCGCACGGCCTGCGCCAGCGCTTCGTCACGCTGCAGACCGCGGACCGGCATCCGTCCAAGCCGCACCCGTCGATGATCGAAGCCGCCATCGCCGAAGCGGGGGCGAGCCCGGAAACCACGGTGATGATCGGCGACACCAGCTTCGACATGGCGATGGCCGTCGCCGCGCGCGCGCACCCCTTGGGTGTTGCATGGGGATACCACACTCCCCATGATCTGCACGCGGCCGGCGCGGTGCGGGTCGTGGAGCATGCGTCGGCGATTCCGGCGCATCTGGAGGCCCTGTGACTGGAGGCGTTGTGACCGAAGCCGATCGCGTCGCGAGGAATCGCTATTTCCTGATGATGGGCGCCAATTGCGTCGGCGTCGCCGGCGCGGTGCTCGGCCTGCTGATCGCCGGCCGCGCCCAGACGACCGAATTGACCATGCTAGGCGGCACGCTGCTGCTCGCCTCGCTGTGGGTCATGGCGGTGATCCCGAAAATGCTCGCCCGCCGCTGGAGGACACCCCCCGAAGCATGAAACGTTTCTGGAAAACGGTTGCGATCGTCGATGGTGCGGTCGAGCTCGACGGCCGCCCGGTCCGTACTCCCGCCCGCGCGCTCCTCGCGCTTCCGACGCCGCAGCTTGCCGAGGCGGTGGCCGAGGAATGGCGGAGCGTGGGCGAGGAAATTGATCCGCGTACGATGCCGCTGACTGGCCTCGCCAACGCCGCGATCGATCAGATCGCCCCCGATCCCGTCCCCTTCGCGGCGGACCTCGCCCGCTATGGCGAGAGCGACCTGCTCTGCTACCGTGCCGAGCTGCCCGAGCCGCTGGTCGAACGCCAGGCCGCGCACTGGGACCCGCTGCTCGATTGGGCCCGCACCCGCTATGACGTGCACTTCGAGACGACCGCCGGAATCATGCACCGCCCTCAGCCCGCAGCGACGATCATTCGGCTGAACGAGGTGGTCGCCGCGCTCGATCCGTTCCGGCTCGCGGCGCTGAACCCGCTGGTGACGATCAGCGGATCGCTCGTCGCGGCGCTGGCGCTGCTGGAAGGTGCGGCCGATCGCGAGACGGTATGGCGCGCCGCCCAACTCGACGAGGATTGGCAGGCCGAACAATGGGGCGAGGACGACCTCGCCACGAGGGCACGGGAAGCCCGCCGGGCGGACTTCGATGCCGGAGCACGGTTCCTCGGCTTGCTCTAAGCCAGCTCAGAGGACGTCGGCTTCTCCGGTCGGATCGCCGCGCTTCATCAGGCCGCGGATGAAGCCGATCAGCCCGGTCTGGCGCGACCGCTTCAGCCGCTCGGCTTTCAGGATGGTGTGCACTGCTTCGAAGCACTTGTCCGCATCGTCGTTGACCAGGACATAGTCATAGCCGTCCCAATGGCTCACTTCGTTGGCGGCGCGCGCCATGCGGTGGGCGATCACGTCATCGGTGTCGGTACCGCGGCCTTCCAGGCGGCGATGCAGCTCGGCCATCGACGGCGGCAGGATGAACACGCGCACCACGTCGCCGCCCATCGTCTGGTGCAGCTGCTGCGCGCCCTGCCAGTCGATATCGAACAGCATATCGCGGCCGGTGGCGAGCACCGCATCGACCGGCCCCTTGGGGGTGCCATAACGATGCTTGAAGACGTGTGCCCATTCGATGAAATGATGCTGCGCCACCATCTCGCGGAACCGCTCGACGCCGACGAACGTATAGTCGACCCCATTGACCTCGCCCGGTCGCGGCTCGCGCGTCGTTACCGATACGGAGACGGCGAGATCGGGCTCAGCCGCCAGCAGCTTGCGGGCGATGGTCGACTTGCCCGCGCCCGAGGGCGAGGAAAGGACAAACAAAACCCCGCGGCGATGGAATCCATGCGGGTCGTTCTGGTGCGTATGGGCCATGCGGGCCTTTGGCGTAGCGGCACCCGAGCCGTCAAGCCCGGGTGCCGCAGTGCGTCACGCGCCGAGACCCGTATCGGGACCATGCTCGGTGGTCAGCCGGCGCCTCAGATAGGCTGCGCCGACCGCGCCCGCCCCAAGCACGAACGCCGCCGGCACCACGCGCTTGGCGACCTCCCAGGTCGCGACGCCCACAGCAGCGCCAAGAGCGCCGCCCTCGCCGTCGCGCCGGTCGATCCGGCTGCCGATCCATCCTGCAATTGCCTTGCCGATCATCGTCTTCTCCTTCGTCAACCAGAACGGTAGTGGGGCAGCGGCGTTCCCACCGCCGGCCGCAGCCGTTCAACGGCCGATCATCGTCTCGGGCCGGACGAACCTGTCGAAGGTCGCTTCGTCGACGAGCCCAAGCGCCAGCCCTGATTCTTTTAGCGTAAGTCCCTTCTCATGAGCGTTCTTGGCGATCTTTGCCGCCGCGTCATAGCCGATGGCGGGCGCGAGCGCGGTGACGAGCATCAGCGAGCGGTCGACCAGTTCCTTGATCCGCGCCTCGTTCGCCACGGCGCCGTCCACCGCGCGCTCGGCGAAGTTGGTCATGCCTATCGCCATCAGCGTGATCGAGCGCAGCACGTTCGCGCCGATCAGCGGCTTGAACACGTTGAGCTCAAAATGGCCCTGCATGCCACCCACCGTGACCGCGGTGTGGTTGCCGATCACCTGCGCCGCGACCATGGTCAGCGATTCGCTCTGGGTAGGATTGACCTTGCCCGGCATGATCGAGCTCCCCGGCTCGTTCGCCGGCAGTTCCAGCTCGCCGAGCCCCGAGCGCGGGCCGGAGCCGAGCAGGCGAATGTCGTTGGCGATCTTGGTGAGCGAGACGGCCAGCGTGTTGCAGACGCCTGACAGGTTCACCAGCTGGTCCTTGGTCGCCAGCATCTCGAACTTGTTGGGCGCCGAGACGAAGGGAAGCCCGGTGATCTTGGCGATCTCCGCCGCCACGTCCTCGGCATAGCCCGGCGGTGAATTCAGCCCCGTCCCCACTGCCGTGCCGCCCAATGCCAGCTTGAAGATGTCGAGTTCGAGCACGCTCTGGAACCGCGCCCGCGCCGATTCGAGCATCGCCACATAGCCGGAAAATTCCTGGCCCAGCGTCAGCGGGGTTGCGTCCTGCAGGTGCGTGCGGCCGATCTTGACGATGTGGTCCCATTCCCGCGCCTTGCGATCGAGCGCGCCATGCAGTCGCTCCAGCGCCGGGAGCAGATCGAGCGTCACCGCCCTCGCCGCGGCGATGTGCAGTGCGGTCGGGAAGCTGTCGTTCGACGACTGCGCCATGTTGACGTGGTCGTTCGGGTGGATCGGGTTCTTGCCGCCGCGATTCCCGGTGAGGATCTCGTTGGCGCGTCCGGCGATCACCTCGTTGACGTTCATATTGGTCTGCGTGCCGCTGCCGGTCTGCCAGATCACCAGCGGGAACTGGTCGTCCAGCTTGCCGTCGATCACTTCTTGCGCCACGCGATCGATCACCTCGGCGATCTTCGGGTCGAGCCCGTGTTTCACGTTTACGCGTGCGGCGGCCTGTTTCACGATCGCCTGGGCATGGACGATGCCGATCGGCATCCGCTCCTCCGGTCCGAACGGGAAATTCTGGATCGATCGCTGGGTCTGGGCGCCCCAATAGGCGCTGGCGGGAACGTCGATCGCGCCGATCGAGTCGGTTTCGGTGCGCGTGTCGGTCACTGGCTTTCTCCGCTGCAAGCTGGGCAGCGATGTAGGAAAGGCAGACCCGATCACCAACCCGCGACCGCCGCTTTCATGCACGAGCTTGCAACCAATCGCGCCGGAAATACTTGGTTACTTGCCCCGCCGGCGACGGCGGATAGACAGAAACTAGTCACCGGCGAAACAGCCGGGACAACCGCAGGAGAAGAGCTATGATCCCAATGATCTTGGGGATGCTGCTCGGCACCCCCACCCTATCGATCCCCCCTGTGTCGGAGATCGCCCACAGCATCCGGATCGATCACGCCGCCGGACCGGTCGAGGCCGACTATCGGATGCGGATCGACGTCCGCCACAACCAGGTCGGCAGCGCCGGCCCCGGCGGCCGCCCCTCGACGCTGCGCTGCCGCTGGGAAGCGGATCTGCTGCTGGATCGCAGCGCCCGGCATAGCGCGGGCACCGTGCTCCAGCGCAGCCTCCGCCGTGAGGCCGTCGCTTCGGGCAGCCGTCCCGGCTGGTGCACCGCCAATCGCGATGCCATCGCCCGCGACGTTGCACGCGCCACTACGGACGTGCAGGGCGAAGTCCGTGCCCTTGCGCAACAGGATGCCGAAGGCCTCCGCGCGGAGCTGGACCGATTGGGAAACGATAGAACCGGATGACATTCAAGTTGAACTCGCGCCGCCGCTGGGCGGCGGCGCTTTTTTCGCTCGCCATGCCTGCCGCGGCACAGGCACAGCTTGTCCCTAACGTGTCGGGCGGTGTGGAACTCGCCACCGATGAAAGCCGCCGCGGCCTGAGCTGGAGCGAGAACCAGCTGAGCGCGTCGGGCGATGCTTCGATCGGCATTCTCGGCTTCGACGCTTCCGCGCGCGTCGCCATGACGCGCGAGTCCGCCCGCCATGCGGGTGCGGACACGGTTTTCGACGTGGAGGTCGGCCATCGCCTCGGCATCGGCGCGCTCAATCTGCGCGGCTTCGTCACCGGTCATGTTTTCACCGGCGCGGCACGGAACATGGATTATGTGGAACTCGGCGCGGACGGCAATTTCTCGTTCGGTCCGCTGCAGCTGAACGCCGGCGCCGCCTATGCGCCAGACCAGGGCCCGATCGGCGGCGACAATCTGTATCTGCATGGCGGCGCGCGGGTAGGCATCCCCACCACGCCGTTCACGGTGCTGGGATCGATCGGTCGTACCTCAGGCAGTACCGACGATGCACGCGCGGCACGGCTGCGGCCGACCGGCAACTATACGGATTGGCGGGTCGGTGTGGAGCATTCCATGGGAGCGATCACGCTCGGAGTCGATTATATCGGGACCGACATCGACACGGATCGAGTCGTTACGTCGCCCTATGCCGATCTCCGCCACGCGGGGCACCGCGTGTTGGGCCGGGCGCGGCTTTCGTTCTGATCCGAAGGGCAGGCCGGCAGCAGTGCTGCGGGCCTGCCTCCGCCCTCACTTCTTGCGCTTGAAATCCACCGAGACGACGTTCGATCCGTCGTCGGCCGGCTTGGCGATCGGCCCGCCGTCATTCTCGGCATCGTCATGCTCGTGCGGCTCGGGGCCTTCCGGGCCGTCCTGCGCCTGAAAGCGCAGTTCGAAGTTCACCGCCGGATCGTGGAACCCGGTAATGGCCGAGAACGGAATCGTCAGGATCGACGGGATCTGGTTGAAGCTCAGCCCCACCGAGAACTTGTTGGAATCGACCGTCAGATCCCAGTAGCGGTGCTGCAGGACGATCGTCATCTCGTCGGGGAAACGCTCGATCAGCCGCTTGGGGATATCCACGCCCGGCGCCTGCGTCTTGAAGGTGATGTAGAAATGGTGCGCCCCCGGCAGCCCGCCGGTCTCCGCCACCGATCCAAGCACGCGGCCCACCACGGCGCGCAGCGCCTCCTGCACGATCTCGTCGTACGGAATCAAACTATCGGGCACATTCCCTGTCATGCCCCTCTGGGTAGCGGCTGAAAAGTTGGGGTCAAGATTGCATGCGACGCTTGCCGCGCTATGTGCACCCCATGCGCACCGCGACGATCAGCCGGAAGACCAGCGAAACCTCGATCGACGTCACCGTCAATCTCGACGGTACCGGCGTCTACACCATCCACACGGGCATCGGATTCTTCGATCACATGCTCGAACAGCTCAGCCGCCACTCGCTGATCGACATGGATGTGAAGACGGTGGGCGATCTGCATATCGACCAGCACCACACGGTGGAGGATACCGGGCTCGCGATCGGCGAGGCGATCGCCAAGGCGCTGGGCGACAAGAAGGGCATCCGCCGCTACGCCGATGCGCTCTCGCCGATGGACGAGACGCTGACCCGCGTCGCGATCGACATTTCCGGCCGCCCCTATCTCGTGTGGAAGACCGAATTCTCGCAGAAGAAGCTCGGCGAGATGGACACCGAGATGTTCGAGCACTGGTTCCACAGCTTCGCCCAGACCGCGGGGCTGACGCTGCACGTCGAGACTTTGTACGGCAGCAACAACCACCATATCGCCGAAGCCGCCTTCAAGGGCCTGGCCCGCGCGCTGCGCGAGGCGGTGGAGATCGATCCGCGCAAGGCGGGCGTGATCCCGTCGACCAAGGGAGTGCTGTGATGATCCTCGTGCTGCTGACCTACAAGGTAGACATCGCCCAGATCGACGAACTGCGCCCGGCGCATGTCGAGTGGCTCAAGCAGGCCGTGGCCGACGGCCGGCTGATGGTCGCGGGCCGCAAGGTGCCGGTGACCGGCGGCTTCTTCATGGCGCGCGGCTCGCTCGAAGAAGTGCAGGCCTGGGCCGCGGGCGACCCCTTCGCCACTGCCGGTGCGGCGGAATATGCGTTCATCGAAGTCGCCCCGAGCATCCTCGCACCGGGGCTGGAAGCGCTCGGGCAGTGAGCGTCGCGCTGATCGATTACGGCGCGGGCAATCTCCATTCGGTGCACAATGCGCTGAAGGCGGCGGGTGCTGCCGACATTGCGGTGACCGCGGACCCGGCGGTGGTGCTGGGCGCCGACCGGGTAGTACTGCCCGGTGTTGGCGCCTTCGGTGCCTGCGCATCGGGCCTGCGGGCGCTGCCCGGCATGATCGAGGCATTGGAGACGCGCGTGCTGCGAGACGCCGTGCCCTTCCTCGGCGTATGCGTCGGCATGCAGCTGCTGGCCACCACCGGCGAAGAGCTGGGCAGCCATGCCGGGCTAGGCTGGATTCCCGGCACGGTGCGGCAACTGCCCGCCGGTCCGGAACTCCGCGTGCCGCACATGGGCTGGAACGATGTGGTTCCCACGGTCGACCACCCGCTGATCGAGCGCGGCGAGGCCTATTTCCTTCACAGCTTCGCGTTCGACGGCGACGCGGTGCTCGCCACCACCGAGCATGGCGGCCCGGTGACCGCCGCGATCGGCCGCGACAATATCGTCGGCCTGCAGTTCCACCCCGAGAAGAGCCAGCGCTACGGCATCGCGCTGCTCGAACGATTCCTCGCCTGGAAGCCCTGAGATCCCCATGACCCTGCACATCTTCCCCGCCATCGATCTCAAGGCCGGCCAGGTCGTTCGTCTGGCCGAAGGCGATATGGCGCGCGCCACCGTCTATGGCGACGACCCCGCCGCCCAGGCCGCGCTGTTCGCCGAGGCCGGCGCCGAATGGCTCCACGTCGTCGACCTCGACGGCGCGTTCGCAGGCGAATCGGTCAACGGTCTCGCGGTCGCCAACATCCTGGCGAAGACGCCTGCCAAGGTGCAGCTCGGCGGCGGCATCCGGAACCACGAATCGATCCGCCGCTGGCTCGACATGGGCGTGACCCGCGTCGTGATCGGCACCGCGGCGCTGGAGAACCCCGACCTCGTCCGCGAGGCCGCCCGCGCGCATCCCGGCCAGATCGTCGTCGCGGTGGACGCCCGCGACGGCATGGTCGCAACGCATGGCTGGGCCGATGTGTCGGACGTCAGCGTCGTCGATCTCGCCCGCCGCTTCGAGGATGCCGGCGTCGCCGCGCTGCTGTTCACCGATGTCGGTCGCGACGGGCTGCTCAAGGGGTGCAATGTCGAGGCGACCGTGGCGCTCGCCCGCGCCGTCTCGATCCCGGTGATCGCGAGCGGCGGCGTCACCGACATCCACGACATCCATGCCCTGCGGAAGCATGTAGCAGACGGCATCGAGGGCGTGATCTCGGGCCGTGCGCTCTATGATGGCCGGCTGGACCTCGCCGAGGCGATCGAGGCCGGGCGATGACCGTCCGCGCCCGTGTGATCCCCTGCCTCGACGTGGCGAACGGCCGCGTCGTCAAGGGCGTCAACTTCGTCGAACTGCGCGACGCCGGCGATCCGGTCGAGCAGGCCCGCGCCTATGATGCGGCGGGCGCCGACGAGCTCTGCTTCCTCGACATCACCGCCAGCCACGAAGCGCGCGGCACGATCCTCGACGTGGTGCGCCGCACCGCCGAGGTGTGCTTCATGCCGCTCACCGTCGGCGGCGGCGTGCGCAGCGTCGAGGATGCCCGCGCGCTGCTGCTGGCCGGCGCGGACAAGGTCGCGGTGAACAGCGCCGCGGTGTCGCGACCCGAAGTGGTGGCGGAAATCGCCGACCGCATGGGCAGCCAATGCGTCGTCGCCTCGGTCGACGCGCGGCGGACCGGCGACGGCCGCTGGGAAGTGTTCACCCATGGCGGCCGGCGCGCAACCGGCATCGACGCGGTCGAACACGCGCTGCGCCTCGCCGAACTGGGCGCGGGCGAGCTGCTCGTCACCTCGATGGACCGCGACGGCACCCGCGACGGCTATGACCTCGACCTGATCCGCACCATCGCCGACCAGGTGACGGTGCCCGTGGTCGCCTCGGGCGGCGTCGGCGGGCTGGATGATCTGGTGGCAGGCATCCGCGACGGCCACGCATCTGCGGTGCTGGCGGCGTCGATCTTCCACTTCGGCCAGGCGACCATCGCCGAAGCGCATGCCGCGCTGGCGGCCGCGGGGATTCCGGTTCGAGCGTAGGTGCGCCTTCAGTCGGCTCCCGCCCATTAGCGGACGCATATTTATCGGCGCATGCTGATTAGATGGCGAAGTCTGACATGCACCCTCACTGGTATCTACGGCTTCTGGCAATCTGGGTATTCACGGGACCAGTGCTTTTGGTGCTCGCAAACTTCCACAACCCCCAAGGCTTCAGAGTACTGCCGTCTTTCCCCCCAGTGGCGGAGGGAGTTTATCCAACGATCGCCTGGGCTTTCACAACGCTCTTGGTCTGGATCCCGGTCATGTCGCTCCCCTTCGCGCTGTGGTCTGCGATTAAGCATCGCCGCGGCGCGAGATCGAGGCGGTAGACTGATGTCGTCCTAGGTCCGCTTCCCAGCCATTTTCCTCCATGGCAGCTGCCGCCCCAGTAGCGGACATTGCTCGTTCGGCCTAGGCTGTTCGTAAGCGTCCGACCTGACCCGTATTGCGTGGCAACTTCTGCTGGGCGAGGCGAGTAGCGCTCAGGAGTGTCCTTTCGCACTCCGAAAGGAGAGTGCGGATGGGTCGTATGGATGTCATCACCCATGTGGAGCGTCGCCGGCGCTATTCAGACGCTGAGCGGGCCGCTGTGCTGGCGCAATGCGATGCCCCGGGGGCCACCATCGTGGGCGTTGCTCGGCAGCTCGGGATGTCGCCCAGTCTGATCCATGGCTGGCGCAAGCGGCAGCGCGACATGGCGCTTCTGGCTGGGGAGCCGCTCCAATTTGTCCCGTATGGCGAACTGGCGAGCGGCTCCGATGCCGAGCCCGCCGTGGCTCTTCGGGGCGCCGAGGTGGCTGCGCCATTCCGTGCCGCGGCGCGCGAGAAAGGGCCGACGCAGGAAGAACTGATACGGCCAAGCCCCGGTTTGCGACCTGGCGGCATCGACATCGAATTGCCCGGCGGGGTGCGTCTGTCGGTCGACACCTATGTCAACGAGAAAGCGCTGGCCCGCGTGCTGCGGGTACTGCGGGAAACGGCATGATCTCGCTCCCACCCGGCACCAAGGTGTACCTGGCAAGCAAGCCGGTGAGCATGCGGCTCGGCTTCGATGGCCTGGCGGCACTTGTGCGGCCGCTGTTCGACCAGGAGCCCTATGGCGGGCACGTCTTCCTCTTCCGCAGCCGGAAAGGCAGCTATCTCAAGGCGCTCTATTGGGACGGCACCGGTCTCTGCCTGTTCTCCAAGCGGCTTGAGCGTCATCGCTTTGTCTGGCCGCCGCTGGTGAATGGCGGCGTTATCCTGAGCCCAGCGCAGTTCGCCCTGCTGATCGAGGCGATGGACTGGCGTCGCACGGTGGCGCCGGAGGCGCCTCGATTGCCCGTTCAGATGTAGCGGAAAGCTGCAGAAATCCGCGCATTTTGCTTGGGCGCGAGTCGCTGTTCTGGTATGAAAAGCCATGTCTTCCGATGCGCTGGACATCCCCGACAATCCTGATGCGGTGAAGGCGCTTTTGGCGGCGATGCAGGCCAAGCTCGCAGCCTCCGAGCAGGCGCTGACAGCAGAGCGATCTGCGCATCAGGAAACTCGGCAGCAGCTCGGCGCAGCCGAAAATGCCATCAAGATCACGACGCTGCAGATCGAGAAGCTGAAGGTCCAGCTTGCCCGTTTGCGGCGGATGAAGTTCGGCCAGTCCTCGGAGCGGCTGTTGCTGCTGGCGGATCAGCTGGAGCTTTCGCTGGAGGATCTGGAGGCCGCGCAGGCGCATGCCACCTGCGTGGTCACCGGCGGGACGGCGGAAGAGCCTGCCTCAGAAAGCATCCAGCCGCGCCGTCAGGCGCTCCCTGCGCATCTTCGCCGCGAAGAGGTGCTGCACCCGGCACCGGCAGCGAACGGTTGCACCAGCTGCGGCGGCGCAATGGCCCGGTTGGGCGAAGATGTGACCGAGGTGCTGGAATATGTTCCGGGACGCTTCCACGTCGTGCGTCACGTTCGGCCGAAGCTGGCATGCAAGCGCTGCGATGCGATCAGTCAGGCGCCAGCACCGGGGCTACCCGTTCCCCGCGGCCGCGCCGGACCAGGCTTGCTGGCGCATGTGGTGGTGTCGAAATTCGCGGACCATTTGCCGCTCTACCGCCAATCGCAGATCTTCGCGCGGGAGGGCGTTGAGATCAGCCGATCGACGCTGGCGGACTGGATGGGCCAGGTCAGCTGGCTGCTTCAGCCGCTGGTCGACGGCATCGCCGAGCATGTGATGGCCAGCCCCAAGCTGCACGCCGACGACACGCCGGTTCCGGTACTGTCGCCGGGTAGCGGGAAGACGGCGACGGGCAGGCTATGGGTGTACTTGCGCGACAATCGACGATGGCGTCTCAGTGACAAGCCGGCGGCGCTCTACCGCTATAGCCCTGACCGTAAGGGAGAACGGCCGCGCGAACACCTCAAGACCTTTGCGGGCTTCCTGCAGGCAGATGCCTATGCCGGCTTCGAGAAGCTCTACGCGGCCGATCGGCAGCCGGGGCTGATCACGCCGGTCGCCTGTTGGGCCCATGTGCGCCGCAAGCTGCGCGACGTGCTCGATGCTGATGCCCGCTCCATCGCCCTGGAGGGACTGGTGCTGATTGGCGATCTATACGAGGTCGAGCGGCGGATCACCCGAGATCCGCATGACGATCGCCGCAAAGCGCGCAAATTCTCGAAGCTGAAGGCGCTCGGCTTTTTCCAGTGGGCAGACGGTGTGCTCGCCCAGGTTTCGGCGCGGTCTCCGCTGGCGGAGGCGCTCCGCTATGCGGTTCGCCTCAAGCCGGCGCTCCTCACCTACACGGACGATGGTCGGCTCGAGATCGACAACAACCTGGCGGAGAACGCCTTGCGCGGCATCGCCGTGGGTCGCAAGAACTGGCTCTTTGCCGGTGCCGACTGCGGTGGCGAGCGGGCAGCAGCGATCTACAGCCTGCTTGAGACGGCGAAGCTGAACGGCATCAACCCACAGGCCTGGCTCGCCGACGTCCTCGATCGAATTGGCCGAGGTCACCCCATCAACCGTACGGACGAGCTGCTGCCCTGGAATTGGGTCGACCCAGAAGCCGCTTCGTCCGAAAGTGCGTAAAAAGCGGACCGGCAGCTCGCGCCCAATGGCGGACATTTGTGGTCGCCTGCTTGAAAGGCCATTTAGCTTCTGCAGGGCACCATGTTCAAAAGAACGTCGTCGTGATCACCAACCGCCACCTTCATGGAGGGGAGGTGACGCGGCTTCGCTTCGATAAGAACTAAGCGGTAGCTTTCCACTGGCGAAAGGGTGCCTGCGCCTCGCCTCTCGAACGCAAATCCTGGTTGAACCATGTAGCCGTTCTTACTTCTCTCAGTAAGGACGATTCGGTGAAATGCATTGCCCCCTCCGATCACAACCTGCTTCTCACCCAATACTACCACTGGGGTTCCTGCACCTTTGTAGCATCCAAAGGGAGACGGAACAGGTGGGGTATGATAGAAGCGAGTTATTATAAAGAGGATGGCCCCGACTGTGAGAACTGCGAAAAGGGCAATGCGTTGAAACGGGTTCACGTCTTTGCTGTCGGCGGTCCAACTCATGCCCAGGATGTGCCCCAAATCTTGCTGGGCCACCAGTAGGGGCTGAGGCAGGAGCGACCGCTTCCCTCCCACGTTCGGCCGTTCGTTCGATCGGTCGCGCCGAGAGCCGCCATTCCAGTGGATTGAGGAAGATTCCTCCAGCGAACGACCGAAGGTGGTGGGGAGCGGACATGACGCTCAGGCGCCAGATTTTGCTAGGCTGAACTTCCTTCCTGCAAAAAACTCCGCGAAGAGTGTTTGAACCTGCTCTGTGCTGAGCGACCGCTCCGGATAGGGCGACATAATGCTTCGTTTGATGCGCTTCCAAATGGAACCAGCAGCACGGCTCTCCTTCACCTTCCGGTCGCTGTAATCGGTCGACAATTCGGCCGTGAACGATGCAAGACTGAAGTAGCTGCCTTTGCGAGTTCTGACCGCCCAGAGATCACCGTGCCGGACAGCTTCGATATAGTGTTTTGGCCCTCGCTCGAGCTTGGCGGATTGTCCTGATGACAGATCAGGCAATCCTTTTAAAGCTGCGTGAAGATCACTCCCTCGCTCGACCATAAATTTTTGATCGAGCGGGAGAGAAAGCGTTGCCGGTTGGACTTCAGCTTCAAGAGCGACGGTCATAGCCGGAACATGTCACGTAGGGCCTAACGTCCGCAAGTGGGCGGGAACGGACATGCCGCTTTCCCTCAGACGGCCTTGGTCGGACGCTTACGGCTGTTCGGATGACCCAAGGTCCCGCTCTCCATATAGTTTTTAGCGACTCTGCAGCCGAATCGTTGCGGCAAGCACTCCAAATCGCCGAGCGCGACGAGCAAGTCCTAGGTGTATTCGATGATTTCAGCTTCGGACCCATATCTACGGGTGGCGAAGTGGACCGCGCGCGGTGGGTTAAGGAGGTATTAGGCTATTGCGGGTGGCAGGAGGTCGTCGATGAGACAACCCAATCGTTGGAAGTCGCTCGTTCGTCTGATTTTCGGATAATCGCTTGGGTCTCATTCAATTACGTACGAAGTTATGCGGGCTTTCTGTGGTGGTTATCTCAAACGGAACAACTACCGTGTTTTGTAATGAACGTTCCCAGTTCATCCCTCTATTATGCGGAAGATATAACGGAGCTTCTGGGTTCTGAAGAGTCGCTTACGGCAAAAGAACGGGCGCGTCGGGTTGCGCAATGGCGCATCCTGCAATCTGAGGATGCTCCGCTTCGCATTATCGTCGGGGATCATCTCATCTCGGCACCTTTGTCGGAGTTCGACGCCTCTCTAATAGCTGTCGCGACGACCGATTGGCAGCCGATGGCCAAAATTGTTGGGAGAGTTTTGGGAAATTTCATCGAAGAGGACGTCCATCAAGCGGAAGCCTTCTTTTTGGCGTCTCGGCTTGCCGATCTTGTCGAGGCAGGCGTCTTGGAACGGCGGGGCGACATGTCACAAATGCGTGGGTGTCAATTGCGTCTCGCGTCATAGGACGCGAACTAAGGAACGGCCGCTAACCACCCAACTCCGGGCATTCGGTGCGACCATCGCCCGCACAGTTGCGGGTGCGGCACCATCTTGCGGCTGCGCTATCGTTCTCTATATGTACCAAAGCCTCGCTCTTCGGGGCTGCTCTTTGATATCGTTTGCCAATGCTCCTGCCTGCGAAGCGAAACGCTTCGCCTCTTTGGCCGACTTCAACGAGCTGGCGCATGCCCGATCCTCCAGAAGCCTAAACTTCCTAAACTTCACACCTCATTCGTCGGCGCGTGGCGGCGCCTGCGAAAACGCGCACGAGCCTAAACTTCCTAAACTTCACACCTCATTCATCGGCGCGTGGCGGCGCCCGCGAAAACGCGCACGAGCCTAAACTTCGTAAACTTCACACCTCATTCGTCGGCGCGTGGCGGCGCCCGCGAAAACGCGCACGAGCCTAAACTTCCTAAACTTCGCATCTCTTCGTCGGCGCGTGGCGGCGCCTGCGAAAACGCGCACGAGCCTAAACTTCCTAAACTTCACATCTCATTCGTCGGCTCGTGGCACAGCCCGCGAAAACGCGCACGAGCCTAAACTTCCTAAACTTCGGTCGGGGATCACCGCACTGGCGTGGCGGTGCTCTGGCCGTTTCCGCCTTCACCCGCGGCTTGGAAGCGCCGAACGGCCCGCACGCGCTGATCAAACCGCCGTCGGCCGGCTCAGCACATACCACGCGCACCCCAGCATCGCCGCCGCCACCCCGGCCGCCAGCCAGGGCCCCGGCCGCGCGCCCCAGGCGAACAGGCCGTAGCCGAGCGCCATGCCCGCGCACGCCAGCGCCTTGCCCTTGCGGGGGATCGCGCCCTGTTCGCGCCACGCCACCAGCGTGGGCCCGAATCGCTTATGCCCGAGCAGCCACGCCTCCAGCCGTGGCGAGGAACGGGCGAAGCAGCCCGCGGCAAGGATCAGGAAGATCGTCGTCGGCAGCAGCGGCAGCAGCGCGCCGATAAAGCCGAGGCCCATGAACACGAACCCCAGCACCAGCCACAAAGGCCGCGACAGCCGCCCCCGCCCTGTTTCCGATTCGCCTTCCTGCCCCGTCATGACCTGCCCTGCTGCCGCGAATCGCTCGCAGCACCCATAGGGTAAACGCCGCAATCCCGCGCGCCAGGATTGACAGCGCCGCACCGCTCCCGCAGCGGCAGGCCATGGCCGACCTCCTCGACGTGCTCGAACAGACCATCCGCGACCGCCGCAGCGGCGACCCCGCGACCAGCTATGTCGCCAAGCTCACCGCTCGCGGCCGCGCCAAGATCGCGCAGAAGCTGGGCGAGGAAGCCACCGAAGCGGTGATCGCCGCGATCCAGGACGATCGCGCCGAGCTGGTGAAGGAATCAGCGGACCTGATCTTCCACCTGCTCGTGCTGCTCGCCGATATGGGGCTGAGCCTCAACGATGTCCGCGCCGAGCTGGCGCGGCGCGAAGGCGTATCCGGCATCGCCGAAAAGGCGGCGCGGGGGGCGTGAACCTGCCGGCCCTTCGATCCTCCCCGTTGCGGGGAGGATCTGAACCACGGAGCAACCAATGCCGATCGACCCGACCAAGCCCTATGACGACCAGAACATCTTCGCCAAGATCCTGCGCGGCGAAATTCCGGCGAAGAAGGTCCATGAGGACGACCACGCTCTCGCCTTTCACGACATCGCGCCGCAAGCGCCGCACCACATCCTGGTGATTCCCAAGGGCGCCTATGTCAGCTGGGACGATTTTTCGGCCCGCGCCTCCGAGGCGGAGATTGCGGGGTTCGTCCGGGCGGTCGGCAAGGTGGCGCGCGAGGCGGGGTTCGTCGAGCCCGGCTACCGCCTGCTCGCCAATACCGGCTTGGACGCCGGCCAGGAGGTGCCGCACCTGCACGTCCATATTTTCGCAGGGCAGCCGCTCGGTCCGATGCTCGCCCGGTAATTGCGCCGGAGCGCAACATTGTTTCGCATCGGCACGCCGTAAGGGATTGCGCACGGCGCGTTTGCGGTTAGGCTCGCGCCTTTACCAATTTGGGGGCGGCGCAACGCTCGCCGCATAGGGGACCATGCAATGATATTCGGGCGCGTAAAGCCTCTCGATGCCATTCTAGCCACAGCCGAAAAGAAATCGCTCCACCGCTCGCTCGGCGCCTTCCAGCTGACCATGCTGGGCATCGGCGCGGTGATCGGCACCGGCATCTTCGTGCTCACCGCCGAGGCGGCGCAGAAGGCCGGGCCGGGCATGATGATCTCGTTCGTCATCGCCGGCTTCGTCTGCGCAGTGGCGGCGCTCTGCTATGCCGAAATGGCAGCGATGGTGCCGGTCTCCGGCTCCGCCTACACCTACAGCTATGCGGTGATGGGCGAACTGGTCGCCTGGATGGTCGGCTGGGCGCTGATCCTCGAATATGCAATCGCGGCGGGGGCCGTCTCGGTCGGCTGGTCCGGCTACATGATGGGCTTCATCCAGCATAACTTCGGCATCGAAGTGCCGCTGGCGCTGATCCGCGGGCCGTTCGACGGCGGCATGATCAACCTGCCTGCCATGGCAGTCGCCGCGATCGTCACCGCGCTGCTGGTGAAGGGTACCAAGGAAAGCGCCACGGTCAACGCGGTGCTGGTCGGCATCAAGATCCTTGCGCTGGCGATGTTCGTGATCGTCACGATCCCCGTGCTGAAGACCGGCCAGTTCACCCCCTTCGCGCCGCTCGGCTTTGCCGGCATTTCGGGTGCGGCTGCCTCGATCTTCTTCGCCTATGTCGGGTTCGACGCGGTGTCGACCGCCGCCGAAGAGACCAAGAACCCGCAGCGCAACATGCCGATCGGCCTGATCGGCAGCCTCGCCATCTGCACCATCTTCTACATGCTCGTCGCCTCGGGCGTGATCGGCACCGTGGGCGCGCAGCCGGTCTACGGCCCTGCCGGTGAAGTGCTGTCGCCCGGCACGCCGGCGCTGTCGGAAGCGTGCCGCGCGCTGTCTGAGCAGGCGGTGGTGTGCTCGAAGGAAGCGCTGGCCTGGACGCTGCGTTCGATCGGCCATCCGTTCCTCGGCTGGCTCGTGGGTGCTGCGGCGATCATCGCGCTTCCCTCGGTGATCCTGATGATGATGTTCGGCCAGACCCGCATCTTCTTCGTGATGAGCCGCGACGGTCTGCTGCCCGAATTCTTCTCGCGCGTGCACCCGAGGTGGCATACGCCCCACGTCATCACCATCCTGACCGGCATCTTCGTATCGCTGTTCGCAGCGTTCTTCCCGGTGGGCCTGCTCGCGGACGTGTCGAACTCCGGCACGCTGTTCGCCTTCGCCGCGGTCTCCATCGCGGTGATCGTGCTGCGCAAGACCGATCCCAGCCGTCACCGCCCGTTCCGTACCCCGGCGATCATGGTCACGGCACCGATCGCGATCGCCGGCTGCGTGTATCTGTTCTTCAGCCTCTCCGGGCCCACGATCACTCTGTTCTTCGGCTGGGCCGCGATCGGCTTGGTCGTGTACTACGCGTACAGCCGGTCGCGCAGCCATGTCGGCCGCGGCATCGTCGATGTGCCGGAAGTCGATGCCGACGCTCCGCCCCAGCCGGTGCCGCCGATCGGCGACGCGCATACGCCGGGCTACAAGGACGCCTGATCCCCGGATCGGCACGCACAAAAAGAAAGGGCCGGAGGAGCGATCCTCCGGCCCTTCTTCTTTGGGTGAAGCCGAACGCCTCAGCCGATCTTGGCGGCGGCGAGCGCCTTGAGGTCCTTTTCGGCGCGCGCGCCATAATGCTGGATGATCTCGGCGGCGCAGATCGCGCCCAGGCGGAGCGATTCTTCCAGTCCCTTGCCCTGCGCCTGCCCATGCAGGAAGCCGGCGGCGAACATGTCACCCGCACCGGTGGTATCGACCAGCGCGCTGATCGGCTCGGCGGAAACCTCTACCCGCTCGTCGCCCTGCAGCGCGATCGCACCCTTCTCGCTGCGGGTAACGACGAGTAGCGGCACCTTGCCATGCATATGCTGCACCGCCGCCTCGAAGTCCTCATGCTGGCACAGCGCCAGCAGTTCGGCTTCGTTGGCAAACAGAATATCGATCAGCCCGCCATCGATCAGCTTGCGGAAATCATCGCCGTGGCGCGAGATGCAGAAAACGTCGGACAGGGTGAAGGCCACCTTGCGGCCGGCGGCGCGGGCGATCTCGATCGCCTTGCGCATCGCGGCACGCGGCTCTTCCGGATCCCACAGATAGCCTTCGAGATAGAGGATCGCGCCGTTGGCGATCAGTTGCTCGTCCAGCGCGCTGGCGGGGAGGAACTGCGAAGCGCCGAGGAAGGTGTTCATCGTACGCTGGCCGTCCGGCGTCACGAAGATCAGGCAGCG
Source organism: Sphingomonas sp. HT-1 (assembly GCF_048568905.1). Lineage (GTDB taxonomy): Bacteria > Pseudomonadota > Alphaproteobacteria > Sphingomonadales > Sphingomonadaceae > Sphingomonas. Next base: position 3,382,727 of record NZ_CP183770.1, on the reverse strand, counting down.
CGCGGTGGTCGGCTGGCCGGGGCGGACCGCAGTGTCGAAATGCACGCCCGCCGCGCGGATATCGTGCGCAAACACGGTGCCGAGTTGGTCGTCGGCGACTTGGCCGATGAACGCCGCCTTGCCGCCGAGCGCGGCGATTCCCGCTACGGTGTTCGCCGCCGAGCCGCCGGAAACCTCGCGACCCGGACCCATCTTGGCGTAGAGCGCATCGGCCTCTTCGGGCGAGAACATCAGCTGCATCGAACCCTTGGGCACGCCGATCGATTCGATGAAGGCGTCGTCGGCCTGGGCGAGGATGTCGACGATGGCGTTTCCGATCGCGACCACGTCAAAGCTGGGGTTGGTCAAGGTTTAGGGCTCCAATAGTATTGGACGTCGCCGTAGAGAGAGGCCGCAAAGAGTGCAACCGAGGGAACGTCGCTTGAACCTAGCCCGTATCGCCAAGCCATCCGTACCGCTGTTCGCGCTGCTGCTCGCCGCCTGTTCGGGCACGGTCCCAGCTGCCCGTCCGGCCCGGCCGCTGGCGGCATCGGAGGTGCCGGTGCCTCGACAGCCTGCCAATCTGTCGCCGGTGCGTGGACTCACCGTGCCGCAGCTGCTCGCCCGGTTCGGCCAGCCGCGGCTGGACGTAACCGAGGGCAAGGGGCGCAAGCTGCAGTTCGTCGGGCCAATTTGCGTGCTCGATACCTATCTGTATCCCCCCGAACGGGGCAGCGGAGAGGCATCGGTCACCTGGGTCGATGCCCGTCAGCGCGATGGCAGCCCCCTCGATCAGGCCAGCTGCGTTGCGGCCCTGACCAAGAGGAAATAACACCTCGCTCGCGGGAGGGACGCAGGCGGCGGCTGATCACCTCACGGCAATAGGATCGTCGATCCCGTCGTCTGCCCGCCCTCGATCGCGCGGTGTGCCTCCGCCGCATCCTGGATCGCGAAGCGCTGGCCGATCTCGGCCTTGATCGCGCCATTCTCCAGCATCTCGAACAGTCGCGCGGCGCCAGCAGCGCGCTCCTCGGGGGTCACATAATAGTCGAACAGCTTGGGCCGGGTAACGAACAGCGAACCATGCTGATTGAGCGCGGCGAGCTTCACGCCCTCCACCGAACCGCTGGCATTGCCATAGCTGATGATCAGCCCTCGCCGCGCCGCCGAGGCCAGCGAAGTCTCCCACGTCGCCTTGCCGATGCCGTCGAACACCACCCGCACGCCTTCGCCGCCGGTAATCTCGCGCACCCGCACCGCCACATCGTCCTGCCGCGAGAGCAGCACATGGTCGCAGCCGACCGCGCGCGCCTTTTCTACCTTGGCTTCATGGCCAACCGTGCCGATCACCGTCGCGCCGATCGCCTTGAGCCACGCGACGGCGATCTGGCCGACGCCCCCGGCGGCGCTATGGACGAGCACCGTCCAGCCCGGCTGCACTCTGGCGGCGCGCTCGACCATGAACTCGACCGTGCATCCTTTCAGCAGCACCGCGGCAGCGGTTTCGCTGTCGATGTTTTGCGGCAGCTTGAACAGGCTCTCGGCCTTGACGTTGCGCACCGTGGCGTAGGATCCGAGCGCCGGCCCGAACGTCGCCGCCCGATCGCCCACCGCAAAGCCGGTGACGCCCTCGCCCACCGCCTCGATCACACCCGCCCCCTCGACGCCGATGCCGGAGGGGAGCTCGGCCGGATAGACGCCGGTGCGGTGGTACACGTCGATGAAGTTCAGTCCCGCCGCCTCGGTCCGCAGTCGCACCTCGCCCGATTCGGGCGCGCGCACATCCACGTCGACCCATTGCAGCACCTCGGGTCCGCCGGTCTGCTCGAACCGCATCATCCGTTCCATCAAAAGTCCCTCGTTTCTCAGTGCACCGGCCACACGGCCATGATCAGCGGCGTGCCTACCAGCAGCACGAGCAGGGACAAGGGTGCCCCCAATCGCGCATAGTCCCCGAAACGATACCCGCCCGGCCCCATCACAAGCGTGTTGCACTGGTGGCCGATCGGCGTGAGGAAATCGCAGCCCGCGCCCACGGCGGTGGCCATCAGAAACGCCTCGGGCCGATAGCCGAGCTGGCCTGCGAAGGTCGCGGCGATCGGGGCCATCACCAGCACCGTCGCGGCGTTGTTGAGGAACGGCGTCACGGCCATCGCCGCCGCCAGGATCAGCGCTACCGCCCCCCACGGGGGCATGGTCGCGGCGAGATAGCCCAGATTGTCGCCGATCACCTTGCTGGCCCCCGTGGTGCGCAGCGAGTCGCTGACCGGGATGAGAGCGCCGAGCATCACCAGGATCGGCCATTCGATATGGTCATAGGCTTCGCGCACCGGCAGTGCACCGAGCAGGATGGTAAGCCCCGCCGCCGCGAAGAACGCGACAGCCACCGGCACATAGCCTGTTGCCGTCGCCGCCATCGCCACGCCCAGGATGGCCAGCGGCAACAGCCCTTTGCGGGCGCTGCCGAGCCGCAGCTCGCGCTGGGCGAGCGGCAGGCAGCCCAGTTCGCCCAGCCGCTCGAACAGCAGCGCCAGCGGGCCTTGCAGCACGATCACGTCGCCGGCGCGCAGCTCGATATCGCCGAGGCGTGCCGACAGGCGCTCACCCTGGCGCGATACTGCAATGAGGTTGACGCCGAACCGCTCGTGCAACCCCAGCCGCCCCGCAGTGCGACCGATCAGCGTGGAATCGGTGCCGATCACCGCCTCGATCACGCCGACTTCGCCGGTGCTGCCATCGGGCTGGGCGCGCTCCTGCCCCTCCAGCACCAAAGCGTCGGTGGCGATCACCCGCTCCAGATCATCGGGCGCGCCGGTCAGGATCAGCACGTCGTCGACGCGAAGACGGTTGTCCGGGAAAGGTGTGCTACGGATACCGCCGCGTAAGATGGTGGTGACGGCCACGGCTTGGTCGTGGCGCTCGCGAAACTCGGCGACCGTCTCGCCAACTGCCGCCGACCCTTCGGGCACGGCGGCTTCGGTCACATAATCCTCGATGTCCATCGCCTCGCCCAGCGTCGGCGCGGCGCGGCGGTCGCGCGGGATCAGCCGATAGGCGAAGCGCAGGAAGATGAGGCCGACCGCCGTCAGCCCCAGCCCCACCGGCGCATAATCGAACATGCCGAAAGGCTGGCCGGTCATTTCCTCGCGCACCCGGCTGACGATGATGTTGGGCGAAGTACCGATCAGCGTGATCAGCCCGCCAAGTAGCGAGGCGAACGCCATCGGCATCAAGAACGTGGCGGGCGAAGCCTTGGAGCGCTTCGCCATCTGGAACGCTACGGGCATCATGATCGCCAACGCGCCGATATTCTTCACCAGTGCCGAAGCGAAGCCGACGCTGGCGCTGAGCAGCAACAACTGCGAACGCACGCGCGTCACCCTGCGCTGGAGCAGCAGCATCGCCCGCTCGATCACACCCGAACGCTGCACGGCGGCGGAAAGGACGAGCGCCGAGCCGACGATGACGACGATATCGTCGGCGAAGCCGGTGAACGCCTCTTTCGGCTTCACCACCCCCACAGCCAAGGCAGCGAGCAGCGCCAGCACCGCCACCATGTCGTAGCGCAGCCTCCCCCAGATGAAGAGCAGCATCATCCCGGCCAGGACGATCAGGGAAAGAATTTGGGGATGGGTCACGCAAACCTCGAAGGCGAAGTCGGGCGGAAACTCGCCAGCTCCGCAAACGGGTCCGATCAGTTGATAAGTTCTACCAATATGGGATGATCTGGCACCGGAATATCGATTGCCAGCGCCGCACCGCGGCGCGCGACGGGCGCTGTGCCCGCTAGAGGATCGAAGATGTCGACCGCGACCGGCCTCGAGAGCCGCAGCGTCACCGGAACCGGCGCGGCGTTCAGCGGCCCGTCGAAGGACCAAAAGTCGACATCGTTCCACAAGGCCAGGATCAACCCGCCGCCCTGCTTACGTAGCAACAGCTTCCGAACCGACGCCGGAGCTGTGATCGCGTCGCGGGCCAGCGCCGCTGATCCCGGCCGGACTGCCGCTTGGTTCAACAGCAGTACCAGGTTGCGGATGGCGGTGGCCGCCGGCTTCGGGCTGTGATCGAACCGGAACACTCCGAACCGCATCTCCGGCTGGGTGTTGGCTGGATCCGGCTTTTCGTCGAGCAGTTCGTACACATAGGTGCGCGACACGCCGGCGCGGGCGGCGCAGAAATAGGCGGCGATTACGCTTTTCGCGTGCGTCGCCTCGTCCACGCCGAGCATGGTATAACCGTGCCACCAGGATTTGTTGGCAGGCCAGTCGCGCGGCAGGGTGAAGTTGCCGATCTCGGTGATCACCCGGGGCAGGGGCGCGGGCTGGACATATCCTTCGTCAAATGCCCGGTCGACAGCGCCGCACGGCTGGCGGCCGTTGTGCGGATAGGGATGCGCATTGGCGAAATCGGCGCGCTTGTTGATCCGGGCGACACGGGGCGCGCCGGTCATGTCGAACAGCGGAACGCCTTTCAGCAGCGGATCGGCGCGCACTGCGGCATACACCGCCTGCAGCGCCATCTGCGCGGCCGCAGGGCCCGTCTGGCCGGCATAGGTGACGGGCCAGTTGTTGATCTCGTTGAAGCCCTCGATGGCGGCGAGCGATCCGGGATTCGCCTGCACCAGGTCATGCAGGAATGTCTGGTAGAAGCCGTTCTCCACGTCTTCCCAGCGCAGGACCATGTCGAAGCGAATACCCTGCTGCGCCAGCGTGGTGAAATCGGCGGGCCGCACCGTGCCCCAACTGGCCGGTATTCCCTGCCGCACATGTACGATGCCCAGATGGCGCAGATCGGCGGCGACCTGCCCGGCATCGGCATAGGCCCCGTCCTTGTAGTTGATGTGGATGTTGATCCCCAACGAATCGACGAACGCCGCCAGGGGAATCGTCGTGGGCGTCTGCGCGTGCGCGGTTCCGATCCCCAGGCCTGCCAGCAAGGCCATCCTCAACAGCGCACGGATCACGCTTACGCCCTCCTGCCAGCACTACACGGCGAAGGACGCTGTAGCATGAAAAGCGAACGGATGCAGCATGCTGCAGATTGCAGCCGCTCGGCTGGCTAGTGAATGGTGCCCAGCGCACGGGGGACGGACAGGAGCATGACCAGCCGCTCGATCTGGCGCCAACGGCAGAAATGCACGTAATTCCCCAGGTCGCGACTCGCTTCGGCACGCGCCGCAGCCTCGCCACCAGCGGCTTCGCCGAACCGACGCAACAGATCCGCAGCGTCTGCCACTTCGTCCCGGTGACCGAGATAGGGATAGACGTCCATTCTAACTCCGTACACGACAGGCGCGAAGCCCGTGTCCTGTTCCGGATACGCCGATTTCCCTCCGCTTCGGTGGACGATGCTGGTGAACGGCGGCGAAACCAATGTGCCGGGCTGGCGTCGCGACGCAATGCATGGCAAAGGGGGCTATGCAATCAACGCCATCGCGTTCCCCAGTAGCCGGCGGCTTCCTGTTGACGGCGAGCATTCTAATCGGCGCGGTCGCCGGTGCGGTGCAGGGACAGGCGACGACGGGATTGCTGGCCGGACTGGTGGTGGGGCTTCTGCTCGCACTCGCCATCTGGCTGATCGATCGCGCGCGAGGATAGAGGGGCGCGCCTGCTTGTTGTTTGGGCTAGCGGTATACCGCGCGCAGCCCCATTTTTAGGGTTCTCATGTCGATTAACAATATTCCGCAGCGCCTTGCCGAGGCGCTCGAACAGCGTGGCTATTCCGCGCTGACGCCTGTTCAGTCTGCCGTTCTCGAAGCCGATGCAGCCGGCCGCGACCTGATCGTTTCCGCCCAGACGGGGTCCGGCAAGACGGTAGCGTTCGGCCTTGCGATGGCGCCGGAACTGCTGGCCGGCGCAGACATGCTGCCGCCGGCGGCCACCCCCCTGGCGCTGATCATCGCCCCGACGCGTGAACTTGCGCTGCAGGTGAGCCGGGAACTGATCTGGCTCTATGCGCCCGCCGGCGCTCGCATCGCCACCTGCGTCGGCGGCATGGACGCGTCGAAGGAACGCCGCACGCTCAACCATGGCGCACACATCGTCGTCGGCACGCCAGGGCGCCTCCGCGATCATCTCGAACGCGGCGCGCTCGACCTGTCGGCGTTGCGCGTGGCGGTCCTCGACGAGGCCGACGAGATGCTCGACATGGGCTTCCGCGAGGAACTGGAAGCAATTCTGGATGCCACGCCGGACGAGCGCCGTACGCTGCTCTTTTCGGCAACCATGCCGCGCCCGATCGTTGCGCTCGCCAAGCGCTACCAGCGTGACGCGTTCCAGATTACCACCAAGAGCGACGATCGCGGCCACGGCGATATCAGCTATCAGGCCGTCACCGTCGCGCCTGCCGATATCGAGCACGTCGTCATCAACCTGCTGCGCCTGCACGATGCCGAGACGGCAATCCTGTTCTGTGCGACCCGGGACAATGTCCGTCATCTCCATGCCAGCCTGATCGAGCGCGGCTTCGCAGCCGTTGCCCTATCGGGCGAACATTCGCAGTCGGAGCGAAACCACGCACTGCAGGCGTTGCGCGACCAGCGCGCGCGCGTCTGCGTCGCGACCGACGTGGCCGCGCGCGGCATCGATCTGCCGACGCTAACGCTGGTGGTGCATGTGGAATTGCCGCGCGACGCTGAAACGCTGCAGCATCGCTCGGGCCGCACCGGCCGCGCTGGCAAGAAAGGCACGGCCGTGCTGATCGTGCCCTATCCGCGCCGTCGCCGGGTGGAACAGATGCTTCGCGGCGCCCGTATCCCAGCCGAATGGATCGAAGCCCCGACCGCCGACGACGTGCGTGCGGCCGATCGCGCCCGGCTCATCGAAACTCTGCTCCAGCCGATCGAAACCGACGAGGAAGATCAGGCGCTGGCCGAGCGGCTGCTCGAAGCCAAGACGCCAGCCGAAATCGCGGCAGCACTGGTCCGCGCGCACCGCGCCGCACTGCCCGCCCCGGAGGAACTGATTGAAGCGACGCCGGAAGCCCGGCGCGCTGCCCAGCAGGAACGGCACCGCCCAGGCTTCGACGACACCGTTTGGTTCCGCATGGACATCGGTCGTCGCCAGAACGCCGACCCGCGCTGGCTGTTGCCGCTCATCTGCCGCCGCGGCCACATCACCCGCAACGAAGTGGGCGCGATCCGGATTTCGGCGAACGAAACCCACTTTCAGGTGCCGAGCCAGCTGGCCGCCAAGTTCGCCACCGCGGTCGAGAAGTTCGCTCGCACCGCCGGCGATGACGATGACGGTATCCGGATCGAACGGGCTACCGATGCGCCGCAACCGTCTGCACGCGCCGATGGGCCTGCTCGCCGTGGCCCGCCGCCGCATCGGAACGGCCCAAATGCGGGCCGTCCGCCGCAGCGCCGGGGTCCGCCCCGCGGCCGCTGATCCGACTGGGAGGGAAGGTCGCGGCCTTCCCTCCCGCTCATTGCGTCAATCGCCCGGCGTGTTGCCTCCGCCGAACATCACCGCCTTCAGGTTCATGAACTCGTGCAGCCCCCAAGGGCCGAGTTCCCGGCCATGACCGGAAAGCTTCACGCCCCCGAACGGCGCTTCGGGTACCGACGCGAGAAGCGAATTCACCGCCGTCATCCCCGCTTCGATGTCTTGGGCAAACCGCTCGATTTCACCCTCGTCCTGCGTCCATACCGACGAACCAAGGCCATAAGGCACATCGTTCGCTAGCGTGATCGCCGCGTCGATGTCAGGCACCTTGTACACCGCAGCGACTGGCCCGAAGATCTCCTCCTTAGCGACGTCGCTTTCCGGATCGAGATCGACGAGCACGCCCGGCGTCATCCAAGCACCCTGCCGCTCAATCTTGGTGCCGCCGGTCAGTAGCTTTGCGCCCGCGCCTCGTGCCTTGGCGACCTGCTCCAGAACGGTATCGCGCTGCTGCACGCTGGAGAGCGGCCCCATTGCCGTCGCCTTTTCCATGGGATCACCGATCTGCACCGCTTCCATGCCTGCGACGAACTTCTCCAAGAAGCTATCGTACACGTCGGCATGGACGATCATCCGCTTCGAGCAAATGCAACTCTGGCCCGCATTCTGCACCCGGGCTGTGACGGCTGTTTTCACGGCGGCATCGAGATCGGCCGAAGGCATGACGATGAATGGATCGGAACCGCCCAGTTCTAGGACAACCTTCTTGAGCGCCCGCCCCGCGGCCTCTGCCACCTTGGCCCCCGCGCCTTCGCTGCCAGTGAGTGTTACCGCCACGACCCGCTTGTCGGCGATGATGGCATCAACCTTGTTCGACTTGATCGCGAGGTTCTGGAACAGCCCCTCGGGCGCGCCCGCCTTCCGCGCCATATCTTCCATAGCCGCCGCGCAGCCCTGGACGCTCGAGGCGTGCTTGAGCAGTGCGACATTACCGGCAAGGATCGTCGGGGCCAAGAAGCGCACTGCCTGCCAGTACGGGAAATTCCACGGCATCACGGCGAGCACCGGCCCCAGCGGCAGCCAGCGCGCGACGGCATGGCCGGTCGGCGTCTTCACCTTAGTTGGTTCAAGATAGGCGGGACCATGCTGGGCATAATGGCGGAAGCCGGAGATACATTTCTCCACCTCGGCGATCGCCCCGGTGATGGTTTTGCCCATCTCGCGCACCGCCAGTTCGGCGAGGTACTGCTTGTTCGCGTCCCAGATATCAGCGATCTGGTTCAGCAGCGCAGTGCGCGTTTCGATCGGCGTCTGCCGCCATCGCCGGTACTCGGCCGCCGCGCGCGCTAGCGCCGCCTCGATGGCGGCATCGTCCAACTCGGCGACGCGCTCAACGGTTTCGCCCGTCGCGGGGTTGATGATTTCGAACATCCGCAAGTCTCCTTCGCTTCGCCCAACGCCGAGCTAGGCGCGTGGTGCCACCGCGGCAATCGACCTCGCGGCAAATCATTTTCGGTAGATCGCTTGCCAAACACACGACGCCCGAAGCACCTTACGCCCACGACATCCGGGGGATATCTCGAACATGCGCTTCATTACACTCGCGCTGCTTCTCAGCGCCGCAATGCCCATCGCCGCGGCCGCGCAGAACGGCCCTACCCGCCTGTTCACCGGCAGCGACTTGTTCGCGCTGGAGCAGGCGAGCGATCCACAGATCAGCCCGGACGGCAGCAAGATTGCCTATGTCCGCCAATCGGCTGACATCATGACCGATCGTACCCGCGGGGCAATCTGGCTGATAGATGTGAAGACCGGCGACCAGGCCCCCCTGGTCGCTGGCCCCGGTTCGCACAGCCAGCCGCGCTGGTCTCCCGACGGCACGCGCCTCGCCTATGTCTCCAGCGCCGAGGGTGGCGCGCCGCAGCTATTCGTCCGCTGGATCGCGACCGGTGCCACCGCCCGCATTACGGGCCTGCCGGACAGTCCACAGGCAATCACCTGGTCGCCCGACGGCAAGCAGATCGCCTATACCATGACCGTGCCCGGCGAAGGCATGAAGCTCGGCAGCCAGCCGCCCAAGCCCGAGGGTGCCAAATGGGCCGAGCCGCTGGAGATCATCGACCGCGTTACCTACCGCGCCGATGGCGGCGGCTATCTCAAGCCCGGCGCGGACCATATCTTCGTCGTTGCGGCGGATGGCGGCGCGCCGCGCCAGGTCACCTTCGGCAAGTCCGACGATGCCGGCCCGCTCGCCTGGTCGAACGACGGCCGCACGATCTTCTTCGGCAGCAATCGTCGCGAGGATTGGGAGCGCGAGCCCAATGACAGCGAAATCTACGCCGTCGACGTGATCTCCGGCACGCTGACCCCGCTGACCAAGCGCTACGGCCCCGATGCGGCACCGGTGCTTTCGCCCGACGGGGCTCGCATCGCCTATCTCGGCTTCGACGACACGCATCGCAGCTTCCAGAACACCCAGCTCTACGTGATGAACCGCGACGGCAGCGGCAGCCGGTCGCTCACCGCCGGGCTCGACAAGAGCATCGACGGCGCGGTGTGGGCCAAGGACGGCCGCAGCCTGTTCGTTTCCTATGACGATCACGGCCACAAGCTCGTCGCCCGCATCGGGCTCGACGGCAAGGCAACCACCGTCGCGACAGGCCTTGGCGGCGGCGGGCTCGACCGGCCCTATACCGGCGGCGACTTCTCGGTCTCCGCGGGCGGCACCATCGCCTATACCGGCGGCGATGCGCTGCACCCGGCCGATATCTATGTGAACGGCAAGCGCCTGACCCACCTCAACGACACCGTCCTCGCCGCCAAGACGCTTGCCCCGGTGACTCCGCTGGCGGTGACCGCGCCCGATGGCCGCACGATCGACGCCTGGCTGGTCACCCCGCCAGGCATGAAGCCCGGCACCCGCGTGCCGACCATCCTCGAGATCCATGGCGGCCCGCACACGGCCTATGGCCCCGGCTTCTCGACCGACTATCAGCTCTACGCCGCGCACGGCTATGCAGTGCTCTATGCCAATCCGCGCGGCAGCACGTCCTACGGCGAAGAATTCGCCGACCTGATCGACAAGAAGTACCCGGGTGACGATTATGGGGACCTGATGGCTGCGGTGGACGCGGCGGTCGCGGCGGGAGTCGCCGATCCGGACAATTTGTTCGTCACCGGCGGATCGGGCGGCGGCGTGCTCACCGCCTGGATCGTCGGCAAGAACGATCGCTTCAAGGCCGCCGCCACGCAGAAGCCGGTGATCAACTGGATCAGCGAGGCGCTGACCATGGACGCGACCGGCTTCACCTCGCGCTACTGGTTCGCCAAGCAGCCCTGGGAGGATCCGATGAGCTATTGGAACCGCTCGCCGCTCAGCCTGGTCGGCAACGTCAGGACCCCGACGCTCGTCGTCGTCGGCAGCGAGGACTATCGCACGCCGGTCAGCGAATCGGAGCAATATTATGCCGCGCTCCAGATCCGCGGCGTGCCGACCGCGCTGGTGAAGGTGCCGGGCGCCAGCCATGGCGGATTCACCGCACGACCGAGCCAGTCGGCGGCCAAGGCGGCGGCCATTCTCGCCTGGTTCGATCGCTATCGCACGCCAGCCAAGCCCGCCGGCCAGTAAATTGCTGTGGGGCCCGGTTGCCATCGGGCCCCGCCCTGCCGCATAGCGTCACCATGGCGGAACAAGCGGACATCACGGCCCTCTCCTTCGAAGAGGCGCTGAAGGAACTCGAGAAGATCGTGAGCCGGCTGGAGAGCGGCGAAGCGGCCCTGCAGGAGGCGATCGACCTCTATGAGCGCGGCGACCAGCTGCGCCGGCAATGCGCCGCGCGGCTCGATGCGGCGCAGGCCCGGATCGAAGCGATCCGCACCGATGCCGACGGCCGCGCCGCCGGCACCACGCCCTTCGCAGCGGGCTGAGGCGTGGCGAGCGTGACCCATGCTTCGCTCGCGCTCGAATCGGCACTGCGCCAGGTGGCGGCCGAGATCGATGCGCAGTTCGATCGGCTGCTGGAAGTGCCCGACGATCCCCGGGCGGACCTCTATCGGGCGATGCGGCACGCGGCGATCGGCGGCGGCAAGCGGCTGCGCCCGCTACTGGTGTTCGCCACCGCCCAGCTTTTCGCTGTCGACAAGAGCTGCGCCGCCCGCGTCGCGACCGCGCTCGAATGCATCCACGTCTATTCGCTGATCCATGACGATCTGCCCGCAATGGACGATGACGACATGCGCCGGGGCAAGCCGACGGTGCACAAGGCGTTCGACGAGGCCACCGCCATCTTGGCGGGCGATTGCCTTCACGACCTGGCGTTCGAGCTGCTGGCGCACGAAGCGACGCACCCCGACCCCTTCGTCCGGGTCGATCTGATTTCCGAACTCGCGCGCGCTTCCGGCCCCTCCGGCATGGCGGGCGGCCAGATGATGGATCTGGAAGCGGAAAAGGCGAGCTTCGATCTCGCCACCGTCACCCGGCTCCAGGCGATGAAGACCGGGGCGCTGATCAGCTGTGCCGTCGAATGTGCCGCGATCCTGGGCCGCGTCGCGCCCGAAGGCCGCACCGGCCTTCGAGGCTATGCCCGCGATATCGGCCTCGCCTTCCAGATCGTCGACGATATCCTCGATGCGGAAGGCGACGAGGCGCTGGTCGGCAAGAAGTTGGGCAAGGACGGAGACGCCGGCAAGGAAACGTTCCTGTCGCTGCTCGGCATCGATCGCGCGCGCGAACAGGCACGGATGCTGGTCGATCAGGCGATCACCCATCTCCACGCCTACGGCCCCGAAGCCGATCTGCTGCGCGACATTGCCCGGTTCACCTTGGAACGCGATCGCTAAGCCCGGGGAGGGCTCCATCCATGCATACCCGTATCGGCGTTTATCCCGGCACGTTCGATCCGATCACGCGCGGCCACATGGACATCATCCGGCGCGGCGCGAAGCTCGTCGATCGGCTGGTGATAGGCGTGACGACCAATCCCTCCAAATCGCCCCTGTTCACGGTGGAGGAACGGATGGCGATGGTCGAGCGCGAGGTAGAGGGCACTGCCGGCGACGTCACCGTCGTCAGCTTTGATTCGCTTTTGATGGACTTTGCGGAGCGGGAGCGCGCGAGCGTGATCATCCGCGGGCTGCGCGCCGTCGCCGATTTCGAATACGAATATCAGATGGCTGGCATGAACCAGCAGATCAACGATCGCATCGAGACGGTTTTCCTGATGGCGGACGTATCGCTCCAGCCGATCGCCAGCCGGCTGGTCAAGGAAATCGCGCTCTATGGCGGCCCGATCCATCGTTTCGTCACGCCTTCGGTCGAAGCCGATGTCGTCGCCCGGATCGACCAGATCGGCCGCAAGGGCAGCCGCTGATCGCAGCGTTTCGCGCCGGGCTTTGCGGCGCCCGGCGATTGGGTTAGAGCCGCGCCTTCATCTAGAGCGAGTGGGAAGTTCAATGCGTTTCCTAGCCACATTGGCCGCCATGGCTGCCACGCTGTTTGCCGTACCGGCATTGGCCCAGGGTGGCGGGAAGCCGCAGCCGGTGATCGAGCCGTTTCGTGGCGTGAATGCCGATGCCGCCGCCCGGCCCTCCGTGCTGGTGCAGGCCGATCCCGAGAACACCTGGGTTCTCGATCTTTCCACCGGCGGCCGCGTGCTGATCCGGCTTCGCCCGGACGTGGCGCCGAAGATGGTCGAGCGGATCAAGACGCTCACGCGCCGTCATTTCTACGACGGCCTCACCTTCCACCGCGTCGTCGACGATCCCTATAATATCGCGCAGGGCGGCGATCCCAAGGGCGACGGCACGGGCGATTCGGATCTGCCCAACGTGCCCGCCGAATTCAGCTCGCTGCCGCACGTCCGCGGCAGCGTTTCGGCTGCGCGGCGCGGTGCGCCGGACAACGCCACGCCCGAGCAGAAGACCGAAGCGGAGAACAGCGCCAACAGCCAGTTCTTCATCATGATGCAGCCAAAGCTGGCCTTCGACCATGACTATACCGTGTTCGGCCGCGTCATCTCCGGCATGGAATGGGTCGACAAGATCCAGCGCGGCGAGCCGCCGCAGAACCCCACGGTGATCGTCCACGCCTATATCCAATCGGACAATCCCCCGCCCTATCAGCCGCTCGCCCCCACCGCCCCGGCAGCAGCCGCGCCGATGCTGCTGCCCGAGACGCCCGCCAAGCCGCCGGTGAAGAAGCCGGTACCGGCCGCGAAGAAGCCGGCGCCGAAGAAGAAGTGATCGCGCCAGCGCCGTGAACGTCGACCTTTTCGATTTTGAACTGCCGAACGAGCGGATCGCCCTTCGGCCCGCCTCACCCCGCGATTCCGCTCGTCTGCTCGTGCTGGACGGGATGGAGACGCGCGATGCGATCGTCGGCGATCTCGCCGGGCAGCTTCGACCCGGGGATTGCCTGGTGTTTAACGACACGCGCGTCATCCCGGCCCAGCTGGAAGGGACGCGTGGGGAGGCGCGGATCGGCGCAACGCTCCACAAGCGCGAAGGCCCGCGCCGCTGGCGTGCCTTTATTCGCAACGCGAAGCGGCTGCGCGACGGCGACGCCATCGACTTCGGGCCGGGCGCGGTCGCCATCGCCTCCGAGCGCGTCGAGGATGGCAGCTTCGCACTCGATTTCCAGGGCGACGAGCCGGTCGAGCTGCTGCTCGAACGCTGCGGCCGTATGCCCTTGCCGCCCTATATCGCCTCCAAGCGCCCGACCGACGCGCGCGATGCCGAGGACTATCAGACGATGTTCGCGGCAGAGCCAGGCGCCGTCGCCGCCCCCACCGCCGCGCTGCATTTCACGCCAGCCTTGATGGCCTCGCTGGAGGCGGCGGGGATCGGCCACACCACTCTTACGCTGCATGTCGGCGCCGGCACCTTCCTGCCGGTGAAGGCGGAGGACACCGCCGACCACAAAATGCATGCAGAATGGGGCCGGATCACACCCGAGGTGGCGGATCGCCTCAATGCCGTGCGCGCCGCCGGCAATCGCATCATCGCTGTCGGCACCACCAGCCTGCGCCTGCTCGAAAGCGCTGCCGACGACGATCGCGTGATCCGGGCCTTCGAAGGCGACACCGCGATCTTCATCACCCCCGGCTACCGCTTCAAGGGCGTCGACGGGCTGGTCACCAACTTCCACCTGCCGCGCTCGACGCTGTTCATGCTGGTATCCGCGTTGATGGGGCTGGATCGCATGCAGGCGGCCTATGCGCACGCCATCGCAAACGGCTATCGCTTCTACAGCTACGGCGATTCCAGCCTGCTGCTGCCCGGCCGGTAACGCGGGGGGCCGTTCGCTGCCGTCCGCTCCGCGCCCTTGGGTCCAAATACGCTGGGGTTACGCGCTGGCGGCGGTCGTGCTGTTCGCCGTTGAAGCGGCCATCGCGCTCTGGTTGCACGATCCGGTCATCCGCCCCTATGCGGGGGACAGCCTGGCAGTGGTGCTCGTCTATCTGGCACTGCGCGCAACCACCACGATCCGCCCCGGCCGCGCTATCTTGGCGGCAACCCTGCTCGCGTTCGCGATCGAGATTTCGCAGTATTTTCATCTGGTACGGCATCTCGGCCTAGGCAGCTCGCCGCTGCCCGCGCGCTTCTGGGCACCGGATTCGACTGGAAGGATTTCGCGGCCTATCTGATCGGCGCCGCTGCCGTTGTCGTGCTGGAGCAAGGTTCGCGGCGTGCGGGATCGGTTTGTGCAGCGGCCAGCAGCTGACGCATCTATGCGCTAGCCCGAGAATGCGGCTATCGAGAGCGCTCCGGACCAGTTTCTCCCTGCTGCCCGGCCGATGACGAGGGTTTGATGCGCCTGTTCCTGTTGCTTGCCGCCTGCACCTTTCCCTTTCACGCTTTTGCGCAGGACCGGGCTGCGCCGCCGACGCCAATCGCCCCCGGTGCGCCTACGCCGCAGCCCCAGGCAACGGTGATCGCCGAACCCATCGCGCTGCTGATAGCCGGCTTCGATGCGGATGGCGACGCACGCGTCACCCGCGTCGAGTTCGACACGGGCCTCAAGCGCAGCTTCGACAGCGCCGATGCCGCCCATGCCGGCAGCCTCGGCTATATCGCCTATTCGGACTGGTCGCTGCGTTGGATGGGCGACCGCAACACGCTGCCCAGCCCGTTCGAGCTGGATCGCGACGGGGACAACCGGATCAGCTGGGCCGAGTTCCAGGCGCGATTCGATGCGATCTACGCCCGATTCGACAGAAACAAGGATGGCGCCATAGAGCGCAGCGAGCTGGTGACGATCCGGCCGCCGGCATTCAATCCCATGAATGGCAAGCGCGGCCGTCGATGAACGCGCCTCCGTTCGGCACAAGGGGCTGGCATCCCGGGATGCCCGCCCGCTAGGATCGTTACGCATGTCCGGGGATCATTCACACGCACGCCATCATGGCCATGGTCACGATCATGGCCATGCGCACGGCCATGGCCATCATCACGGCCATAGCCATGCTCCCGCCGATTTCGGCCGCGCCTTCGCCATCGGCACGGCGCTCAACATCGGCTTCGTGCTGATCGAAGGCGGCGCCGGCCTGTGGACCGGATCGATGGCGCTGCTCGCTGATGCGGGACACAATCTTTCGGACGTGCTCGGCCTGCTCATCGCCTGGGTCGGCGCGGAACTGGGCAAGCGCCCTGCCACCCGCCGCTTCACCTATGGCCTGGGTGCGTCCTCGATCCTTGCCGCGCTGGCCAATGCGCTGCTGCTGCTGCTCGCCGTGGGCGCGATCCTGCTCGAGGCGATTCAGCGCCTGGCCGATCCGCCCGCCGTCGCGCCGATGCCGGTGATGCTCGTCGCCGGGACAGGAATCCTCGTGAACCTGGGCACCGCCCTGCTGTTCGCCCGCGGGCGGGAGCACGACATCAACATCCGCGGCGCCTATCTCCACATGGCTGCCGATGCGGCGGTGTCGGTGGCGGTGGTGCTCGCCGGCGCGCTGATCTGGTGGACCGGGCTGCGCTGGATCGATCCGGCGATCAGCCTGCTGGTGGTGCTGGTCATCCTGGTCGGCACCTGGGGGCTGCTGCGCGAATCGCTGACGATGGTGCTGCAGGCGGTGCCCGACCGCATCGATCTAGAAGCCGTGGAAACGACGCTGCTCGGCCAGCCCGGCGTCACCCGCGTCCACGATCTTCATGTCTGGCCGATGAGTACCACGGAAGCTGCGCTCACCGCGCATCTGGTGATGCCCGCCGGTCATCCGGGGGACGCTTTCCTGATGGATCTGCAGCAACGTCTCGCACAGGATTTCCGGATCGATCACTGTACGATACAAATCGAACTGGGCGACGGGGCGGAGTGCCGGATGCATGGAACTGGTGGCAGACATGGCTGAACGGGGTGTCGCGACATCCCAGCCCCTGGATCTCGTCATTTTCGATTTCGACGGTACCCTGTCCGACAGCGGTGACTGGTTCGTCTCGGTCGCCAACGATCTCGCCGAACGCTTCCGCTTCCGCAAGATCGCGCCGGATGAAGTGGAGCTGCTCCGCCGCAAGAGTTCGCGCGAGGTGATCGAATTCCTTGGCATTGCGCGCTGGAAGATGCCGTGGATCGCGCGCTACGTCCGCAAGCTAGTCAGCCGCGAGGCCCATCGGATCGAACTGTTTCCCGGCACGCCGAACCTGCTGGAGCGGCTGGTCGAAACCGGCGTAAAGCTGGCGCTCGTCACGTCCAATTCCGAAGCCAATGCCCGCAAGATCCTGGGGCCCCAGCATGCGGCACAGATCCATTGCTATGCCTGCGGCTCCTCGCTGTTCGGCAAGGCACCCAAGTTTCGCCGGGTGCTGCGCAAGATGGGCGTCGCGCCGAACGCAGCACTGGCGATCGGCGACGAGACCCGCGACGTCGATGCCGCGCGCGAAGTGGGGATGCGCGCCGGATCGGTTCTATGGGGCTATGCCGCGGAGGATCTGCTGCGCGGCATGTCTCCCGACGCGCTGTTCCGCACGCCGGAAGACATCCTCGCCTATGTCAGCCGCCACCGCGGCTGAATCCCGCGCTCAGCCCTGCATCGTCCCCGTTTGCACGAAGCGCTGGTGCCAGGCGAAGGCTTCGCCCGGCAGCATGGGGGTCTGCTTGCCATAGCTGCCCGCCAGCGCGCGCTCATAATAGTCGCGCAGCATCGGCTTGTAGCTGGGGTGGGCGCAGCGTTCGATCACCTGCTCGGCGCGCTTGCGGGGCGCGAGGCCGCGCAGATCGGCCAGGCCCTGCTCGGTCACCACAATCTGCACGTCCTGCGCGATGTGATCGACATGGGCAACGTGCGGCACGATCGCCGAGATCGCACCGCCCTTCGCGGTCGAGGGCGACATGAAGATCGAGATATAGGCATTGCGCGCGAAGTCGCCCGATCCGCCGATGCCGTTCTGGATGCGCGAACCCATGATGTGGGTGGAATTGACGTTGCCGTACAGATCCGCCTCGATCATCCCGTTCATCGCCAGGCAGCCAAGGCGACGCACCACCTCCGGATGGTTGCTGATCTCCTGCGAGCGCAGCAGGATCCGATCGCGGAAGCAATCGAGATCCTGGTTCAGCCGTTCGGCGGCGGTGGGGCTCAGCGAGAAGGCGGTGCAGCTCGCCATGCGCAGCTTGCCGGCGGCGAGCAGGTCGAGCATCCCGTCCTGCAGCACCTCGGTATAGGCGGTGAGGTTCTCGAACGGCGCGGTCAGCAGCCCGGCGAGCACCGCATTGGCGATGTTGCCCACGCCCGATTGCAGCGGCAGCAGCGACGGCGGCAACCGGCCCTTGCCGACTTCGTGGCGGAAGAACTCGATCAGGTGCTGCGCGATGGCAAGCGCGCTGGAATCGGGTGCGGCGAAGGGCAGGTTGCGATCGGGGGCGTTGGTCTCGACCACCGCGATCACCTTGTGCGGATCGCAGCGCAGCGTCGGCTGGCCGATGCGCTGATCGGGGGCCGTGAGCGGGATCGGCACGCGGTTGGGCGGCAGCGCAGTCCCGTAATAGATGTCGTGCATCCCCTCCAGCGCCGGGTTCTGCCAGCTGTTGACCTCCAGGATCACGCGCTTGGCGACATCGAGCCAGGTCTTGTTGTTGCCGACCGAGGTGGAGGGGATCAGCGAGCCGTCTTCGCGAATACCGGCAACCTCAATCACCGCGACGTCCAGCGGCCCGAGAAATCCCTCCCAGGCGAGCGGCGCCACCTGGCTCAAGTGCAGATCGACATAGTCCATCTCGCCGGCGTTGATCTTCTCGCGGGCGATGGGATCGGAATTATAGGGCAGCCGCGCCGAGATGCCGTCGACGCGGGCGAGCGCGCCGTCCAGCTCCGGGCCGGTCGACGCGCCGGTCCACACTTTCAGCCGCATCGGCTTGCCGGCGGCATGTTCCGCCTCGATCTGCGCGGCGAGCGCGGTCGGCACCGCCTTGGGATAGCCGGAACCGGTAAAGCCGCTCATCCCCACGGTCATGCCATTGGCGATGAACGAGGCGGCGTGCTCGGCGGTGGTGACCTTGGCGGCGAGTCCGGGGTGAGCGATACGGGACATGAAACCTCTTAAGGGCTGCGACGCGCGTGGCGATGCAGCCCTATCGAGGCGCGTGCAATTGTTGCAATTACCTACTTGGGCTGGGCGGATGCACCCGGCGCACGCGTTTTCAGCAGGTCGTTCGCGGCCTGGACGAGCGCGATATAGATCGGCCCCATGTTGATGACATATTCGTTCTCGCCCCAGAAATAGGGCCAGCTTTCGCTGTTCTCCGGAAAGTCGGGCTTCAGGATCAACGCGCCCGGCACCACGCCGCCGGCAAGAAAGCTGAAATCGGCGCGGTTGCTGCCATAGGCGACTTCCTTGGAAACGGTGCCGACGCCCGAAACGAACGAGATGTCCGAACCCGGATGGGTGCCGTAGAGATAATCGAGCGCCCGGAAGACGAGGCTGCCGTCGCTGATCTCCGGGAACGCCTTGTGGACGGCATAGTCGGCAAGGCCGGTCTCGATCACCGCACCATTGCCCGCCCAGCCGCCGGTGGTGATCGGCACGCCGTACGGGTTCTCGGGCTTGAACGAGGCCTTCCAAGTCCGCGCCGCGGCGGCGACCGCATCACGATAGCTCGCCGGCATGAAAGGTAGCGCCTGGGTCGCGCTCTGGGCGAAGAAGGCGAAGCGCGGAGCAATTTGCGGCCAGAGCGCCTGCACCTGCGCGGCATAGGCCGGATCGCGGGTGGTGACCAACAGCTCCACCGCCGCGTCGAACTGTTCGCCGGGCAGCCAATTGCCGGTGGTGTTGCCATGGCTGTAGGTGAAGGGTGCGTGGCTTTGCTCTTCGGCCCACACCTTTTTGGCGAGGTTGAGCGCCTTGTCGGCCAGCGCATCGTTATGCCCCCGCAGCGCTCGGCTGGCGGCGGCGAGCGCGGCGACGCTGCCATAATCGAGCGCGCTGGCGCGGGTGGTGAACACCCAGCGATCGTCGGGCGTGCCGCTGCGGCCGCCCTTGCGCTCGCCGAACTTCAGCGACGGATCATAGATCAGCCCATCGGTCTTCGACGCCGCGTCACCGAGATGGGTGTACTGCGCGACATCGGGCTCGACCACGCCGTGCACCGCATGGCCCACCGCATCGTACATCGAGGCGAGGTAGAGCACGCCATGCTCGATCTGCTGCTGCACATCGGCCTTGCCGTCCGGCACATGCATCTCGACGCGGCGGAGATCGTGATCGACCAGCGTCTGATCGCGCGTCACCTGATGGCGCTCCCAAATCTCGGCGAGCTGGCGCACCACCGCATATTGGGTCTGGGTACGGATGTCGAAATCGCCGGCGTCGAGCCAGCCGCCGACATCGAGCCCCGGAACATGCTCGCCCGGCTTGAAGCGCGTGTCGGTGGTCGGCCCCTGACGATAGAGATCGATGTGCTCGTGATTGACCGGGGCCTGGCGGGCATCGTCGCGATGGCTGTCGCCATGCCACACGCGGTACGCCTCGTTGACCAGCATATGGTCCATCGCGATAGGCATGTACACGTCGAGCGTCGGCTGCCACGCGGTGGCATAGACGTCGTCGCCGATGCGGAAGCTGGCGGTGCGCACCCCGGCATAATCGATCTGGTATAGGCCGGGCGTACGAACGGCCGAGAAATCGAACTGGCGATAGGCGTAGCGGAGATACTTGCCCCACGGCTTGGCGGCGGCGGTCAGCACCGGCGTCGCGCTGCCGTCGGCGCCAATGCGCAGCAACCGGGCGGTGGCGGGCGGTGCCTTCATCGCGGGATCGAGCTCGATCACAGCCGTCTTGGCCTGGCCGGGTGCATAGCCCACCTGCGAATGGCCGATCACCGGCGCCCGAGTCCAGCCCGGCACGGCGTTGGGAGTCAGCGTCCATTCCAGCACGCGGCCGGTCTTGTCGGAGGGGAGCACGCCCCGCACCACGAACCAGCCATTCTGCGCCTGGGCACGCCCGTCATACAGGCCGATAGGCCCGGTCGCGGATCGGATGGTCACCCGGCGCCCGGCATCTTCGGGCGCGAGCACCAGCGTGCTGCCGGTCGCGAACGGCAGCGGCTCGGCACCTGGACCAAAGTCACGGCCGCTGGCGGCATTGCGTTCGCCGCCGGCCACCATGTCGCTCGCGGGATAGAGGGGGAAGGTCTGTGCCTTGCCATCGGCCAGCACGCTCTTGTGGAAATAGGCGGCGGGCAGGAATTCCAGGTTGAACCCCGCCTTGCCGGCCAGCGCCGCCGGCAGCGGCTGATCCAGCAGCACGGCGATCGTGACGCTCTCGCCCTTGCGCTCGGCGCGGATGCGGTACTGGAACTTGTAGTCGGGATATTCGAGCAGCGCCTCGATCGCCCCGCTCTTTGGATCCACCGTCCGCTTCACCATCCGCCCGATCGCGTCCCACTGGCCCGGCGTTGCGGACAAGCGGACATCGCCGTTGGTGGCGGTACGCTCGCCCTGATGGATGATTTCCACGCCGCTGATCTTCGAATCGGCGAACAGCCCGTCATACCAGTTGGAGAAGACCAGCACGTTTACGCCGGGCGCTTCGAAATAGCCGCTGTCATTCAGCATAAGGGCAGGCTTCGTCTGCGCCCCGGCGGGCGCGGAGACAAGCGTGGTGGTGGCGAGCAGCGCCGCCAAGGCCATGGCTTTCATGCAATTTCCTCCCCGATTGCGGATAGGCTCCGCGTTGTTCGCGTTATCGCTAACATGGCCAGCTGACGACTGCCAGATGGTTGATCCAGCTAATTGGATCGGAACTCCGCCAAGTGACCGATAGTTGAAGCGGCCAAGCAGGAGAGAGTTTTCCCCATGGCCACCCTCGCGCGCGAATTTGCGCAGCCCCTTCGTTCGCAGTTTCTGACCGACAGCTTCCAGCGTGGTCTCGCGCACTGGAATCGGGAGCGGCTCGAACCCGGCTTCCCGTCCCACGACTGGCAGCGGCTGTTCGAGCGTGACGTTCGCATGGAGCGGCTGCAGGGCGCGTTCCTTGAGGAACTGCGCGCCGAGGTCGCCGACGAGGCGGCCGCCGCGCCGACCGATGCCGATGGCTTTATCGCCTGGTTCGAAGAGCTGAAAGCGACCGGTCCAGGCCAGGGCGATCCGCTCTTCCCCTGGCTGGCCGAGCAGGCGGATCGAGATCAGCTTCGATGGTTCTTCGAACAGGAAGCCGCCGGAGAAGCCGGATTCGACGACCTGGTGGCGATGACGCAAGTCAAGCTGCCGACGCGCCCCAAGCTCGAACTCGCCCGCAATTATTGGGACGAGATGGGCCATGGCACCGAGAAGGGCATGCATGGACCGATGCTAGACGCGTTGGTCGAGACGCTGGCCGTCACACCGGTGATCGAGAATACCGTGTGGGAGAGCCTCTGCCTTGCCAATGCGATGACGGCAATGGCGAGCAGCCGCCGCTATGCCTGGCATTCGGTGGGCGCACTGGGCGTAATCGAGCTGACAGCCCCCGGCCGCTCGGCAGCGACGGCGGAAGGGCTGAAGCGCGTGGGGCTGAGCCCAAAGGAAGCGCGCTACTTCACACTGCACGCCGTGCTCGACATCAAGCACAGCGAGGACTGGAATCGCGAGGCGATCCGTCCGGCTGTGGAAGAGGATCCCCGCCGCGCGACGGCGATGGCCGAAGGCGCGCTGATCCGCCTACGCTGCGGCGCGCGCTGCTTCGAGGCGTATCGCGAGCGGCTCTGGGGCTGACGCGGCCCCGACCACAAGCTAGACGCGAGGCATGTTGAAGCCTGTCCTCGCCGCGGCCCTGCTGCTCGCGCCCGCTGAAACCGCCGTACCGCTGCATAGCGGCGGACGGGTGACGACCGATGGCCGGTTCGGCTGGCCAGGCGTCTATTTCGAGGGGCGTTTCCGCGGCACCTCCGTCACCGTCGCGGTCGAGGCAGGCGAGGATCATCTCGGCATCCTCGTCGACGGCGTGGAGCGGGCGATCTTGACGCGGCCGGGTCTTGCCCGGCTGCACTTCGCCGGGCTGGCGGATGGCCCGCATGTCGTGCGCGTCGAGAAGCGAACCGAAAGCCAGAGCGGCGGCAGCCGCATGGTCGGCATCTTCACCGACGGCACTCCCCTGCCGCCCGCACCGCGTAGTCGGCAGATCGAGTTTATCGGCGATTCGCACAGCGTCGGCTATGGCGACACCGCGACGGTCCGGAGCTGTCCCGGCACGATGGTGCACGATAGCACCAACACGCAACTTGCCTTCGGGCCGCTGCTGGCGAGGAAACTCGACGCCGATTATCGCGTCATCGCCTTTTCGGGTGAAGGCATGGTGCGCAACTATAATGGCGGCAAGCCGGGTGAAAACCTGCCCCTGCTCTATCCGCGCGCGCTTCCTGGGGCCCCGGCGGCGGCGGCGCAGGACGCGGCGTGGCGCCCACAGCATATCGTCATCAACCTGGGCACCAACGATTTCTCCACCCCGCTCCACCCCGGCGAGGCATGGAAGGACGAGGCGGCGCTGCGGGCGGCGTATCGCGCCAGCTACATCGCCTTTGTGCGGGCACTGAAAGCCCAGCAGCCGCAGGCGAAGATCCTGCTGATGGGCGCGGCGAGCTTCGTCGCGGATGTTCGCGCGGTTGCGAGCGAAACCGGTGCACGCGTGGTCGAGGTTCCAACCCTGGAGCTCACCGCGTGCGACTATCATCCGTCGCTTAAGGACCAGCAGCGGATGGCTGACCTGGTGGAACGACAAATCGCCCCGGACTGAGCGGCGACCGCACGCTATTCGGCGGCGAGCGCGGGCGATATCTCCTCGGGCAACGCCCATACCAGGTCGCCGCGACCGAGCACGCGCCCGTCATGCGCCTGCACCGTCACCGGCGCGATCGGCTGGCGGTCGCGCGCATCGACCAGGATCGGCGAGGCGGGCACGCCGGTTTCCCAGCGCTCGCCCCATTGGCGCAGCGCGATCATCGTCGGCAGCAGCGCATGGCCCTTTTCGGTCAGGCGATATTCCACCTTGCGCCGATCGTCGTCGCAGGGCTCGCGCACCAGAATGCCGTGCTCGACCAGCCGAGCCAGCCGGTTGGCGAGGATATTGCGCGCAATCCCCAGACCGGAATGAAATTCCTCGAAATGGCGGATGCCGTTGAACGCGCCGCGCAGGATCAGGAACGACCAGCGCTCGCCCACCGCCTCCAGCGCGGCCGGCAGGCTGCAGGTGGGCGGCAGCGTGCAGGGCGGGAGGGGAACGGCATACTCCATTCGACTACTCTATCGCATAATCCAGCCAAGCGAAACCGGCGGGGTGACGCGGCAAAGCACGGCATTGCTTGTGCTTTCCGGGCCGATCGCGTTGGCAAAGTGCAACACCCGAGCGCAATGGTAGGATTTTGGCGCTCAAACGGGTTGCAAATCTGCCACGCGCGCCTTCATCTAGAGATGTGCTGCGTCAGTATGAACTTGTAGACCGGGTCCTATCCTATGACCCCCAGGCCGATGAGGCGTTGCTCAACCGCGCCTATGTCTTCTCGGTGAACGCCCATGGCACGCAGAAGCGCGCCTCCGGCGACCCCTATTTCAGCCATCCGATCGAAGTAGCCGGCATCCTGACCGACCTGCATCTCGATGCGGAGACGATCGCGACGGCGATTCTGCACGACACGATCGAGGATACGGTGGCCACGCCGGAGGAGATCCGGCGCCTGTTCGGCCCCAACGTCGCGCGGATGGTGGACGGCGTCACCAAGCTCTCCAAGATCGAAGCGCAGACCGAAAGCGAGCGCGCGGCCGAAAATCTGCGCAAGTTCCTGCTCGCGATGTCCGACGACATCCGCGTGCTCTTGGTGAAGCTGGCCGATCGGCTGCACAACATGCGCACGCTCCACTTCATCAAGAAGGAGGAAAAGCGCCGCCGCATCGCGCGCGAGACGATGGACATCTATGCCCCGCTCGCCGAGCGGATCGGCATGTACGAGTTCATGAAGGAGATGCAGACGCTCGCCTTTCGCGAGCTGGAGCCGGAAGCCTTCGAATCGATCACCCGCCGGCTCGAGCGTTTCCGCGTCGAAGGCGTGAACCGCATCGAGAGCATTTCGGGCGGGTTGCGGCAGCTGCTGGCGCGCGGCGGCATCGAAGCGGAGGTTTCGGGCCGTGAGAAGCACCCCTTCTCCATCTGGAAGAAGATGTCCGAACGCCATGTCAGCCTGGAGCAGCTGTCGGATATCATGGCCTTTCGCGCGATCGTCGATACCGAGGAGGAATGCTATCGCGCGCTGGGCGTGATCCACCGGCGCTGGCCGATGGTGCCGGGGCGGTTCAAGGATTACATCTCCACGCCGAAACGCAACGGCTATCGCTCGCTGCACACCACGATCATCCATGCCGCCGATACCCGCGTGGAAATCCAGATCCGCACGCGCGACATGCACGCCCAGGCCGAATTCGGCCTGGCGGCGCACTGGGCCTATAAGCAGAGCGCGGTGCGGCCTGACACGCAGGTGAGCTGGATCCGCGACCTGATCGAGATCCTGGAGCATGCCGAAAGCCCCGAGGAGCTGCTCGAGCACACCCGAATGGCGATGTACCAGGATCGCATCTTCGCCTTCACGCCGAAGGGCGAGCTGATCCAGCTGCCCAAAGGGGCGACGCCGGTTGATTTCGCCTATGCCGTCCACACCGATCTCGGAGACCAGTCGGTCGGCGCCAAGATCAACGGCCGGGTGGTGCCGCTGCGGACCGAGATCGAGCAGGGCGATCAGGTGCAGATCCTGCGTTCCAAGGCGCAGGAGCCGCAGCCCAACTGGCTGAACTTCGCCATCACCGGCAAGGCGCGCGCGGCGATCCGCCGGCATCTGCGCCAGAAGGAGCGGGACGAGACGATCCGGCTCGGCCGCAAGCTCTATGAGGACATTCTCGCCCGCCTGCCCGTCCCGCCGGGCGATGGAGCGCTGGGCGATGCGCTGAAGCGGCTCAAGCTGCCGGACGATGCCTCGCTGATGGAGGCGATCGCCCGGCGCTCGTTGACCGACGGGCAGGTGATGGAAGCGCTGATGCCCGGCTCTTCCTCGGGCGACGACCATGATCTGCCGCCGCAGCAGCACGCCATCGATATCAAGGGCCTTACCCCCGGCGTCGCCTTCACCTTCGCGGAGGATTGCCGGCCGGTGCCGGGCGATCGCATCGTCGGCGTGCGCCATCCCGATCAGCCGATCGTGGTACACCGCATCGATTGCCCCAGCCTGGCCGAAGTGGAAGAGGCCGACTGGGTGGATCTCACCTGGGGCGACAAAGCCGACGGCGGGGTGGCGGAAATCGCGGTGACGCTGAAGAACGAACCTGGTGCGCTGGGCACCGTCGCGACGCTGATCGGCCAGCACAAGGCGAACATCCTCGGCCTGCGCCTCGACAACCGCGACACCACCTTCCACACCAACACGATCGACTTGGAAGTGCGGAACGCCGCGCATCTGATGAAGCTGCTGGCGGCGCTGCGCGCGGCGGATGCGGTGAGCTGGGCGGAGCGCGCCTGATCCGCCTCGAAGCCCGGGCCTTGTCCCCGCAATTATAGGCGCTTAGGCTCCCTCTCAATCTGCAAAGGGGGGAAAGCATCAGCATGGATCGTCGCCAGTTTCTCGGATCGTCGAGCGTCGCCACCTTGGCGGCGCTGTTGCCCGCCGCCGCGCGCGCGGCGGTGGCCGGCACCCGCGATGCCGAAATCAACGCCGTCTACAACCAGATCGTGATGGCGCGTATTCAGCGCTCGCCGGAATTCGCCACCTCGCTAGGGTTCGACAAGGGGCCCAATGCCGCGCTGAAGCATCAACTGAGCGACACCAGCCCGGCGGCCAAGGCGCGCAATCTGGCCGATACCAAGGCCGCCATCACCAAGATCGAGAGCTTTGCCCCGGACAGCCTGTCCGAGGGCGCCCGGCTGGACCGCGAGGTCGTGCTCTATTCGCTGCACAACGCCACCCTGCCGCAGGACCAGTTCCAGGTTGATTCGGTGATCCGCCCCTTCCCGATCTTCCAGCAGGGCGGCGCCTATTTCTCGACGCCCGATTTCCTGAACACCAGCCACACCATCGTCACCCAGGACGACGCCGAAGCCTATCTGGATCGGCTGAACGCCTTTGCGGGCTCGCTGGACCAGGATACGGCCGATCAGAAGGAGGCCGCAGGCCGCGGCTTGGTCGCCCCGCGCTTCTGCCTGGAACTGACGCTTGCGCAGATGGCCAAGCTGCGCAGCCCCGCACCGGCGGCGAACACGCTGACCGAATCGATCGTCCGCCGCACGCGCGACAAGGGCCTTGCCGGCGACTGGCAGGCGCGCGCCGCGTCCATCGTCGAGCAGAAAATCTATCCCGCGCTCGATCGCCAGATGGCGCTCATGCGCGATCTCAACGCCAAGGGTCGCCCCTCGGCCGGCTTGTGGGATGTGCCGCGCGGCCAGGAAATCTATGCCGCGGCGCTGGCGCAGGCGACGACCACCGATTTCACCCCCGATCAGGTCCATAAGATGGGCCTGGAGCAGGTGGCCGAAATCACCGCGACGCTCGATGCGCTGCTCAAGCAGCAGGGGCTGCGCAGCGGCAGTGTCGGCGAGCGACTGACGGCGCTGAACGCCCGCGCCGATCAGCTCTATGCCGATACGCCGGAAGGCCGCGCCGCGCTGCTCGCCAGCCTGAACAAGGGCGTGGAGGACGTTGCTACGCTGCTGCCCAAGGCGTTCCTCAATCCCAACAAGGCGCCGCTCGAAATCCGCGCCGTGCCTGTCGAGATCCAGGACGGCGCGTCCAACGGCTATTACAGCCGCGCCGCGCTCGATGGGTCGCGCCCTGCAATCTACTGGATCAACCTGAAGAGCGTGGCCGACTGGCCGAAATACTCGCTGCCGGCGCTGACCTTCCACGAAGGGCTGCCGGGTCACCATCTGCAGATCAGCACCGCCCAGTCCGCCGAAGGGCCGCTGATCCGCAAGATGGGCTTTTTCGGCGCCTATACCGAAGGCTGGGCGCTCTATGCCGAACAGCTGGCAGACGAGCTGGGTGCCTATCACGGGCCGCTGGAGCGCGCCGGCTATCTCCAGTCCTTCCTGTTCCGGGCGGCGCGCCTGGTGGTTGATACCGGCATCCACACCAAGAAGTGGAGCCGCGATCAGGCAACCGACTATCTGGTGGCAACTACCGGCTTCCCCCGCGCCCGCTCGCAGCGCGAAGTGGAGCGCTACTGCACCCAGCCGGGCCAGGCATGCAGC
The DNA here is from genome assembly GCF_048568905.1 of Sphingomonas sp. HT-1. Lineage (GTDB taxonomy): Bacteria > Pseudomonadota > Alphaproteobacteria > Sphingomonadales > Sphingomonadaceae > Sphingomonas. The sequence continues at coordinate 3,354,675 of NZ_CP183770.1, read as the reverse complement.
TACAAGCTCGGCCACATTTCCTGGACCCGCGCCCGCGCCAAGGCGCAGGCGATTGCCGGCGACAAGTTCAACCTGCAGCAGTTTCACGAGGTGATCCGCCTCGGCGCGATGCCGCTCACCATGTTCGAACGCCTGGTGGAGGAACGCGCCAAGGCGATGGTGTAACCGCCGGGCCACCTTACGCCATCGGGGAGCGGATCGAGAAGTTCGCGCGCGGGACGGTGGCCTTCGACTTCCCCGTCCCGCGCGCCGGATCAGGCGGCTTTCGTCGCCTGATCCATGAGCTTCTTGGCCAACGCGATGCCCGCAGCCTCGCTGGTCTTGCCGGCCTGGATCTCATCGGCGATCGTCAGCAGCCGGCTGGCGATCACCGTGCCCGCCTCGGCCGCTTCGGTGATGCGAATGCCGTTCTTGGCGTTGGCGATCCGATCCCACTCTGCGCGGATCGCCGCCCAATAGCCCTTGGTCGCCGCCCAATAGGCGTCGGCTGCCTTCACGTCATAGCCGTCGAAGCGGGTATAGCTGTTCAGCACATATTCCTGGACGACTGGCTGCAGCTTGCCGTCGAACAGGCCCATCTTGGTATTGTCCTGCCAATGGACCCAGCCGCTCGGCGTCGGCTGATGACGATTGATGCCCAGATAGCGGTCATAGACCGGCCCGCGCACCGCATCACGACGGGCAAGGGGCCGCCACGTCCAGTTGGAGCGCCAGCGGCGCACGCCGCCCTCGGTCGTCCACTGCCCCCAGCCGCCATAGCGCGGGCTGTCGTCCACCTGGTATACGGTCTGCGACCAGCGACCGCGGCGCATCGCCTCGGCTACGGCCTCCCATTTCCATTCGTTGGGCCCGGCATAGACGAGCACGCGGGCCGGTTCATATTCCCAGTCCTGCCGCCAGTGCTTGATGACATGGCTCTTGCCGTCATGCTCCACCACCAACAGGTGCTGCAGCACGATCTTGCGACCGCTGTCCTCGATCACCCGCACCACTTCGTGGCCGCCCGAAACCTTGGCTTCGATCGGCGTGTAGTCGGCACGCCAGGCGGTCGCCTCCTGCATGTCGAAGCGGACCTTGTAAGCGCCCGCCATGCCCAGAATGTCGCGCCGATCGGCTTCGAACGACGCCTGCTCCTCGGCCGCGCTGCGTGGCCGGACCGGCCCGTCCGCGGCTGCCGGCAGCGCCGGCAGCATCGCCAGCAGCCCCAAAGCCAAAAGGCCAATGCGCTGAATCTTCATGCTCTTTCCCCGATCTGTCAGAAGCGATAGCTGATCGAGACGCTGCCGTTGCGTCCCGGCTGAGTGAAGGCGTCGGTGATCGTCGAGGTGGCGGCCAGCCCGCGCACATCGTTCCACCAAGCATACTTCAGGTCGAACAGGTTGAAGACGCCGGCGCGCAGCGTCAGCCCGTCGGTCACGCGGAAAAAGGCGGTGGCATCGACGATGGTGAACGCAGGGGGACGATAGCAGGCGCCGGTGCATACGCCGTTGGTGCTGCTGTCCTTCTTGCGCGCGCTATGCGTGACGATCAGTTGGCCGCCGAACTGCCCGTCCGGAGCGCGATAGCCGATTCCGCCGACCACCTTGGTGGGATCGACCGTGGAAAGCGAGCGCCACACGCCATCGCGGATCACCTGGCCGTCGCCATAGGCGAATGCGAGATTGGCGGTGAAGCCCCGGCCCAGTGTCGCATCCAGCTTGCCCTCGATGCCCTTCACCCGCGCCTCGTCCAGGTTGATGAACTGGTAGACGGCGGGATTGGCCGGAGTGAAGGCGCCGCCCACCACTTCCTGCGAGATGAAATTGTCGTAATCGGCGTGAAACGCGGTCAGCTGCGCGCGCACGCCGCCCCCGCCGAAGCGGATGCCGCCTTCCACGCTTCTGCTGGTTTCCGGACGCAGCCCCGGATTGGGCTCCGAACGATAGCCGAAGGCGAGGTTCTGGAAGAACTGGTTCACCTGGCTCGGTTCGGGCGCCTTGAAGCCCTGGGCGTAGTTGCCGAAAAGGCTGAATCCCCGGCCCAGCGCCAGCGTTGCACCGACCTTGGGCGACACCCGCGATCCGCTCTGCCGCGCTTCCTGGAAGGCAGGCAATAGCGGGTCATTCTGCGGATCCAGCGCATAGTGATCGAACCGCAGCGCCGGGAACAGCGTCACCGGCCCAACCGCGATCTCATCCGATACGAACATGCCGGCCAGCGTGAAGTCGGTGCTGGGAAAAGCGCGGGTGGGATAGGTTTCCCCGGCCGGCGGCACGGTGCCGTCGCGAATTCCTTCCTGGCGGGTCCTGCTGGCATCGGCGCCGAAGATCAGCCGGTGACGGAGCGCGCCCGTTTCATAAGCCAGCACGATTTCGCCCGATGCACCGAACACGCGATTGTCGAACGTGTTCAGCCGCGTGCGATCCGCCAGCACGGTTCGGTCCTCGGCGGAAAACTGGCTGTCTTCCGATTTCTGCCAATACAGGCTCAATCGCGTGCTCTGGATCGCGCCTTGCCCGCTCCACGTCCAGTCGAACGCCGCGCGCTTGCGCTTCGTCTTGTCGTTCGCCGTGGTCCCGGTGACGGTGCTGCTCACACTGGTCAGCACATTGGTGTCGAGATTGTTGTCCAGATATTCGCCGGTCAGGCGCAGCTTGTGACCATTGCCGGGCTCGAAGACGATGCGGCCGAGTAGCGCGTTCGATTCGCCGTCCTGCGGATTGGGTTGGGTGCGCGCGGCCCCGCTGCCGCCGATCACTCCCTTGTTGTCCAGCTCGGCAAAATCACGCCGCGTATAGGCAACCATTGCCGACCAGTCGCCGGTGCGACCTGCCAGAATGCCCGTTTCGCTCCATTCCTGATCGGCGGATTGATAGCCTGCGCGCACCAGCCCGCCGATCGTCTTGCCCCCCTCAAGGAAGTCGGCAGGGTCGGCGGTGACGAAGCTGATCGCACCAGCCAGACCATCGCTGCCATACAGCGCCGAGGCGGGCCCGCGCAGGATCTCCACCGATTTGACGAGGCCCAGGTCCACATAATCGCCGCGCCCCACGCTCTGCGCGCCGAAGGTGAAGCCGTCCGGCACGCGGACGCCGTCCACCTGGATCAACACGCGATTGCCGCCAATGCCGCGCACGATGAAGCCTTCATTGCCCGCGCGCCCCGTAGTTCCCGATGCCGCGCCGAACCGCGCCGGCTGTCGGGGTACGCTGACTCCCGGTTCGAACCGCACCAGATCCTTGATGTCGTTGACCAGCTGATCCGCCATTTTCTCGTCGGTTATGACGGTGACGGTCGCCGGCACCTTCTGGGTATCTGTGGCGAGCCTGGTGGCGGTGACGGTGATCGTCTCGGCGTTCGGCTTCGCTGTCTCACCGGTGGCGGCAGGGGGCTGCTGCGACACGTTGGTTTGCGCAACGGCGGGCGTGGACAGATAGGCGAACAAGCTCGCCGCCCCGGCGAGGCGGACGATGGAGTGGATCACGGCGCTTCCCTCTTTTGATACTGCAACTGATTCGCAGTTGCTATAGCTGCAAAGAGATGGCCGTCAAACCCCCAGCGTAACGATCTCCGTATTGGCGAGCCGTATCGCCGAACCGGCCCGCTCGACGTCATCCTTCGGCAGCGCTACAGAGCCTCGATCATGAACCGCCCTCAGCTTTCCGTCGTCGTCCCCTGCTATAACGAGGAAGCATGCCTCGACATGCTCCACGCCCGCGTCAGCGCGGCCGCGCGTACTGCGGTGGGCGAATCCTATGAGATCGTCTTCGTCAACGACGGCTCGCGCGACCGCAGCTGGGAGGTGATGCAGCGCCTGTCCGCCGCCGATCCGCATCTCGTCGCCATCAACCTCTCGCGCAACCACGGCCACCAGCTCGCGCTCACCGCGGGTCTGGACCTGTGCGCCGGCGAGCAGATTCTGATCATCGACGCGGACCTTCAGGATCCGCCCGAGCTGCTGACCGACATGCGCGCCACGATGGCCGCGCAGGGTGCCGACGTCGTCTATGCGGTGCGCCGCAAGCGCGAGGGCGAAAGCTTGTTCAAGAAAGCGACCGCGGCGGTGTTCTACCGGATGCTCGATCGCATCACCGACACGCCGATCCCGCTCGACACCGGCGACTTCCGCCTGATGAGCCGGCGCGCGCTCGATGCGCTGCTGTCGCTGCCCGAACAGGCGCGCTTCATCCGCGGCATGGTCGCCTGGATCGGCTTCCGCCAGGTGCCGTTCGTCTATGACCGGCACGAGCGGCATGCCGGAGAGACCAAGTACCCGCTCGGCAAGATGATCCGTTTCGCGCTCGACGCGATCACCGGTTTTTCCACGGCGCCCTTGCGCTTCGCGAGCCATGTCGGCCTGCTGCTGACCGCGGCCTCGGTGCTGCTGGTGCTCTACATCCTCGTCGCCTGGCTGCTCGGCCGCGCGGTTCAGGGCTGGACCTCCACGATGCTGGTCGTGGTAGTGCTCGGCGCGGTGCAGATGTTCGTGCTGGGGATGATCGGCGAATATCTGGGCCGGCTATATGTGGAATCGAAGCGGCGGCCGCTCTACCTGATCGCCGACGTGGCAGGGCCGGTGCAGGCGCATGCGTCGCTCGGCTATCGACAGCAGGATTCGGGGACGATCAGCGTATCCCCGCAAGCAAGGCACAACGACGCGGCGGAGTGAAACGCATCCCTCCTCTCGCTAGCGGGAGGGGGGAAGAGCGCGGCGCTTCCTCAGCCCTTCGGCTCGGCCAGCACGATGATCGAAAGCCCCGGCGGCATCGGCAGCCGGCCGAGCAGATGCCGCTCCAGCCCGAACACCAGCTCGAACGCCTTGTTGAGCGGCGCGGGCGGCGGCGAGTCGTCGCTGTCGTCCTTGCCCATCAGCTTGCCGGCGAAGCGCGCCGCCACCGCTACCGGGAACAGCAGCGAGTTGAACCAGCGCAGCTTGCGCCACGTCAGCCCCGCCTTTTCGAGTGCGGCGAGCAGCGTCGCCTTCGAATAGCGTCGCTTGTGGTGGTTCACCACGTCATGCGCGCTCCACATCCACTGATGCGCGGGGACGGTGATCAGGATCTTGCCACCGGGCTTGAGCACTCGCGCCATCGCCTGGAGCGCCGCAACGTCGTCTTCGATATGCTCGACGACGTCGAGCACCGCGACGAGATCATAGCTGGCGGGTTGCACCCCGGTGAGTTCCGGTAGCGGCGATGCGCCGACGGGCTTGCCCAGGCGCTCGCTCGCGATCGCTCGCGCGGCGGGATCGATCTCGATCGCATCCACTTCCCCGAACGCGCCGAGCATCGGCAGGTTGTGCCCGGTGCCGCACCCGATCTCGAGGATCTTCGCGCCCTTGGGCACCGCGCCGTAGCGGGCCAGATAGTCCGCCAGAATGTCGCGACGGGCGCGGTACCACCAATGGGTGGAATCATGCGCCGCCATGCGGTCGTAAACGATGCGGTCCATGTCAGCCGAAAACCCACCAGCGATTGAGTGCGAACGTTGCGAACGGCGTCACCAGCACCGCCGGCACCAGCGGCCACCAGGTCGGCCCGTGCACGAGCGGACCGGTCAGCAACCAGGTGAAACCGGCATTCATCACCATGCCCGCCGATTGCACCGCGAAAAACTTGAACTTCAGCGCCGCATTTTCTTCGGCGCCATGCCCCTGAAAGCTCCAGCGGCTGTGAAAGACATAGCCGAACACCACAGCGACCAGAAATCCCGCCACCGAGGCAAGCACCGGCCAAATCACATAAGTGGCAAGCGGCCAATAAACCGCGGCATACACCACGGTGGAAAGCCCGCCGACGATGACGAAGCGTATCAGTTGCCCCAGCACCCCGCTGGCGCGCAACGCCTCCACTCTCTGCAAAACCGCCGTCACACTCGCTTGCCCTTGGACCCTGCCCCGCCCTAATGCGCACCAGCATTCGAGGAAAGCGATTTTGACGGCCACCCCCTTTCGCGGTTTCCGCGTTCGACACGAACTGGATCGCCACTGGCTCGGCTGGACGCTGCTCGTCTGGGCCTGCACGGTCACCTGGTTCCTCGTCCAGCGCCAAGGCAACATCTATTGGCTCACCCTGAGCGATACCGACGACAATATGCGGCTGATGCAGGTGCGTGCGCTGCTCGCCGGCCAGGGCTGGTATGATCTGCGCCAGTATCGGATGGATCCGGCGCTGGGCGGGTTCGACATCCACTGGTCGCGCGTCGTCGATCTGCCGATCGCGGGCCTGATCCTGCTGCTCAAGCCGTTCGTCGGCATGGCGACGGCAGAAAAATGGGCGTGCGGCATTGCCCCGCTGCTGCCGCTGTCGATCACGATGGCGGGCATCTCGCTCACCGTCCGCCGTCTCGTCGCGCCGCTCGCCTGGCCGATCGCGCTGGCGCTGCTGCTGTTCGCCTGCGGCGCGACGCTGCCGATGTACGCACCGATGCGGATCGATCATCATGGCTGGCAACTCGCCGCGCTGGCAATGACGGTCGCGGGTCTTGCCGATCCCAAGCCCGCGCGCGGCGGCGCGGTGGTTGGGCTGGCGAGCGCCTTCTCGCTGTCGATCGGGCTCGAACTCCTGCCCTTCTGCGCGATGGCCGGTGCGATCCTCGGACTGCGCTGGGTGTGGGATGCAGGCGATCGCCGGCGACTGATGGTCTATGGCCTCACTCTTGGCGGCGGCTCGGCGATCGGCTTCGTGCTGTTCGCTTCCAACGCGAATCAGGCGATGCGCTGCGATGCGCTGACGCCGGTGTGGCTGAGCGTGCTGGTGGCGGCCGGAGCGCTGCTGGTCGCCCTCACCTTGGCCAACCCGGGATCGCGCTGGCTGCGGCTGGCGCTGGCAGCCCTGGCCGGCGGCATCATCGTTGCGGGGTTCGTGCACTTCTTCCCGCAATGCCTCGGCCGCCCCGAGCAAGTGTCTGACGAACTCTATACGACCTGGCTGTCGAATGTGCGTGAGGCGCGGCCGATCTACCGCCACCCGCGCGATACCGCGATCCCCATCGCCGTCGTTGCCGGCCTCGGGCTGATCGGCGCGATGCTGGCGGTGTGGAACGCACGGCGGAGCCCGCGCCTCACCGGCTGGGCCGCAATCATGCTGTTCACCGCCTTCGCTGCCGCCATGCTGCTGTGGCAGCTGCGCGCGGCGCCGGGCGCGCAGCTGCTGGCGGTGCCGGGTATCACCGCGATGATCTGGCTTGCCGTCCCATGGCTCGCCCGTCGCGGCCCATTGTGGCTGCGCATCGGCGTTGCCGTCCTGGCCTTCGCCATCGTCGGCGCGCTGGCGAGCGGCGTGAAGATGCCTTGGGCGAACAAGAGCGCGGGCAAGCCGGGCAGCGACCGGGTGCGTCAGGCCAATATCGCCTGCACCCGCACTTCGCAGCTGCGGACGCTGAACGCCATTCCGGCTGCGACGATGTTCACCCAGGTCGATCTCGGGCCGCGGCTGATCGTCGTCACGCATCACAACGCCGTCGCGGGGCCTTATCATCGCAATGGCACCGCGATCCTCGATGTGCATCATGCCTTCACGGGCCGCGCCGACGCCTTCCGCGCCATCGCTGCTCGGCACAAGGCCGGCTATCTGCTGCTCTGCCCCAACATGTCGGAAACCACGGTGTACCGCGCCCGCAACCCGGTGGGCTTCTACGCCCAGCTCGCCAAGGGTCAGGTGCCCGACTGGCTCGAACCGGTGCCGCTGGCTGACGGCTCGCCGTACCGGCTGTGGAAGATCCGGTACGACAGATAAGCGCTGCGCCCCTCCCCTTGCGGGCGGGGCATGCCGCTCACCCCGCTGCGAGCGACGATCGGATACCGTCGATCACGAACTGCACCGCCAGCGCGGCCAGCAGCACGCCCAGCAGCCGCGATACGACCGCTTCGATCTTGGCGCCCACCACGCGCATGATCGGCCCCGCCGCCAGCAGCGCCACCAGCGTCAGCAGCAGAATCGACAGCATCGCGGCCAGCACCACCAGCGATTGCTGGATGCCCCTGCTCTGCGACATCAGCAGCATCACCGACGCGATCGATCCCGGACCCGCGATCATCGGCATCGCCATCGGGAAGATCGAAATGTCGACCGGGTCCTCGGCCTTCACCTTCTCCGCCCGATCTTCACGGCGTTCGGTGCGCTTCTCGAACACCATCTCGAGCGCGATCAGGAACAGCATGATGCCGCCGGCAATGCGGAAGGCGTTGAGGCTGATCCCCAGCGCGTGCAGCAGCGCCTCGCCGAACAAGGCGAAGCCGAACAGGATGATCGCCGCGACCATCACCGCGCGTACCGCCATTGCGCGGCGATGCACCGCGTTGGTCCCGGCCGTCAGCCCGGCAAAGATCGGCGCGCAGCCGGGCGGGTCGATGATGACGAAGAAGGTGACCAGCGAGGAGACGAACAGCTCGATCATCGGCCGCTACGCACCTCGTCCTGGAGAACCGTTTCGAACGCCTTGCCGGTCCACAGCATCACGGTCAGCTGGCGCCCATCGGCGTCGAAGCTCCAATCCCATATCAGCGTGCCATCGGCCGATCGCCCCTGACGGCACCTCCGGGTGGAGGGACAGGGCGCAAACGCGATCTCTGTCGGCTTGGCGCCGCAGGCCGCCCGCTGCACCGCGGGCTTTGCGACAGCGGGACGCGCAGCTTGCAACACGTCGCCATGATCGAGCGTCCACTTCCAGGCGCCGTCGGTCTGCCGCTGCCAGAGCGTGGAGAAATACCCCACCGATCCGTCCGGTCGGGTCCAGCCGCCGGTGTTCGCCGCCAGGCTGCCATCGCAGGCGACATAGCTGTGGGTCGGCGACCAGCGCACCGACTGTGCCGGATCCTTGCGGTCCTTCAGCCAGGCTTGGGCGTTCACCGGCTCCGGCACGAACATCCACGCATCGGCCGCGGCATAGCGCCGGAACGCGGTCCACTGCCCCTCTGCCTGTGCCGCCGCATCGAAGGCGCGTTCGACATCGATCGCGGTTTGCGGCGCGGTGGCCTGAAGCAGCAGCGCAAGCAGCATCAGATCGCGTCCGCCTCCAGCGGCACCCCGGCATTGCGGTGCGCGGCGACGAGGGTGTTGCGCAGCAGGCAGGCGATTGTCATCGGCCCCACTCCACCCGGCACGGGGGTAATCGCACCCGCAACGCTCGCCGCGCTATCAAATTCGACATCGCCGACAAGCCCGTCTTCGGTGCGGTTGATGCCCACGTCGATCACGGTTGCGCCCGGCTTCAACCATTCGCCCTTCACGAAATGGGCGATTCCCACCGCCGCCACCACGATGTCGGCATGCAGCAGATGGTGTGGCAGGTTGCGGGTGCGTGAATGCGCCACCGTCACCGTCGCGCTCGCCTGGGTGAGCAGCGCCGCCATCGGTTTGCCGACGATGTTCGAACGGCCGATCACCACGGCGTTCAGGCCGGAAAGATCGCCCAGCCGATCCTGGAGCAGCATCAGGCAGCCCAGCGGCGTGCAAGGCACAAAGCCCTCCAGGCCCGTTGCCAGTCGCCCGGCATTCACGGGATGGAACCCGTCGACATCCTTGTCGGGATCGATTCGCTGCAGCACCGCCTGCGCGTCGATATGCCTGGGCAGCGGCAGCTGCACGAGGATGCCGTCCACCGCACCATCGGCGTTGAGCTGATCGACCAGCGCGAGCAGCGCCTCCTGCGTCGTATCGGCAGGCAGGCGATGCTCGAAGCTCGCCATACCGGCCTCGCGCGTCTGCTTGCCCTTGGAACGCACATAAACGGCGGACGCGGGATCCTCGCCAACCAGCACCACGGCGAGGCCGGGCACGCGCCCCGCCGCCGCTTCGAATGCAGGAACCAGGTCCGCGATGCGGGCGCGCAGGCCCGCGGCAAACGCCTTGCCGTCGATGATCTCAGCCGTCATGTGCCTCGCCATAGAGGCTGCGAGCGATCTGTTCCAGAGCCGGCATGTCTCCCCGGATGGAAAGCCGCTTCAACCGCGACGTCTCGCCGGCGATCAGCACCACGTCGCGTTTTGCCACCCCGAATGCCTTGGCAACAAGCGGCACCAGCGCTGCGTTGGCGGCGCCCTCCACCGGCGGGGCGGCGAGCCGGGCGGTGAAATGGTCGTCGGTCCCTGCCGCCAGCACGTCGCGCGACGCCCGGGGCGTCACGCGCACGGCGATCTCGATTCCTGTGGCGCTAGGCCGCCAGGCAGGCACCGCACACCCTTTAGAGCGCGGCGCCGGCGACCATCAGCGCGATCCGCGGGATCACGATCGTCTGGAGGATGTACAGGATCAGCAGCACGATCAACGGCGAGATATCGAGCGCGCCGAAATCGGGCAGAATGCGACGGATCGGGCGGTAGAGCGGCTCCGTCATCCGCTGCAGCGCCGTCCACACCGAACGAACGAAATCGCTGTGCGTGTTGATGACGTTGAACGCGATCAGCCACGAAAGGATCGCCTGGATCACGATGATCCACCAGACGATGTTCAGCACTACCTGCACGATCTGCAGCAGCATCAGGCCAATCTGAGTCAATTCTCTCTCCAGGGCACCGTTACAGGAGCGATATAGGATCGATCGTCCGCAGGACAATCAGCTATGGACGAGCGTGCCTACGCCCTGGCGGGTAAAGATTTCGAGCAACATACCGTGCGGGATGCGTCCGTCGAGGATCACCGCCGCGTCGACGCCGGCGGCGACTGCGTTCACGCACGTTTCCACCTTGGGGATCATGCCCCCGGAAATCGTGCCGTCATCCTTCAGCGCCTGTACCCGCGCGGCATCCAGGTCGGTCAGGAGGTCGCCCGTCTTGCTGAGGACCCCCGGCACATCCGTCAGCAGGAAGAAGCGCTTGGCGCCGCATGCGCCTGCGATCGCGCCGGCCATCGTGTCGGCGTTGATGTTGTAGGTGTGGCCATCCGCACCCAGCGCGATCGGCGCCACCACCGGGATGAAGCCCGATGCGGCAAGCGATTTGAGAATCGCGATGTCCACCGCCACCGGCTCGCCGACAAAGCCCAGATCGACATGCCGCTCGATGCCCTGCAGCGGATCAGCCTCGCTGCGCTTCACCTTCTCGGCGCGCACCAGGCCGGCATCCTTGCCCGAAATGCCCACGGCCTTGCCGCCGGCTGCGGTGATCCAGGCGACGATTTCCTTGTTGATCGATCCCGCGAGCACCATTTCGGCGATCTCGGCGGTCGCCTTGTCGGTAACGCGCAGGCCGCCGACGAAGGTCGATTCGACGCCCAGCCGCTTGAGCATCCGGCCGATCTGCGGCCCGCCGCCATGCACGACGATCGGATTGATCCCCACCGCCTTGAGCAACACCACGTCCTCGGCGAAGTCGCGCGCCAGCTCAGGGTCGCCCATGGCGTGGCCGCCATATTTCACGACGAAGGTGGCGCCGGCATAGCGCTGCAGATAGGGCAGCGCTTCGGTGAGGGTCTCGGCCTTGGCGAGCAGCGCCGGATGGGGTGCGTGGTCGGTCATGCGCGGCCCTTTAAAGCCGCTCAGGCCGTACGTCCATCGAGTGCGCGCCCCAATACCACCGCGCCGGTGATCAGGAACGGCACCAGCACGATCGACAGCACCACCTTGGTCAGCATCTGCCCGGCCATCAGCTCCAGGATCGGCCGTTCGCCGAGGAAGGAGATGCTGATGAACAGCACCGTATCCACGATCTGCGACACCACGCTCGCCAGCATCCCGCGGAACCACACCAGGCCGCTCGGCCCTTCCTTGCCGCGCAGCTTGTTGAAGATGAACACGTTCAGCGTCTGCGACGTGCCATAGGAGATGAAGCCCGCCAGCATCATCCGCATGCCCTGCCCCACCACGATCGGGAAGGCGTCCACGGCCGGCGGGTACATGCCGGGATCGGTCGGCAATACCAGCACCAGCTGGATCAGCGCCGCGGAGACGAGCAGCGGGATGAAGCCCAGCCGCACCAGCCCGGTGGCCACGGCCTGTCCGTGCAGCTCGGCGACCGCGCTCGACAGCACAACCAGCAGCAGGAAGGCGAAGATGCCCGCTTCCACCGCCAGCGGCCCCAGTGCCACCTGCTTCACGCCCAGCACGCCCGCCATGCAGACCATGCCGCCATACAGGATGGCAAAGACGAAGAGCGAACGCGGCATCGCGAGCTTGGGGGTGTCCATCGCCGGGTGCTAGCGCCAAAGGCGGCGCGGTGGAAGATGGCGCGGTGCGCTCCCTGTCGCGCGCCGCTGTCCCGCGCGGCGGCGCGTAACCCTCTGGCAAGATGCGCCACCACGTGTATGGTCGGCGGGTTTGCTGGCAGGAATTCCGCCGGCGTGGGGACATACGACTTCAGAATGACTCAATTCCCGAGCGGCATTTTCGGGGTGCTGGCGATTTTGGGCATCGCCTTCCTGCTTTCCAGCAATCGCCGGGCGATCCGCCTGCGCGTCGTCGGCGCCGCCTTCGCGCTGCAGGCGGGCACCGCCATCCTCGTGCTGCGCACCAGCTGGGGCCAGAGCGGGCTGCACGCGATGGCCAGCGGTGTCTCCGCGCTGCTCGGCTATGCCAGCGCCGGCACGAGCTTCCTGTTCGGCAATCTCGCCAAGCCGGAGATTGGCGGCCAGAGCTTCGCCATCGCCGCGCTGCCGGTGATCGTGTTCTTCGCCGCGCTGGTGTCGATTCTCTACCATCTCGGCATCATGCAGTTCGTCGTCCGCTGGATCGGCGGCGCGATTGAGAAGGTCACCGGGGTCAGCAAGGTCGAATCACTCTGTGCGGCCGCCAATATCTTCGTCGGCCAGAGCGAGTCGCCGCTGGTGATTCGCCCTTATCTCGCGCAGCTCGCGCCGTCGCAGCTGTTTGCGGTGATGAGCGTCGGCATGGCCGGTATCGCGGGCACGATCCTCGCCGCCTATGCCAGCCTGCTGGGGCCGACGTCGCTGCCCTATTTGCTCGCTGCGTCGTTCATGGCGGCGCCGGGCGGGCTGCTGATGGCCAAGATCATCATGCCCGACGAACCCAGCCGCGCCGATGCGCCGCTGACGGGCGAAGACGACGTGATTCGCGTTGCCGAGGAAGATTTTCAGGAGGAACGCGCCGCCAACATCATCATGGCGGCAGCCACCGGCGCTTCGACGGGCGTGAAGATCGCGGTCGCGGTGGGCGCGATGGTGCTCGCTTTCGTCGCGCTGGTCGCGCTGGCCAATGGCCTGCTCGCCGCGGCGGGCGGTTGGTTCGGCTATTCCGGGCTCAGCTTCCAGTCGATCATCGGGGCGATCTTCGCGCCGGTGATGGCGCTGCTCGGCATTCCGTGGCACGAGGCGACGACGGCTGGCGGCCTGTTCGGCACCAAGGTGGTGCTCAACGAGTTCGTCGCCTTCATCGATCTCGGCAACGCCACCAATCTCGCGCCGCGCAGCAAGGCGATCATCACCTTCGCGCTGTGCGGCTTCGCCAATTTCAGCTCGATCGCGATCCAGATGGCCGCTACCGGCAGCCTCGCGCCGAACCAGCGTCCGGTGATCGCGCGGCTGGGGCTCAAGGCGCTGGTCGCCGGCAGCCTTGCCAACCTGATGTCGGCGGCACTGGCAGGGCTGCTGCTACCGTGAGTTTCTATTCCCCTCCCGCTGGCGGGAGGGGATAACAAGCGTCACCCCCCGCCAATCCCCTCGATCACTGTTCCCGTCCCCCCGCAGATCGGGCATTCGCCGCCATCGATCTGCCCGGATCCGTTGCAACGGCGGCAGACGTCTTCGCCGGTGCCGGGGGTACCCGGTGCCGCGTCATCCCCGGGATTGATCGGGTCGGCCATCGTCCTGCTCCTATTCGTTCAGATGCACGGCCAGCCAAACGCTCGGACGGTCGCGCGCGGTCCATGTCACCCAATGTTTCTGGCCGGCGGCGATCAGCAGATGGTCGCCGGGCGCCAGCCGAACCTCGGCGGAGTCCTCGATACGAATGCCCGCCGCCCCTTCCAGCAGGATGACCCACTCGTCCCAGGCCTGCACCATCGGGGTGTCCTCGGCCGTCGCCTGCCCGCGCGAGACGATCCGCTCGATGCGAGTGCCGGGCCGCTTGAGCAGATCGTCGAACGCCTCTTCCTCTTTCGCCTCGGGCAGGTCGCGCAGCAGATTCGCTACGTCGGGCTTGAAGCGCGGCTTGGGCGGCGGCGTCGGCTTCGGCTTCGGTACCGGCTTGGCCGTCGGCTTGGGCGCCCGCTTCGGCCCCGGCGTCGTCTGGACCGAGGTGCTCCAGTCGCTGCGCATCCCGCCGCGCAGATACGCCCGGATCCCCTCCGCATCGGCGACAAGACCGCCGTCACCGAAGCCGAACACCTCCGCGCCGCTCGCATCCTTCAGCCCGTACAGACCAAAGTCCCCGCCCGGCTTCCGCCGCCGCGACTTCACCAGCTTCAGCCCGCGATGGGTGGCCATCGCCCGCAATTCCTCGTCCTGCTCGGTCACGCGCGCTCCTTCCCTTCGGGCCTCAAACGCGCCAATAGCGGCGCATGCCTCGTTTCCAGTTCACCATCCACGCCACCGACGGCAAGGCGCGTCGCGGCACCATCGCGATGCAGCGCGGCGAGATCCGCACCCCCGCCTTCATGCCGGTCGGCACCGCCGCCACCGTCAAGGCGGTCAAGCCGCAGGACGTGCGCGCGTCCGGCGCTGACATCCTGCTCGGCAACACCTATCACCTGATGCTGCGCCCCACTGCCGAGCGCGTCGCGCGGCTGGGGGGCCTGCACAAGTTCATGGGCTGGGATCGGCCGATCCTCACCGATTCGGGCGGCTATCAGGTGATGAGCCTGTCCGAACTCACCAAGCGCAGCGAGGAAGGCGTCGCCTTCGCCTCGCACCTCGATGGCTCGCGCCACATGATGAGCCCTGAGCGCTCGATGGAAATCCAGCGGCTGCTAGGATCGGACATCGTCATGGCGTTCGACGAGCTGGTGCCGACCACCTCCACCCGCGACGTGCAGGCCAAGGCGATGGAGCGCTCGATGCGCTGGGCCAGGCGCAGCCGCGCAGGCTTCGATTCGGGCGAGGAGCATGCCGCCCGCGCCGCGCTGTTCGGCATCCAGCAGGGCGCGCTCGACGAGGGCCTGCGCAAGGCCAGCGCCGATGCGCTGAAGGATATCGGCTTTGACGGTTATGCGGTGGGCGGCCTCGCAGTGGGCGAAGGCCAGGAGGCGATGTTCGGCGTGCTCGACTATGCCCCCGGCCAGCTCGACGAAGCCAAGCCCCGTTACCTGATGGGCGTCGGCAAGCCGGACGACATCGTCGGCGCGGTCGAGCGCGGCATCGACATGTTCGATTGCGTGCTGCCCACCCGCTCGGGCCGTACCGGCCAGGCGTTCACGCGAACCGGCCCGATCAACATCCGCAACGCGAAGTTCGCCGAGGACCAGGGCCCGCTCGATCCCGCCTGCGCCTGCCCGGTGTGCTCCACCTGGAGCCGCGCCTATATCCACCACCTCGTCCGCGCCGGCGAGATCCTGGGGGCGATGCTGATGACCGAGCACAACCTGTGGTTCTACCAGACGCTGATGGCAGACCTGCGCACGGCGATCGAGGAACAGCGGCTCACCGCCTTCGCCAATGATTTCCGGGCGAAGTACCAGGCGAAGCGGGACTGAGTTCGGCACCCGATAGATAAGGAAACATGGATGATCTGGGTTCCGATCCTGCTGGGCACGTTCAAAATCGCCGTGTTCGGCACCGGCATGTTCTTCGCCATCAAGTGGCACCACGATCAGGGCAAGAAGAAGAAAGCCGAAGCCCGCCGCGCGCAGGCTGCCGCCGAACGCGCCGCGGACGCCGCGGACGCCGCGGACGCCGCGGACAAGCGGTAGCAGCCCGGCCGATCGCGGCGAGGTGGAATTTGCCGGGCGGGTGCCCGCCCCTCGCCGTCCGGCCTATAAGCTAAACAGCTTCCCCCGCCGACGGAGTTCCCTTGCCGCCCCTCCCGCACCCCGAGCAGCGCCAGCGGGTCCTCTTCTACCTGCCGATGGTGACGAACTGGTGGTTCGTCCACATCGTCGAGCCGCTGATCCGCCGGGTCGCGAGTGGTCACGAGGTGCACATCCTCGCGCCTGCGCCCTGGCGCGGCACCGGCATCGGCGCGGATGAACTCGCCCGCTGCGCCGATCTGGCGGAGGTGCGCTGGTACATCATGGACGGCGCGGACCATCCCAGCACCCGCACCGTGCCCGAGGATGCCGAAGGACTGATCGGCTTCGTCCGCGATCTCGCGCCCGATTTTGTCCTCTGCCGCACCGCCGATTTCGACACCGTACGGCATTTCCCCGGCATCGTCCGGCTGCTGATGGAGGGGCGATTCGAGCCTTTTGCCCCGCCGCCCCGCTGGATCCTGCTTGCCGATCGTCCGCACGATTATGGCGCGCTGGCGCCGCTCGCGCCCGCAGAGGAGGCGCGGCTCGACGCGATGCTTGCGCCCGCATGGCATCGCCTGCAGCAGCGCCTTGCCCCGCCTCCGGACGAACGCCTGGCGCTGTTCGCGCGTCTCGGCATTCCCGCCGATCGCCCGCTGGTGCTGCTGCCCCTGGAATGCGAGATGGACGACAACTTCTTCCTCGCCCACCGGCTTAGTCCCCGCCCAAACGCCGCTCTGGTCCGCCACGTCTCCGCGCAACTGGGCGATCGTTTCACTCTCGCCGTCACCAATCATCCGCTCAACGATGCGCATGTCGATGCCGGCCCGCTGATCGAAGCGATCGGCGATTGCGACAATGCCGTGTTGCTGCCGCCGGCGATCGGGCCGCTGGCCGCCACGCTCGCCATTGCGCGCCATGCCGATGGCATGCTCGTCGGCGATTCGAAGACCTTCGCGCTCGCCGCGTTTTTCGGCGTACCGATTCATCGCCATTCGCAATTCGCCAGCGGCTCATGGCTCAACGCCTATGCGGAGTTGCCGCCGTTTCTCGCGGATATCGCCGCTGGCACTGCCCGACGTCCTGATCCGGAACTGGCGCGCCGCTGGTTCGCGCAATATCTGCTGAACGACGCCGTCGATCCGCTCGACGCGGACGACGACCTGCTCGCCCGGCTTCGTTGCCCGGTAGGGCCGGAACGGTGGGACAGAGCGCTGACGCGGCTCGAACGCACGCTGCCGGCGCTGTTCGGGGCAGAGGGACCAACACCGCCTGGAAGAACGGAGTGAGTCCTCCCATCGTCGTCCCGGCGGAAAGCCGGGACCCACTGGAGGTGAGCCGCCTCAGGTCATCCTGAAACCGAGCGGCGAATGGATTTCGGTTTTCGCCGGGATTCCGGTGCGGTGCGCCGGGAAGCTCAAACGAGCGGGTAGAGCGCGCCCGCCACCCAGCGCAGCTCGGCGCGGAGCACCCCCCAGGCCCGCGCCGCCGCGCGGCTGTCCATTGCTTCCACGCCGATGCCGCGTGCTTCCAGCGCCTTCACCAGCTGGAGCGGCGGGCGCACCAGCCGCGCGCCGGTGCCGAGCAGCAGGAATTCGGGCTGCGGGCTGAGCGCGAAGGCCGGGGCTAGCGCAGCCTCGGTCAATTCCGCGATCGGTGGAGGCGACCAGCCATCGGCGCGCTCGGGCGTGATGATCAGCCCGTGATAGACATTCTCGTCGACGCGAAAGCCGCCGCCGGAAAAGCCGGAGACGAGCGGCCCTTCCGCGCTGCGCCGTTCGATCTTCACGCGATTACGGCCGCTCGCGCGGCGCGACCCGCTCGGCATTGCTGGCGATCGAGTCCGCCTTTTCGGGCTTTGCGCCCGGCTTCAGCCCCAACGTGATCAGCAGCGAAGACGAAACATAGACCGACGAATAGGTACCGACGATGATGCCCAGCATCATCGCTGCGGTGAAGCCGCGCAGCACATGCCCGCCCCACAGCAGCAGCGCGCCCAGCGCCAGCAGGATCGTGACGGAGGTCATCACCGTGCGCGGCAGCGTCTCGTTGACCGAAAGGTCGATCAACTCGCTCATGCCCATCTTGCGGTACTTGCGCATATTCTCGCGGATGCGGTCGTCGATCACCATCTTGTCGTTGATCGAATAGCCGATGATCGTCAGCACCGCGGCCACGATGTTCAGGTCGAACACCATCCGGGTCAGCGCGAAGAAGCCCAGCGTCATCAGCACGTCGTGCACGATGGCGACCGCGGTGGAGACGCCGAACTGCCATTCGTATCGCAGCCAGGAGAAGATCGCGATGCCGGCGATCGCCAGCACCACCGCGAGCACGCCGTTGCGGATCAGCTCGCCCGAAACCTTGCCGGAGACGGTGGAATAGGTGGAGAAGGTCGCGCCGGGGAACTTGGCCGCGACGGCGCTCTTCACGCGCTCGACCATCGCATCGGTCGCCGCCGGATCGCTCGAATTCGGCACGGGCAGGCGGATGGTAACGAGGTTCTTGCCGCCCATTTCCTGCAGCGTCGTTTCGCCATAGCCGAGCCCGTTCACCGTTGCGCGCAGCTCGTCGAGCGGCGGAGCCGAGGTGAACTTTTCTTCGATCGAAACGCCGCCGACAAAGTCGACGCCAAGGTTGAGTCCGCGTGCCGCGACCAGACCGATCGCGGCGACGGTCAGCAGCGCGGTGATCGCAAATGCGATGACGCGGACCCGGACGAAGCCGATATTGGTGTTGTCGGGTACGATCTTGAGGAGCCGCATGTCGGCGCTTCCTTAAATATGGATCTCGCTCGGGCGATTCTTGCGCAGCCAGAGCGTGACGAGCATGCGCGTGAACACCACGGCGGTGAAGACGGAGCTGGCGATACCGATCAGCAGCACCACCGCGAAGCCGCGGATCGGCCCGGAGCCGAGCACCAGCATGATCAGGCCGGCAATCGCGTGGGTGACGTTCGCTTCGAAGATCGTGCGGCTGGCTTCCTTATAGCCCAGCTCCACCGATTGCATCACGCTGCGGCCGCGGCGGCGTTCCTCGCGGATGCGCTCGTTGATCAGCACGTTGGCGTCGACGGCGGTACCGATGGTCAGCACGAAGCCGGCAATGCCCGGCAGGGTCAGTGTCGCATTGAGCAGACCCATCACCGCCAGGATCACCAGCACGTTGATGGTCACCGCGATGTTCGCATAGACGCCGAAGCGGCCATAGGTGAGCACCATGAACACCACGACCGCGACGATCGCGATGATCGATGCGGTGACGCCGGCGCGGATCGAATCGGCGCCGAGCTCGGGGCTGACGGTCGATTCCTGCGCCACCTTCAGCGCGATCGGCAACTTGCCCGAACGCAGTGCGATGGCGAGCTGGTTGGCGCTTTCCACCGTGAAGCCGCCCGAGATCGAAGCGCTGCCGCCCAGGATCGGCTCGTTGATGTTCGGCGCGGAGATGACCTTGTTGTCGACGATGATCGCGAAGGGCTTGCCGGTATTTTCCTGCGTCACCCGCGCAAAGCGCTTGGCACCCGCACCGTTCAGCTGCAGCGTCACGTCCGGGCGGCCGTTCTGATCGTAGCTCTGCTTGGCGTCGACCAGCATGTCGCCGGTGATCATCGCGGTACGGTTGACGACGATCGGCGCGCCATTTTCATATTGCAGCAGCTGCGAGGTGACCGGGATATCGCCGCTCGCCATCTGTTGCGGGGTCACGCTCGTGTCGACCAGCTTGAACTCGAGCTTGGCGGTCTTGCCGAGCAGTTCCTTCAGCTGGCTGGGATCCTGAAGACCCGGCACCTGCACGACGATGCGGTTGGTGCCTTCGCGCACCACCGTCGGCTCGCGGGTGCCGAGCGCGTTGATGCGCTTGTCCACCACTTCGCGGGCGTCGTCCATCGCGGTTTCGATCTGCTGCGCCAGGCCCGCCTTGGTCGGCGTCAGCACGAAACGGGTGGAATCGACAACCGTGATTTCCCAGTCGCGCTGGCCGGTGGTGCCCACGCCGTTGGTCATCGGCAACAGCTTTTCGCGCGCCGCATCCACCTTGCTGGGATCGCGCACCATGAAGCTCAGCTTGCCGCCCTGGATCGAGATGTCGCCCACGTCGACGCGCGGATCGCGCCGCATCGCCAGGCGGACCTGCTCGCGCATCTGCTCCAGCTTGGTCTGCTGCACGTCGCTCGTATCGGCTTCGAGCAGCAGATACGAGCCGCCGGCCAGGTCCAGGCCCAGATTGACGGCGGGCTTGGGCATCCAGCTCGGCCAGGTGTTGCGGATGCTCTCCGGCACCAGGCTCGGCACCGCGAGCAGCACCATGGCGGCGACCCCGATCAGGATCGTCCAGACCTTCCAGCGCGGGAAATCCAGCATCAGTCGTTCGCGGGCTTGGCGCCCAGCGGGCGCACTTCGGCGAGCGTCGACTTGATCGCGCGCACCTTCACGTTCGGGCCGAGTTCGATTTCGACTTCGGTTTCGTCCACGCGGGTCACCTTGCCGATCAGGCCGCCGGCGGTGATCACCGTGTCGTTCTTCTTCACGCCCTTCACGGCGTCCTGCAGCGTCTTCATCCGCTTCTGCTGCGGGCGTATCATCAGGAAATAGAAGACGACGAAGATCAGGACGAGGGGAAGGATCGAAACGATCCCGGCTGCCGTGCTGCCTGCGCCCGTAGCCTGTGCATATGCTGGAGAGGAGAACATGGGTTTCCGAAATGCCTGATGGGAGGGGCGCGGATTGGCCCCATTCAAGCCGGGGGCGCTATCATGCACGCTGGGAAGGCGCAACTATTCACGCGAAGGCGGGCGATCCCTTCAGCTGCTGATACGCCTCGATCACGCGCTGCAATCGCGTCTCGTGGCTGCGGTCGCCGCCATTGCGATCGGGATGATATCTGCGCACCAGCTCGGAATAGCGTTTGCGCAGCGCCGTCCGGTCCGAGTCGATCGTGAGGTCCAGTACCTTCAGCGCCTCGCGGTCCTTGCCCGAAAGCGGCCGCCCGTCCTTGCGCTCGGCGCGATCCTTCATCCGGTCGCGGAAGCGCGCGCCGATCGCGTCCAGCGGATCGGCGAAATCGGCCCAGCGCGGCGGCTGGTCGGCGCTGGCGGTGGCACTGAACGCGCGGGTCGCCCGTTCCCATCCGGCGATCGGGCGCTGCGCTTCCTGGATCTCGTCGGGGCTCATGCCCGCGAAGAAATTATAGCCGGCGTTGAACGCGCGGACATGATCCAGGCACAGCCAGCGGAACGGGGGCGGGCCGTCGAACCCGGCGCTGGCGCCTTCACGTGCCGGCGCACGGAATTCGCCGGCGGCCGTGCACCCCGGCTCCGCGCACATTCTTCCCTCCGCCTCCACCCGGCCGTGGAAGCGGGTATTCGGACGATCCTTTTTCGGCTGACGGCTAGCCACGCGACTCCCTCGAACAAACGGCTTATATAGGCGCCATGAACAACCTCGCTACCGGTCCGTTGGCCGATCTGATCGCCGATCGCCTTACGCGATCCCTCAACCCGTCGTACCTCGATGTCAGCAACGACAGCGCCCAGCATCGCGGCCATCTGGGCGACGATGGCACCGGCGAATCGCACTTCACCGTGACGATCGAGAGCGCCGACTTCATCGGGCTCAACCGCGTCGCCCGCCAGCGCCTGGTGAACCATGCGCTTGCCGATCTCCTTACCTCCCGCATCCACGCACTGGCGATCAAGGCCCGCGCGCCGGACGAATGAGCGGCACCCGCACGGCGCACCCTGCCGCGCGCATCCTGCTGCTCGACGGCGCCGGCCGCGTGCTGCTCTTCCGGTTCGACCCCGACGATCGCCCGCCCTTTTGGTGCACGCCGGGTGGCGCGCTCGATCCGGGCGAGGACTATGCCAGTGCCGCGCGCCGCGAACTGATGGAGGAAACCGGGATCGACGCCGATCCCGGTCCTGAAATCGCGCGCCGAGTCGTCGAGTTCGTGACCATTGAAGGCGTGCCGGTCTGGGCGGACGAACGCTATTTCCTTGTCCGCACCCGCGCCGACTCGATCGACACCGCCCACCATACCGAGCTGGAGCGCCGCGTGATGCGAAGCTGGCGCTGGTTCACGCCCGCCGAGATCGCCGCGCACCACGAACCGGTATTCCCGGAGGACCTGTCGGCATTGTTGGCCCTGACGGACTAACTCCGACGGGCACCACCCGGAAACCCAGTGTTCGCAAACCCGTCCAGTGCTTTGGCTGGGCAGCGGCGCTCGACGGAGCTATTCGGAAAGCGACCCGCGGGAGAGCAACGATGCGCGACGACCTCATTACCCAGATGATCGAGCCCAGCACGCACGATCTTGGCGGCTTCAAGGTGCACCGCACCCTGCCCTCGCGCCCGCGCACCATGGTCGGGCCGTTCATCTTTTTCGATCAGATGGGTCCCGCCATCCTGGATGTCGGCACCGGCATCGATGTGCGCCCGCACCCGCACATCAACCTCGCCACCGTCACTTATCTGTTCGCCGGCGCGATCGACCATCGCGATTCGCTGGGCACCTTCGCCACAATCGAGCCCGGCGCGGTCAATCTGATGACGGCGGGCCATGGCATCGTCCATTCGGAGCGCTCACCGTCTGCCGAACGCGAGAAGGGGCCGGAACTCTCCGGCATTCAGACCTGGCTGGCGCTGCCCGAAGCCGATGAGGAGCGCGATCCCGCGTTCGAGCACGTCGCCGCCGCCGATCTGCCGATCGTCGAGGCGCCCGGCGTGCGCGCCCGCGTCATCATGGGGGAGTTGTGGGGCGCCGCCGCTCCGACCACCACCTACGCCCAGACCATCTATGCCGATATCGTGCTGGAGGGCGGCGCGGGCATTCCGATCGATGCGGCGGCGGACGAACGCGCGCTTTATGTCGCGATGGGCGATGCCAGCCTGGACGGCATGCCGCTGGTGCCGATGCAGCTCTATATCCTGCGGCCTGACATCCGCGCCACGCTGCGCTCGGAACGGGGTGCACGGGTCATGTTCTGCGGAGGGGAAGCCTTCGCCACCCCGCGCCACGTCTGGTGGAACTTCGTTTCTTCCAGCCGCGACCGGATCAACCAGGCCAAAGAAGATTGGAAGGCCGGCGCCTTCCCCAAGGTACCCAATGACGACAAGGAGTTCATCCCGATTCCTGAGGTGCCGAAAACCGTCAGTTATCCCTAGTTTTGCGGTACTTGCGCGCCGCGTCCATCCAGCGCATCCTCACGCCTAGGGCAGAGGGAGAACGGCGTGACGGAACTGCGAACGACGATGTTGCCGCTGGCGACGGGCGTCACCCTCAACGTCGCGCTGGCCGGCGATCCGGCCAACCCCCCGATCATCCTGCTGCACGGCTTCCCGGAATCGAACCGCACCTGGCGACACCAGATCCCCGCGCTGGCCGAACATCATTTCGTCATTGCGCCGGATCAGCGGGGCTATGCGCGGTCGTCCAAGCCCGAGGGCGTCGAAAGCTACACGGCGGACAAGATCGCCGCCGATCTGTTCGCGCTGACCGATGCGCTGGCGATCGATCGCTTTGCACTGGTGGGGCATGATTGGGGGGGCGCCATCGCCTGGATGGCGGCGCTGCGCGAACCGAAGCGGGTCGCGCGGCTCGTCATAGTCAACGCGCCGCATCCGCAGGTTTTCCAGCGCAAGCTGTTCGACGATCCGGGCCAGCGTCGCGCGAGCCAATATATCCGCTTTTTCCGGGAAACCGATCTGGATCGCGCGCCGGACAAGTCGGCGCTCGAGCAATTTCTGTTATCGCTGTTCGGCGAGCATCTCCAGGTCCGCGTGCCGCCGGAGGAAAAGGCCATCTATCTCGATCAGTGGAGCCAGCCGGGCGCGCTCACCGCGATGCTCAACTGGTACCGCGCGACGCAGATCATCGTGCCCGCGATCGGCGAGGATCCACCCCGCCCCGCCTGGATCGACGGCCCCTTCCCGCTCCAACCCCAGCCGACGCTGGTCCTCTGGGGCATGAAGGATCGCGGCCTCCTGCCCTGCCTGCTCGACGGGCTGGAAACGCTGATCCCGGACTATAGCTTCGTGGCGATCCGCGATGCCGGCCATTTCGTCCCCTGGGAACAGCCAGAGCAAGTGACCGACGCGCTGCTCGACTGGCTCGCGCGGCGCCCCGCCTAAAAAAAGCCCGGCCGAAGCCGGGCACGAGGGGAAAGCAGGGAGGCTGCCGTTCAGAAGCGGAAGCGCACGCCCAGGCTGAAATATCGCCCTTCGTAGCGCACATCGATTGGATAATATTGCGTCTCGTTGAAATAGCGGAAGTTGCTGAACGGCTGCGCCAGAATGTTGTTGACCTCGGCCGTCAGCGTGATGTTCTCGATCGGCGTGTACGATCCTGAGAAATCGAGGCGCGAGATTGGCCGCACGCTCTGCCCCGTATATTGTTCGTCGTTCGAATTGCGGCTGTAGAAGTCGATATAGGAACTGCGATAATTATACGATAGCCGCAGCGACACCTTTTCCCGCTCGTAGAAGCCGCTGATGTTGTACGTCCATTTCGACAAGCCGGTCAGTGGCACCAGTGGCTGGGCGGCGCCCAGCGCGCGGGGCAGCTGGTTCTTCGCATCCACATAGGTGAGGTTCGCCTGCGCGCCGAACCCGCTCAGCCAACCGGGCAGGAAGTCGAAGAAGGTTTGTCCGGAAACCTCGAAGCCCTTGATCTTGCCGCTGCCGGCGTTTTCCGGGCGGCTGATCTGGATCAGGCCATAGGTCGGATCATTCACGTCGCGCGTATAGTTGCTGATGAAGCCGAACAGATCGCGATAGAATACCGCACCGCTGACTGCGCCGTTCCTGCCGAAATAATACTCGATCGTCGCATCATAGTTCTTCGACGTCAGCGGCTGCAGGTCCGGATTGCCGCCCGAGCCGAAAAAGGCATAGCGCGATGCGTTGCCGCCCGAGCTGGTATCGGTGTTGCGATTGAGGCTGAACGCCGGGTTGAGCTGGCCGTAGCTCGGCCGGGTACGTGTCATGGTGAAGCCCAGGCGCGCCTGCAGCCCCTCCGCCAGTTTCGCGCGCAGCCCGAAGCTGGGCAGCACATCGACATAGTTCTGGCGATTGGTGTCGGTTACAGCGGATACTGTCCCGTCGGCAGCCACCACTCGTGACGTACCCGTGTAACGACCATCGGTGTTGACGATGCGCACGCCGAACGATCCGTCGATCGGGATGCCCACGTCGAACGCATAGCTCGCCTGCGCATAGGCGGCATAGCTCGCCTCCCGCGCGTAGAAGCCGCCATAGGGATCCATCGGGATCGCCTTGGTGGAAAACTGCGCGAGCGCGTCCTTATAGCCCTGGTCGTTCGGGTTCGCCGCGACGATCCGCTGCAGTGCTTCATAGGAAAGCTGGCGCAGCGCCTCGGCATTGCTCTGAATGGATTCGTAGGACGGCATCAGCCAGTTCTGAAAGGGCGGACCGTCGCCGCGGAAACCGTCCTGCACCTGCTCCAGCGAACCGGTCGGCAGGCTGGTGAACGGGGTATTCAGCGTCGCGGTATAGGCATAGCGATTGCCCTGACGGCGCTTGGCGTCGCGATCGGTGGCGCGCAGGCCGACCTTGATCTTCGGCAGCCAGGTCAGTTCGGTGTCCAGCGCCACATCGCCGCGCCACTGGATGCCGGCGCCGCTCACATAATATTCCCGCTCGTAATAGCCGCGCCAGACATAATTGGCCGGATTGGTCATGTCGTAATTGCCGAGATCGAACCAGGACGATTTGTCCTTCTCGAAGATCACATTGACCGGCGGTGCCGAGGCAGTCTGCGAATCCAGGCTCCGCTCGTTCGCGCCATATTCAGAGAACGTGTAGGCGAAATCGCTCGAGATCACCGCGCGATCGGTGGTCCAGATGAACCCGGCGGCCGCCTGATAGGTGTTGGTATAATCGCGGGTGGTCGATCGGAACATCTCGGCCGGATAGCCGCCGGTCTTGCTCACGCTGACGAGCTTATTGGGCTCGCCGGGCACGCGTACAATGTTGAACAGGTTCGGCGGAACCTCCACGCCGGCGGCATTCTTCGGCGCAGCGCGCAGCAGCGATACATCGAAACTCTCGGTCGATCCCTGGTTGCGGAACGCCTGCCACAAGCCGTCGGCATAGATTTCGAGATTGTCCGCCGGCTTCCACTGCAGCGAGCCGTTCACCGACGGGCGCTCGCGCAGGCCACGCGGATAATAGAGGCCAACACTGTACGGCAGGCGGAAATCTGCCGCTTCGCCGGCCGGTAGGGTCGCCTTGCTGTTCGCAACCGGATCGACACCGCCGTTCAGATAGCGAATCGCATTGTTGTAGTAGAAGCGGTTGTACGCGACGTTGATCAACGCGCCTACTTCGCCGATCGGCGTGTTCCAGCGATCGCTGATCAGCAGGTTGCCGTTCGGGTTCGTCTTCTTGGCCTGATCGTTATACGAAGCGCGGATCGTGCCGGCGATCTCCAGCCCCTTGAAGTCGAACGGGCGACGCGAGCGCACGTTGACCAGGCCGGCCAGGCCGGGCTCGATCAACTCGGCGGTCGCGGACTTGTACACTTCCAGCGCGGCCAGCGCGCCAGCGGGGAAATCGTGCACCTGCACGGTGCGATTTTCCGCCGTGAAGATTTCACGCCCGTTGAACGAGGTGCCCACATCCGGAAGACCGCGGATCAGGATGCCCGATGCTTCGTCGGCATAGCGGTTGACCTGCACGCCGGGCAGGCGGGCGAGACTTTCCGAAGCGTTATTGTCTGGCAACTTCCCGATATCCTCGGCGACGATCGCGTCGAGAATGGATTCCGAATTGCGCTTCACTTCGCGCGCGGATGCCAGGCTCGCGCGGATCCCGGTGACCAGGATCTCTTCTTGCTGGGCAACCTCTTCGGCGGGCGTCGCGCTGGGGGCGCTTTGGGTTCCGTCACCGGCAGTTGCCGTTGTTTGTGCAGAAACCGGCTGGGCGCTGCCGAGTGCCAGCAACGCGGCACCAATCATCAGATGTGCTTTGTGATTCACCGTATCCTCCCCAGTGTATCGCATGGGCGCCCGGCCTTTTTCGGCCGGTGCGGTGTCGGACGCTGCGGGTGTTCCCCGTAATGTCGCAGCCATTAAGTCTGACAAAATAAAAAAGCTGTCAATAACGGTGACGGAAAAATAAATCAAAAACTTGAAACCGCTTTCAGTTCAGCCGGTTAGCAGCGGGCGCACGCAGCCGCTGGGCGGCAACGCGGCCGCCCCTCTGCCATGCCGGTGCTGTCGTCGAGCTAGTCGCGCATCCGATAGGCGCGGGTTTCGAACGGGGGCGTACACCCCTCCACCCAGGCGCCGTGCGCATGGGTCAGCGCCACCATTTCCATCGGCGTTGTGCCCGGCCAGCCGCGCACGCGCACTTCATGCCGGGCAAGATCGCGATTGGGTTCCATCATCACCCAGCCGATCGGCCGCTCCTGACTCGCGGCGGCGCCCGCCGTCTCCATCGCCGCAGTGATGCGTCGCTGCGTGGGCTCGGGCAGATATTGCCATACCACCGAATGCATCAGCACCCGCGTCACGCCCTCCGGCTGCGGTTCGGCCAGCCGCGCTTCCACCCAATCGGCCGCGTCGCCGCGCGACAGCGCCACCGGCTCCGCCTGCAGCATCGTGATCGTGGCAGCCAGCCGCGCCTGGCGCTCCACCGCATCCACCCAGCAATAGGCTTCCAGCCGCGCCGCATCGCGCGGGTCGGTCAGGTCGAGCGGAGCGATGTCCACCCCGCGCGCGCTCACAATGGTTACCGCCGCATCCGGCGGCGGCGGTCCGCGCCAGTCCGGCCGGATCGTTACCCGCGAGTCCACCGGGCCCGCCGTTACTCCGCCCAGGTCGAATCGATAGCGCCCGATCATCAGGTTCAGGCCCGCGCTCGATCCGATCTCCAGCACCTCGAACCGCGGGCCATAGCGCGCTGCCAAGTGCAGGATGCCGGTCATCAACCCGGCAGATCGGCCCGCCTCGTTGGTCTGCGGTGGCCCGTAAAGCCAAGGCATCAGCGTAAAGTCATAGCCGGAAAGCACCGAATCCAGCGTTGCGCCGATCCGCGCGATGTCGGTCTCCTCGCCGGTAAACACCCGGCGCAATTCGGGGACGCCGCGCCGGTGGAGCGCGTGGAGCCCACCCACCAGCCGCAACACCAACGCATCGGCGACAGGCTCCCCTGGCCAATCGAGCACCCGCCGTCCGGTTTCGCTGCCCCGCGTGATTCCCTGCCCCAGCGCGGTACAGATGCGCGCGGTGATCGGCGCGTCCATCGCCTCGCAATAGCCGGCCTGGATGGCGAAACTCTTGCGGTTCTCGGCTTCGGTTGCCATGGGCTTCTCCCTTTGGCGCGTGTTGCGCCCAGCCAGCGCCCCAAGTAAAGCCCCCGCATCCATGACCGAGCCGTTGATCCTTGCCGTGCCGAAAGGCCGGATTCTCGAAGAGGCGCTGCCGTTGCTGGCGGCCGTCGGCATCGTGCCCGAAGCGGCCTTTTCCGATAAGAACTCGCGCGCGCTGCGCTTTGCGACCAATAACCCTGCGATCGACCTGATCCGGGTGCGCGCCTTTGACGTCGCGACCTTCGTCGCGCACGGCGCCGCGCATCTGGGTATCGTAGGGTCGGATGTGCTGGCCGAATTCCATTATTCGGAGCTCTACGCCCCCGTGGACCTGGGCATCGGCCATTGCCGCATCTCGGTCGCCGAGCCGGTGGCGCTGGCCGAGCAGGACGATCCGCGCGGCTGGAGCCATGTCCGCGTCGCGACCAAATATCCGCACATCACCCGCGCCCATTTCGAGGCGCGCGGCGTGCAGGCCGAGTGCGTGAAGCTCAACGGCGCGATGGAGCTGGCGCCGGTACTGGGTCTCGCCCCGCGCATCGTCGACCTCGTCTCCTCGGGCCGTACGCTGAAGGAAAACGGGCTGGTGGAGGTGGAAGTGATCGCCGAGGTGACCAGCCGCCTGATCGTCAACCGCGCCGCGTTTAAGACGCGCGCGAGCGAAGTCGTGCCGTTGGTCGACGGCTTCCGAAAGGCCGTGGCATGATTCGCTTGAATTCCACCGAAGCCGGCTTTGCGGAGGCGTTCACTGCGCTGGTCAACGCCCGCCGCGAGGCCGACGACGATGTCGCGCGCAACGTCACGCACATCATCAAGCGCGTCCGCGACGAAGGCGATGTCGCGCTGCGCGACCTGACCCGACTGTTCGACAAGCACGACCTCGATCGCTCGGGCTGGACGATCGACCGTGCCGACTGCCTCGCCGCCTATGAAGGGCTCACCCCCGAGCTGCGCGCTGCGCTGGAACTCGCCGCCGAGCGGATCGCGGTCTATCACGCCAAGCAGCGCCCCGAGGATCGCGACGAGACCGACGCGCAGGGCATACGCCTCGGCGCGCGCTGGACCCCGGTCGATGCGGCGGGCGTCTATGTGCCCGGCGGCCGCGCGGCTTATCCGAGCTCGGTGCTGATGAACGCCATTCCCGCCAAGGCGGCGGGCGTGCGTCGCCTCGTGATGGTCACGCCGACGCCCAATGGCGAAGTGAACCCGCTGGTCCTCGCCGCCGCCCACGTCGCCGGCGTCGACGAACTGTACCGCGTCGGCGGCGCGCAGGCGATCGCAGCGCTAGCCTATGGCACGGACACGATCGCGCCGGTCGACGTCGTCACCGGCCCGGGCAACGCCTGGGTGGCCGAGGCCAAGCGCCAGCTCTACGGTGTAGTCGGCATCGACATGGTGGCGGGTCCGTCCGAGATCGTAGTGGTGGCGGACGGGAAGAACGATCCGGAGTGGATCGCGGCCGACCTGCTCAGCCAGGCCGAGCACGATCCCACCAGCCAGTCGATCCTGTTCACCGACGATGCCGCTTTCGCCGACAAGGTCGCCGCGGCCGTCGATGCGCAGATTGCCACGCTCGCCACCGGCACTACCGCCCGAACCAGCTGGGACGCCAACGGCGCGATCATCCTCGTGCCCGACCTGCCCACGGCGATGCCGCTGGTCGATCGCCTCGCCCCCGAGCATCTCGAGCTCGCCTGCGACGATGCCGAGCCGCTGTTCGACCTGGTGCGCCATGCCGGCTCGGTTTTCCTTGGGCGCTACACACCCGAAGCCGTTGGCGATTATGTTGCCGGCCCCAACCATGTACTGCCCACCGGGCGCCGCGCGCGCTTCGCATCGGGCCTTTCGGTGCTCGATTTCATGAAGCGAACCTCTTTCCTGAGCCTGGATGCGTCCGGGCTCGCCGCGATCGGCCCGGCCGCCGTCGCGCTGGCGGAGGCCGAAGGCCTGCCCGCGCACGCAAAGTCGGTGGCGATCCGTTTGAAGTGAACCAGATTATGGCAAGTCCCCAAGCAAGAACCCGTTCCAAGGCCCGCGCCGCCGCGCGCCTCGCTGCCGTCCAGGCGCTCTACCAGCGCGAGATGGAGGGCACCTCCATCCCCGCGCTGCTCCACGAATTCCATCAGCACCGGCTCGGTGCGATCATCGAGGACGTTGAGTACGCCGATGCCGACATCGCGTTCTTCGACGACATCGTCAGCGGCGCCGATGCTCGCCGCGAAGAGATTGACGGCATCATCGCCGCCAAGCTGAGCACCGGCTGGACGCTGGAGCGGCTCGACAAGCCGATGCGCCAAATCCTGCGCGCCGGCACCTATGAGCTGCTCGCCCGCAAGGACGTGCCGACCGCGGCGGTGATCAGCGAATATCTCGACGTGACGGATGCCTTCTACGATCGTCGTGAAAAGGGGTTCGTGAACGGCATCCTCGACGCGATCGCCAAGGACACGCGCGGTTGATGCGCGCCCCTGCCCCGTGCCGGGCGGGATGAACGAAGCGGCGTTCCTCGCCTATCTGCGCCACCTGCCGCTCCATGCCGGGGCGCGCGGGCTGCGCGACGATGCGGCCGTGCTCGGCGATCTCGTCCTTACCCATGACGTACTGGTGGAGGGCGTCCACTATCTGCCGGACGATCCGGCGGAGGACGTCGCCTGGAAGCTGGTGGCGGTGAACCTGTCCGATCTCGCCGCCAAGGGCGCGGTGCCGGAAGGCGTGCTGCTCGGCTATCCGCTCGCGGGTGACGACGCGTGGGATTCGTCGTTTCTGGCAGGACTGGACGCGGCGTTGGCGGCCTTCGCCTGCCCGCTGATCGGCGGCGATACGGTGAAGGCGCCTGCAGGCGTTCCGCGCACGCTCTCGCTGACGGCGCTGGGGCGCTCGGCGCATGCCCCCGCCCGCAGCGGCGCGCAGGCGGGCGATCTGCTCTATGTGACCGGTACGATCGGCGATGGCGGCGCGGGGCTGGCGGTCGCGCTGTCGGGCGAAGGACCGGCGACGCTGCTCGACCGTTATCGTCGCCCGACCCCACGGCTGGCCGAGGGGCAGGCGCTCGCCTCCGGCGTCCATGCGATGATGGATGTGTCCGACGGCCTGCTGATCGACGCGGCCCGCATGGCCGAGGCCAGCGGGCTGGCGGTGACGCTCGACCTCGCCGCCGTGCCGCTTTCGGCGGACTACCAGGCCGTCCGCGGCGGAGATCGCGAAGCGCGGCTCGCCGCTGCGACCGCGGGCGACGATTACGAGCTGCTGTTCGCGGCGCCGCCGGGACCGCTGCCAGTGGCGGCGACGTGCTTAGGTGCGTTCAGCGAGGGGGCAGGCCTGACGCTCCACGATGGCGGCACGCCGCTCCTGCTTCCCGAGCGCCTGGGCTTCGAGCACGGAGCTTAAACGAAGTGTATCCTCCCCCGCCAGGGGGAGGATACGGCTTTTCCTCAGTCGAACAGCCCGTCCTGCGATCCTGCGGGCGGGTTGAGCCCGAGATGCTTCCAGCCCGGCCCGTTCAGGCACCGCCCGCGTGCCGTCCGCGCGATCAGGCCGAGCTGGATCAGGTAGGGCTCGATCACTTCCTCGACGGTATCGCGCGGCTCGCTGAGCCCCGCGGCCAGCGTCTCCACGCCCACCGGACCGCCGCGATAGACATCGGCGATCATCATCAGATAGCGCCGATCCATCGCATCCAGCCCCAGCGCGTCTACCTCCAGCCGGGTGAGCGCTGCATCCGCCACTTTGGCATGCACCACCGGCTCGCCCAGCACATTGGCGAAATCGCGCACCCGGCGCAGCAGCCGCCCGGCAATCCGCGGTGTCCCTCGCGAGCGCCGCGCCACTTCCCGCGCCCCGTCCGGCGCGATGCCCAGGCCCAGCAGTCCCGCCGCGCGCGTCACCACCCGCTCCAGCTCGTCCACCGTATAGAATTGCAGCCGCACCGGAATGCCGAAGCGATCGCGCAGCGGCGTCGTCAGCAGTCCCTGCCGCGTCGTCGCCCCCACCAGCGTGAAGCGCGGCAGTTCGATCCGCACGCTGCGGGCGGAAGGACCCTCGCCGATCATCAGATCGAGCGCGCGGTCTTCCATCGCCGGATACAGCACCTCCTCCACCGCCGGATTGAGGCGGTGGATCTCATCGATGAACAGCACGTCGCCGTCTTCGAGATTGGTGAGCAGTGCCGCCAGATCGCCCGACTTGACGATCACTGGGCCGGAAGTGGAGCGGAACCCGACACCCATCTCGCGCGCGATGATCTGGGCAAGCGTCGTCTTTCCCAGCCCCGGCGGGCCGAAGAACAGCACATGGTCCAGTGCGTCGCCGCGCGCCCGGGCGGCATCGATGAACACTCGGAGATTCTCGCGCGCGGCCTTCTGGCCGACGAACTCGTCAAGCGACTTCGGGCGCAACGCCGCGTCGACATCCTCGCTGCGGCGGCCGGCGGTGAGAAGGCGATCGGTGTCTGTCATGCGCTCCAGATGGTTTCATAGCCTTGGGGGCCGAGTTGGTCGATGCTGTCGAAGCGCGCGCGCAAATAGGCGAGCACCGGCTCCGGCACCGGCCCCTGCCGTAGCACCGATACCTTGTGTGGCGTATCGAGATAGGCCCGCGCGATCATTTCGCCGCCAAAGTCGTAGACGAGATAGTTGTAATCCTGCTCCACCTGCCCGGCATCGTCGGTGATCACGTCGCGCAGATGGACGATCGCCGGCGTCGTCATGCCTGCCACCGTCGTATCCAGCGCAGGAACGCATCGGTGCTGTCGCGGTCGCCCATATCGGCGATCCGGCCCAGCATGTCGGCGGCCCGGGGCGGCACCGCTACGCCGAACGCCGCTTCCACCCAGGCCCGGAGCGCGGCAGCGCGATCCCAGGGCGGGCCATCCAGATACTCGTTTTCGGCGTCGAGCTCGCGCGGTGTCTGGTCATATTGTTCGGGCCAGCACAATTCCTCATAGCCGATCGCCAGCAGCCGCAGGAAATCGACCGGATCGCTGGCCAGCACTCCCAGCATCGTCGATCCCGAACCGGATCCCAGATGCACGATGTGCTGGGCGCCGGCATCGTCGCGCCACAGCGCGGCATAGGAACCATCGCCGCCGGTACGGAAAAAGGCTGCCAGCCGGTCGCGCTCGGCCTGCGGCGCCGCCGACAGCCAGGCCTCGGCATACCCCGGATCGATTGGCGCGGCATACATGCACCCCGCCTCGCTTGCGGTATCGATCTGCGCATATTCCCCGCCCGAGCGGAAGGCGCGCACCAGCCCGTTCGCCTCCTGCCAGGCGAAGAAGCGAGCCAGCGGTGCAGGCACCGTCACCCCGGGGGGCATGGATTCGATCATGCGCGCTGCAAAGCCAGACCCAATCGCGTTCATCGCATTGCCTTTCGCCGGTCGCGTGCTGCCGCTCCGGGCTGGCAAAGCCGACCACCGCGGCGCATCACCGCACCATGGTCGACCTCTACCTCGCTACGCCCGTTTCCGCTGCCCTGCGCGCGGAGCTTGCCGACCGCTTCACCGTGCACGAAGGCGATCCTCCGCCCGGCACCCGCGCGATTGTCGGTGGCGGCCAGATGCGGCTGGGGGGCACGTTGCTCGCCCAGCTGCCGGCGCTGGAAATCGTCGCGATCCACGGCGTCGGCCATGATGGGCTCGATCTCGCAGCCCTCCGGGCGCGCGGCATCCGCGTCACCACCACGCCCGACGTGTTGACCGAAGACGTCGCGGATCTGGCGATCGGGCTGATGCTCGCCGTCCAGCGCCGCATTGCCGCCAACGATGCGCTGGTGCGCGGCGGCGGCTGGAAGGCGCAGCTCGGCAGGCGCGCCAGCGGCCGCCGCATCGGCATCTTCGGCCTGGGCAAGATCGGCACCGCCATCGCCGAACGCGCCGCTCCCTTCGCGGCCGAACTCCTCTACACCGCCCGCAGCGAAAAGCCGGTGCCGTGGCGCTACCTGCCCGACATCGCAGTGCTGGCGAACGCGAGCGACGTGCTGATCCTCGCCGCGCCGGGAGGGGCGGAGACCGACAGGATCGTCGACGCGACCACCCTGTCCGCGCTCGGTGCACAGGGCGTGCTGATCAACATCGCACGCGGCAGCCTGGTCGACGAACCGGCGCTGATCGCCGCGTTGCAGGCGGGCACCATTGCTGGCGCTGCGCTGGATGTGTTCGCCCGGGAGCCGCAGGTGCCCGAAGCGCTGCGCGCGCTGGACCAGGTCGTCCTTGCCCCGCATCAGGGCAGCGCCACGCAGGAAGGTCGCGCGGCCATGGCCGCGCTGGTCCTCGCCAATCTCGACGCCCATTTCGCCGGCCAGAATCTGCCCACGCCGCTCTTGTGAGAAAGCTTCTCCCCGGCACGGGGAGGGGGACCAGTTGCGCAGCAAATGGTAGAGGGGCCGCCGCGCCAGCCGCGGCAGGTCCATGCATTCGGTTATACCCCGCCTTCGGCGCGGTCCCTCCCCCACGCGACGATTCCGCGCGGCATCCCTCCCCGACACGGGGAGGAATTGCAGCGGACAGTTCACTTCGCCGCCTTGCGCAGCGCCAGCCGCACCAGCGCGTCCAGGGTCGCGGCCGGGCCCAACTCGTCGCTGGCGGCGTTCACCGCCGCGCTTGCCTCGCCCGGCTTGAAGCCCAGGTTGAGCATCGCCGACACCGCATCCGCTGCTGCACCGCCGCTGGGCGCCGCCGTCGCGCCGGTGCCGCCCAGCGCCAGCCCACCGGCCTTGTCCTTCAATTCGTTGACGATGCGCTGGGCCAGCTTTGGTCCCACGCCGTTCGCCCGAGCGATCGTTGCCGCATCGGCGCGGGCAACGGCGGTGCGCAATTCGGCAGGTGCCAAAATCGACAGGATCGCCAGCGCCACCTTGGCGCCAACCCCCTGCACGCTGGTCAGCAGCTTGAACCAGTCGCGCTCATCGGCGGTGGCGAACCCCATCAGCCGGATCGAATCTTCGCTCACCAGCATCTCGGTGTGGATCGTCACCTGTTCGCCCACCGCGCCCAGCTTGTCGAGCGTCTTGGCCGAGGCCCCGACCAGATAGCCGACGCCGTTCACGTCGATCACCGCATGGTCGGCGCCGCTCGCCGCCAGCGTGCCGCGAAGATGCGCGATCATCGGGCGCGCCTCGATATGGCGGCGGGGCGGGCGGGCAGGAGCACGTCGGTCACACCGGTACATAAACAGAACAATTGCTTTCGGAAAAGCAGAAATCGCATGCGGCTCTGGTAAATGCCGACGCCGTCTCCCAATTCGGCGGCGAAACGAAGGGGGACCGAATGATCCACGCCCTGTTGCTGTTGTGGCTGGCACTGCTGGTTTCGGGTGATACGCGAGCCGGGCGGATGCTGCGCCACGCGCTGGTCGTCGGTCCCGCGCGGTGGCTGTCCCGCTGGACGCGCGGGGATCTGCTGTTGCTGCTCCTCGGCGCTCTTTTCGCCGCGACCGTCCTCTGGGTAATGGAGGAAGAGGGCGGCGTGCTGCTCGCCATGATCGGACCGGAACTGATCGGCTGGATGGCCATGTTCGATATCGGCGCGTTGCTCGATGCCGCGCTGGTCACCGTCACCATGGCCTCGGTCGTCCGCCTGCGCGATTTCCGCCGGGCGATCCTGCGCCGGCTTCCCCGTCCCCGCGCCCCCCGCTCGCGTCGCGCCGTTCGTCCGCGTTCGGTCGATCCCGAAGACGGGCCGTTTACCTTCCCCAAAATCCATTGGCCATCGCCGGCATGGGCAGGCTAACCCCGCGCCATGGTTAAGCTCAACAAGATCTACACCCGCACCGGCGATGCCGGCACCACCGGTCTGGCAGACGGCTCGCGCGTCTCCAAAGCGTCCGCCCGGCTGGAGGCGATCGGCGATGTCGACGAAGCGAACAGCGCGATCGGCGTCGCGCGCACGCTGCTCGCCGGCGATCCTCTCGATCCCGTGCTCGCCCGCATCCAGAACGATCTGTTCGACCTCGGCGCCGATCTCGCCACGCCGGGCGATCGCGAAGGGGCGCTGCGCATCACCGCCGATCAGATCCGCTGGCTTGAAGAGTCGATCGATGCCGCCAACGAAGCGCTTGCCCCGCTGAACAGTTTCGTCCTGCCCGGCGGCAGCCCCGCCGCTGCCGCGATCCACCTAGCCCGCGCGATCACCCGTCGTGCCGAACGCGCCGCGGTCGCCGCCAACGATCAGGGCACACTCAGCAACAACGCACTTGTCTATCTCAATAGACTTTCAGATTTTTTGTTCGTGGCCGCACGCGTCATGAACCAAAACGGACGCGACGACGTTCTGTGGGTGCCCGGGGGGCCTCGTAACCAATAGCGGGCGTCGATCGCATCCGACCGTGTGGGTTGCCGTGCCGGCCAGCTTGCGGTAGGAGAACGAAGTGAGAACAAGTCCAGCCAATGTCGCGGCGCACGAAGCGCTCGCCCGCCGCTTTTCGGCGGTACGGGCGCTCAGCGCGGCCTTGGCGGCGCCGCTCTCCGATGCCGATGCGACGATCCAGTCGATGGACGATGCGTCGCCCGCGAAATGGCACCTCGCGCATACGACTTGGTTCTTCGAAACCTTCGTGCTGCGCGATGGCGTGCCCGGCTATCGCCTGTTCGACGAACGCTGGCCGTTCCTGTTCAACAGCTATTACGAGGCCGAGGGAGAGCGCCATGCGCGGCCTCGGCGCGGCATGCTATCGCGCCCGACGTTGGACGAGGTGCTTGCCTATCGCGCGGCGGTGGACGCGGCGATCGATGACGCTATTCCAACGCTTTCTCCGGATGCGCTGGCACTGATCGCACTGGGCTGCCAGCATGAGCAGCAGCATCAGGAACTGCTGCTCACCGACATCCTTCATCATTTCTCGGTCAACCCGCTCGAACCTGCGCTCTGGCCCGGCGCGGCCAAGGTGCCGGTCGCGATGCCCGGGCCGATCGGCTGGATCGCGGGCTCCGAAGCACTTGTTACGATCGGTGCCGGTGCGCCGCCTCCGGGAAGTTCGGACGGTTTCGCCTTCGATTGCGAAGGCCCGCGCCACCAGGCGCTGCTCACGCCGCACGCGCTGGCCGATCGCACCGTCACCAACGGCGAATGGGCCGCCTTCATTGCCGATGGCGGTTATGCCGATCCGCGCCACTGGCTGTCGGACGGCTGGGCCTGGGTGCAGGCCAACAGCATCGAAGCACCCCTCTACTGGCGGCAGATCGACGGAGTCTGGACCCGCTTCGGCCTTGATGGCCGCCGCCCGATCGATCCCGCCGCGCCGGTCACCCATGTCAGCTTCTTTGAGGCGGACGCTTATGCCAGCTGGGTCGGTGCGCGCCTGCCGACCGAATTCGAGTGGGAAGCCGCAGCGGCGGGTGCCGATCCGCTGTCGGGCAACCAGCTCGATGCCGCCGGCCCCGTCGAGCCGCGCCCGTCTGCGCTCGGCCCCGCCTGGTTCGGCGATGTCTGGGAATGGACCGGCAGCGCCTATCGCCCCTATCCAGGCTTTCGCGCCGCCGAAGGTGCCGTCGGCGAATATAACGGCAAGTTCATGAGCGGACAGTTCGTGTTGCGCGGCGGCAGCTGCGCCACCCCGCGCGGCCATGTCCGCGCCAGCTACCGCAACTTCTTCTACCCCCATCAGCGCTGGCAATTCACCGGCGTGCGTCTGGCGAAGGACCTCTGATGCTCAAGCAGGAACTCGAAGACGGTCAGGCGAGCCTTGCCGATCCCCATTTCCGTGCCGACGTACTGACCGGGCTCGCCGCCAGCCCGCGCGCGATTCCCGCCCGGTGGTTCTACGATCGGCGCGGTTCGGAGCTGTTCGAACAGATCACCGAACTCCCGGAATATTACCCCACGCGCACCGAAACGACGCTGCTCGAATCGATCGCGGGGGACCTGGCCGATCTCGCGGCCCCCAATGCGGCGGTGGTGGAGTTCGGCTCGGGCTCGTCGGTGAAGACGCCGCGATTGCTGCGCGCCATCGATCCGGCGGCCTATGTGCCGATCGACATCTCCGGCGAATTCCTGCGCCATTCCGCCGCACAGCTGTCCCAGGCCTTTCCGGGCCTGCCGGTCTATCCGGTCGAGGCGGATTTCCTCCGCCCCGTGCCGCTGCCGGAGCAGGTGGCGAAGATGCCGAAGCTCGGCTTCTTCCCCGGCTCGACGATCGGCAACATGAACGCCTGGCACGCGGTCGACCTGCTACGCGCGATGCGCGAGTGGCTGGGCGAAGGCGCACGGCTGCTGATCGGCATGGACCGGGTGAAATCGCCCGACATCCTCGTCCCTGCCTATGACGATGCGGCGGGCGTGACCGCCGCGTTCAATCTCAATCTGCTGACCCGGATCAACCGCGAGCTGGACGGCACGCTCCCAGTCGACGCCTTCCGCCACCGCGCGATCTGGAACGCCGATTTCGCGCGCATCGAAATGCATCTTGAAGCACAGCGCGATATCGACTTCACCGTCGACGGCCGCCCGTTCAGCATGGTAGCCGGCGAGACGATCCACACCGAGAACAGCCACAAATACGGCCCCAACGGCGCCCGCCAGCTGCTCCGTTCAGGCGGGTGGACCCCGATCGAGCAATGGACCGACGACAAGGACTGGTTCGCGCTGATCCTCTGCGAAGCCCAGCCGCT
This sequence comes from Sphingomonas sp. HT-1, assembly GCF_048568905.1. Lineage (GTDB taxonomy): Bacteria > Pseudomonadota > Alphaproteobacteria > Sphingomonadales > Sphingomonadaceae > Sphingomonas. Next base: position 3,315,927 of record NZ_CP183770.1, on the reverse strand, counting down.
GCGCCGGGCGCCGTAACAGGCCGTTGACCGGGCGCGCGCCAGGCCGCAAGGGTCTGGCTATGCGCTTCTTTTCGGATAATGCCGCCGCCGTCTGCCCGCCCGTACTCCAGGCGCTGCTCGAGGCGAACAGGCTCGACACCGCCTATGACGGCGATGCGTGGTCGCAGCGGCTCGACGGCGCGTTCTCCGATCTGTTCGGCACCCAGGTCCGCGCGCTGTGGGTGCCCACCGGCACGGCGGCCAACTGCCTCGCACTGACCGCTCTCTGCCCGCCGCATGGCGGCATCGTCTGCCACCGCGATGCGCACATCAATTGCGACGAGGGCGGCGCCCCCGAATTCTACACGCACGGCGCCAAGCTGCTGACCGCCACCGGCCCCGGCGCCAAGCTGACGCCCGAGGCCATCCATGCGGTGGTCGATCCGATCCGCAACGACGTGCACCAGGTGCAGCCGCACGCGATCTCGATCACCAACGCCACCGAGTACGGCCTGGTCTACACGCCCGACGAGGTAGCCGCGATCGGCGATCTGGCGCGGGCCAGGAAGCTTGGCTTGCACATGGACGGCGCGCGCTTCGCCAACGCGGTCGCGCATCTCGGCTGCCATCCCGGCGACGTCACCTGGCGCGCCGGCGTCGACGCGCTGAGCTTCGGCTTCGTCAAGAACGGGGGTATGAGCGCCGAGGCGCTGGTGTTCTTCCGCCCCGAGCTGGCCGACGTGACGCTCTACCGCCGCAAGCGTGCCGGGCTGCTCTTCTCCAAGGGCCGCTACCTTGCCGCGCAGCTGCTGGCGATGCTGGAGAACGACCTGTGGCGCGCCAATGCCCGCGCCGCCAATGCCGGGGCACGCCTGCTGGCCGAGGCGGCGGGCGACCGGCTGGTGCACCCGGTGCAGGCCAACGAGGTATTCCTGAAAGCGAACCCGGCGGAAGCCGAAGCCTTGCGCGCGCTCGGCTTCGATTTCTACGATTGGGCCGAGGGCGAGGTCCGCCTCGTTACCAGTTGGGACCAGGCGGAGGACGCCATCCGGCCGCTCGCCGAGGCGATCGCCGCGCTGTGATCGGCGCCGACACCCCACGTTCCGCCCGGCTGACGGTCCTGATCCCGTTCCTGCTGGTCACCCTGATCTGGGGCTCGACCTGGCTCGTCATCAAGGATCAGCTGGCGGTGGTGCCGCCCAGCTGGTCGGTTAGCTATCGCTTCCTCGTCGCCGGTGCCGCGACGCTGGTCTGGGCCGCGATGCGCCGTGATCGGCTGTGGCTCGATGCGCGCGGGCTCACCTTCGCAGCATGCCTGGGGCTTGCTCAGTTCGTGCTCAACTTCAACTTCGTCTATCGCGCCGAAGCACACGTCACCTCGGGCGTGGTGGCGGTGGTCTATGCGTTGCTGCTGGTGCCGAACGCGATCCTCGCCCGCCTCTTCCTCGGCCAGAAGATGGGGCGGCAGCTGCTGTTCGGCTCGGCCGTGGCGATGGCGGGCGTTGCGCTGCTCTTCGTCCATGAAGCCCGCCTCAATCCGGTTGGGCCGCACGAAGCGCTGATCGGCATCGGCATCGCGCTTGCCGGCGTGCTCTCCGCCTCCGTCGCCAACGTGATGCAAGCGACCGGCACCGCGAAGGCCTATCCGATGGCGACCACGCTCGGCTGGGCGATGCTGATCGGCGCCGCTATCGATGCGGGTTTCGCACTCGCAACGGTCGGTCCGCCGGTGATCGAGACGCGGCCGGCCTATTTGCTCGGCATCCTCTATCTCGGCGTGATCGGCTCCTCGCTCACCTTCACCATCTATTTCCAGCTGATCCGCACCATCGGCCCGGCCAAGGCAGCCTATACCAGCGTGCTGATCCCGGTGATCGCGATGCTGCTGTCAACGCTGTTCGAAGGCTATCGCTGGTCGCTGCTGGCGCTGGGCGGCGGCGTGCTGGTGCTCGCCGGGCTGGTACTGGCCCTGAGGGCGCGCAGACCTAACCGGTAGTCGGGGTAGCGCGGCCGCCAGCCGAGCAGCCGCTTCGCCCGGCCGTTCGCCACCCGCCGGTTTTCGGCATAGAAGGCGCGCGAGGCGGCACTTAGTTCCACCCCGTCCGGTGGCAGTTCCGGCCCCGGATCGATCCCCAGCAGTTCGGCGGCATAGGCAAGCACATGGCTCTGCGGCGCAGGGTGATCGTCGGCAAGGTTGTAGAGGCCCGGCGGCCCATCGAACGCCGCCATCACCCCTGCAACCAAATCGTCGACATGCACCCGGCTGAATACCTGGCCTGGAAAGTTCACCCGCACCGCACCCGCCGCCATCCGCTCCAGTGCGGATCGTTCGGGCCCATAGATGCCGGGCAATCGGAACACACAGGCGCGCGGCAGCGCTGCCCAGGCCTGGTCCGCATCCATCCGCGTGCCGCGCCGCCCGCGCAAGGGCGCGCTCTCGTCCACCCAGCCCCCGCCGGTGTCGCCATAGACGCCGGTCGAGGAAAGATAGCCGAGCCAGGCCCCGCTCGCCGCCAGATCGCGGCCATAGGCCGCCAGCACCGGATCGCCCTCGCCTGGCGGGATGCTCGAGAGGATGTGAGTTGCCGTGGCGATCCGTGCGCGGGTGCTTTCCCGATCCCCGAAGGTAGCGCGGGTCACGGCCGTTGCGTCGCCGCCGGCTGCCGCAACCGCAGCCATCAGCCGCGAAGCGCTGTAGCCCGGGCCGAAGACGAGCAGGCGGACGGCCCTGCTCACGGCGCCTCCGCTCCGCCAAATGTCGTTCCGAAGAAGTCGCCCTTGTTCCAGCTCGGCCGCGCGGCTGCATTGGCCAGCGCGAGCGTGGTCCCCAGTGCGACGCGCTTGAACGTCGCCGCCGATTTCCAATCAAACGGCAAGTCGATCTGGTCCGATGGCTCGTGATAGTTGCGATCGAGGAACGCGCGCGCCGCTACCGCACCGGTGCCGCCGGGCCCGGTATCGATCGACACCGCCGGGACGCCGGCCTTGACGAAGCTGTAGTGATCCGATCGGACGAAGAACATTTCCTCCGGCGCCGGATCGGGCACCACTGCCAGCCCCTCGGCCCGGGCGGCCGCCGCCACCGCAGGGCCGATGCTCGAACGCTCGCCCCCGAGCACGACCAGGTCGACCAGCGGATAGGTGAGGATCGGCATATCCAGATTCACCGCCGCGACCACGGAACCCGCCGGCACCGTCGGGTGGTGGACGAAATAGTCCGAACCGATCAAACCCTTCTCCTCGGCGGTCAACGCCAGCACCACGATCGAACGCCGCGGCCGCTTGCTGCCTTCCTGAATCGCGCGCGCGACTTCGAGGATCATCGCCACGCCGGCGGCGTTGTCCATCGCGCCGTTGTAGATGGTATCGCCCTGCACCGCTTCGCCGATGCCGACATGATCGAGGTGAGCGGAGAGGACCAGATACTGCCCGCGCAGCGCCGGATCGCCGCCTTCGATCACGCCCACCACGTTGCGGCTTTCTCGCGTGGAGATGCGCGTCTTGCTTGCCACCGACAAATGGCCTGCGAGCGGGCCGGTCGGCATCCTGCCGCCGCGAGCATCAGCCGCCTGCACCTCCGCCCAACGCATCGCGGCGCCGTCGAACAGCTTGGCGGCACCCGCCTGGCTCACCTGCCCTACCACCGGCGCGCGTGGCGAGGGGCCGTTCGTCACCCCGTCGGGGCCCACCCAGGCGCTGCGCGCATAGGCATAGTAAGGCGCCATGCTCTCGACGCTGAAGTTGCGCCGCCGCGCTGCCGTTTCCAACACCAGCACCGCCTTGGCGCCGCGCGTAGCCGCCAGCCGCGCCTTCTGCCCGTCATCGTCGAAATGCGCGCGCACATCGGCCGGCAGGGCGGCGGGCGTACCCGCCAGGATCGCCACGATCTTGCCCCGCACGTCCAGGCCCGCATAATCGTCGCGCCCGGCGCCGGGATAGACGATGCCATAGCCCGCGAAGACGATCTCACCCTCCGCCTTGAAATCGGGCGCGGACGGCACCGGTTCGTTTACGAAGTCTTTGCCGAAGCTGAACGGCACTTCGCGCCCGCCCCGCCGCAACGTCCAGGTCGCCCGCTCCGCTGCGCGATAGGTCGCCAGCTTCACCGGCTGAAACCAGCTGCCGTTCGGCCCACCTGGCTTCAGCCCCATGGCCAGCATCCGCGCGGCGACATATTCGGCCGCTACCTCGAAGTCGCGGGTTCCGGCCTCGCGTCCGCGCAAAGGATCGGAAGCGAGGAACTGGATATGCGCCTTCAGCGCCGCCTGTTCCGGCGTCAGCGCCGCCTGCCGCGCCACCGCCGGGGCGGCGGCAAACAGCAGCAGCGCAAGCAATGGCCGGAACATGCCCATTCTCTTCCTTCCGGACCGGTTACTTGGCGCCGGGGCCCTCATAGGTGAGCCCGAAAAAGTCGCCCTTGTTCCACTGCGGCCGCTGGTCGCCATCGGCGATGGCGCGAGCGATGCGATAGTTCACATCGACGAAGCGCACGCCAGACCGCCAGTTGATCGCCGGCTGCTGATCGATCTGGTCGGAAGGCTGGTGATAATGGTTCTTCATGAAGTGATCGATCGCCGCACGGCCCGGCCCGCCTGCGCCGGGCCACAGGAACACCGAGGGCACGCCCTTGCGCACGAAATTGTAGTGATCGCTGCGCACGAAGATGTTCTCGCCGGGCAGCGGGTCATCGGACATCTTCACGCCGATCTCCCCCGCCGCCTTCTCCACGATCGGCCCCAGCGTCGAATGGTTGGCGCCGTACACCACGATATCCTCGAACGGATAGGTGATGATCGGCATGTCCAGGTTCACGTCGGCAACGATCGTGCCCTTGGTGGTGGGATTGTTGGCGAAATAGTCGGAGCCGACCAGCCCCTTCTCTTCCGCCGTGACCGCCAGGAACAGGATCGAGCGGCGCGGCTTGGCGGCTGCCGTCTTGAAGCGCTTGGCCTCTTCGATCAGCGATGCAATGCCGATCGCGTCGTCCAGCGCGCCGTTGTTGATCGTGTCGCCCTTCGCGTCCGGCTGACCGGTCCCGATATGATCGAGATGGGCGGAAAGCACCACGACTTCGCCAGCCAGCTTGGGATCGCTGCCCTCGATCATGCCCGCCACGTTGAAGCTGGGCAGCTTGGTCATCGCCGTCTTCGCCGCCACCGTGATGGTGCCCGGCAGCTGGAACGGCTTGAACGTCGCGCCATCGACGGCGGCCGCCTTGGCGATCGTCGCCCAGGGCGTCTTGGCGCCGGCGAACAGCTTCTCGGCACCGGCCATGCTCAGCATGCCCAGGCTCGGCGTGCCCGGCGCGGGGATATGGCCCGTGCCATCGGCATTGCCCCAGGTGATCCGCGCCCGCGTAGAGTAAGCAGCCAGCGTCGCAAACGGACGGGTCTTGGCGCTCAGCGGCGATTCGAGCGTGATCGTGCCGATCGCACCGCGCTTGCGGGCGATTTCGGCCTTGGCAGCGGGATTCTGGAAATGCGCGCCTTCCTCGCCCGGCAGGCTCGATGGGGCGCCGCCGAAATAGGCGACGATCTTGCCCTTCACGTCGACGCCCTTGTAGTCGTCGCGCCCCAGGCCGACGATGCCATAGCCGACGAACACCACCGGTGCCGTCAGGCTGTATTCCGGCTGCGACGGGTTGGCCGATGCGATGAAATCCTTGCCGGCGGTCAACGCGACCGGTGCGGACTTGGCCCGCTGGACCGCCATCGCGCCGATACCGTCGAGCTTGTAGCTGATCAGCGGCACCTTCTGCAGATAGCCGCCCTCGTCGCCTGCTGGCTTCAGCCCGGCGGCGTAGAATTGCGAAGCGACGTAATTGGCGGCGATGTCGAATTCAGGCGAGCCTGCCTCGCGGCCCTTCAGCGCATCGGATGCCAGGAACATTACATGGCTTTTCAGCGCCGCCTCTTCCGGCGGCAGCGGCGCGGTGAGCAGGGCGTTCCGCTCGGCGGTGGATTGGGCAAGGGCAGGCGACGCCGCGCACAGGAGAAGGGCAAGCGTCGCAGTCGATCGAAGCATCGGAATTCCCTGAAGGTCGTAACAATATTTCAAGCCTAGCAGCGCGGCGATGCCCGTCAATCGCCACGTGTGGCCGTGTTGCGCATGCTTTTGCCCAATCGGACAAATCGTCAGAATTTGAGTAGCAGGCAAGGCCGCTTCTCCTATATCGATCCCGTATGAGTGACGCCCGCATCGCCGCCGCAGCTCCCAAGGCCATTCGCCGCGAGGACTATCGTCAACCGGATTGGCTGGTGCCGGAAATCGCGCTCGATTTCGATCTCGATCCTGCCGCCACCCGCGTGCGTGCCGCGCTCCATGTCTCCCGCAACGGCACGCACGATCGTCCGCTGGTACTGAACGGGGACGGGCTGGGCGCTGTCGCCGTCAAGGTGGACGGCGTCGAAACCCAGGATTGGCGCATGGAGGGGCAGGATCTGGTGATCCCGCTCACCGGCGGCACGCATACGATCGAGACCGAAGTGGTGATCGCGCCGGAACGCAACACCCAGCTCCAGGGCCTCTACGCCTCGTCGGGCATGCTCTGCACCCAGTGCGAGGCCGAGGGTTTCCGCCGCATCACCTTCTTCCCCGATCGGCCGGATGTGCTCTCCAAGTACAAGGTCCGCATGGTGGCGGACAAGGCGCGCTTCCCGGTGCTGCTCGCCAACGGCGACCCGATCGCGCAGGGTGATGCGGAAGGTGGCCGCCACTGGGCGGAGTGGCACGATCCCTTCCCCAAGCCGAGCTATCTGTTCGCGCTGGTCGCGGGGGATCTCGTCGCCAACACCGGCACTTTCACGACCATGTCCGGCCGCGAAGTGCAGCTGGGCATCTATGTCCGCGCGCCCGACCTGCCCAAGACCGACCACGCCCTGCATGCCCTCAAGCTCAGCATGAAGTGGGACGAGGACGTCTATGGCCGCGAATATGATCTCGATGTGTTCAACATCGTCGCGGTGGACGATTTCAATTTCGGCGCGATGGAGAACAAGGGGCTGAACGTCTTCAACAGCCGCTACATCCTCGCCGACCCCGATACCGCCACCGACTGGGACTATGACGCGATCGCCGCCGTGGTCGCGCACGAATATTTCCACAACTGGTCGGGCAACCGCGTCACCTGCCGCGACTGGTTCCAGCTGAGCCTGAAGGAAGGCTTCACCGTCTTCCGCGACCAGAGCTTCTCGGCCGATCAGGGCTCGGCCGCGGTCAAGCGGATCGAGGACGTGCGCTCGCTTCGCGCCAGCCAGTTCCCCGAGGATGCCGGCCCGCTCGCCCACCCGGTGCGCCCGGACGAATATATCGAGATCTCGAACTTCTACACGGCAACCATCTACAACAAGGGCGCCGAGCTGATCCGGATGATGGCCACCATCCTCGGGCCCCAGAAATTCCGCGCCGCGACCGACCTCTATTTCGATCGCTTCGACGGCACCGCCGCCACCTGCGAGGATTTCGTGGCGAGCATGGAAGAGGCCGGCGGAGTCGATCTCGGCCAGTTCCGCCGCTGGTACAGCCAGGCCGGCACCCCGCGCGTCTCGGCCAACCTCGTCCAGGACGGCGCAACCACCCGGCTCGCGCTCGCCCAGACCGTGCCGCCGACGCCGGGCCAGCCGGTCAAGGAGCCAATGGTCCTCCCGCTCAAGATCCGTCTGTTCGGCGAGAAGAGCGGCGCGCCGCTGACCGACGAACAGCTGGTGCTGCTCGACAAGCCAGAGCAGGAATTGCGCTTCGAGAACCTGCCCGAGCGCGCGGTGCTCTCGATCAATCGCGGCTTCTCGGCACCCGTCATCGTCGACGCCAATCGCAGCGCCGCCGATCTCGCTTTCCTCTCGGCGCATGACGACGATCCCTTCGCCCGCTACGAGGCGATGCAGCAGCTGATGCTCGACACCCTTGTAGGTGCGGTGACCACCGGCAAGGGCGAGCATGGCGCGCTGATCGATGCCGTGCGCAACACGCTGACAGATCCGTCGCTCGACCGCGCCTTCATCGCCGAAGCGGTGCTGCTCCCCTCGGACAGCTTTATCGGCGACCAGATGGCGGTGGTGGACCCCGAGGCGATCTTCCGGGCCCGGGAAGCGCTGCGCGCCGATCTCGGCAACCTGCTCGAAGCCGAATGGCGCGCTGCCTATGAGGGCGCACGGGCCAATCGCTTCGAATATTCGCCGGCCGCCAAAGGCGCGCGCCGGCTGAAGAACGTGGCGCTCGGCTACATCGCGGCGAGCGGCGCGGCCGACGCCGCGGAGCTTGCCTATGCCCAGTTTGACGCGGCCGACAACATGACCGACCGTCAGGGCGGCCTCGCCACCCTGGTCAACGGCACGTCGCCGCTGCGGGAGAAGGCGATCGAAGCCTTCTACCAGCGCTATGCCGGCAACGCGCTGGTGCTGGACAAATGGTTCCAGACCCAGGCGCTCTCGTCGCGCGAGGATACGCTCGCCGCCGTCGAGAAGCTGGCCAAGCACCCCGACTTCACGCTGGCCAATCCGAACCGGGCACGTGCGCTGGTGGGCGCGTTCAGCATCAACCAGCGGGCGTTCCACGATCCTTCGGGTCGCGGCTATCGCTTCGTCGCGGACCAGCTCATCGCGCTCGACAAGCTCAACCCGCAGACCGCCGCCAAGCTGGTGCCGCCGCTCGGCCGCTGGAAGCGCTTCGACCCTGCCCGCGCCGCGAAGATGCGCGCAGAGCTGGAGCGGATCGTGGCAACACCGGGCCTCAGCAAGGACATGTTCGAGCAGGCCACCAAGTCGCTCGACTGATGCTACGGCTGCTCACCGCCACGGTGCGCGATTCCGCCCGCGTGCGGACCGTCGCGGCCGTGGCGGCGCGCTTCGGGCTGGGCGTGCTCCTGGAGAAGCTCGGCTTCACGGGCGAAGCGGATGCGGCCGATCCCGAAACCGGCGCATTGCCCCTGCCCCGCCGCACCCGGCTGGCGCTAGAAGCGCTCGGCCCTACCTATGTGAAGATCGGGCAGATCCTCGCGACGCGCGGCGACCTGCTGCCGCCCGACTGGATCGCCGAGCTGGAACTGCTCCAGAGCGCCGCGCCAACGCTGCCCTTCGAGGAAATCCGCAGCGAGGTGGAAGCGGCGCTGGGGGCGCAGCCCGAAAAAGCCTTTGCCTGGTTCGACCCGCAGCCGCTGGCCGCCGCCTCGATGGCGCAGGTCCATCGCGCCCGGCTGACGGACGGCCGCGAGGTGGTGCTGAAGGTTCGCCGCCCAGGCATCCGCGCCGCGATGGAGGCGGACCTTCGGCTGATCGGCGAACTGGCCGCGCTGGTCTCCCGGAGCAGCGCGGAGGCGCGGCGCTTCGAGCCCGTCGCACTAGCGCGGCAGTTGCGCCAGGCGCTGCTGGAAGAACTCGATTTCACGAACGAAGGGCGCAACGCCGATCTGCTTCGCGCCGACATGGCGGACAACCGCCGCGTCGTGGTGCCCGAGATCCACTGGCAATGGACGTCCGAGACGCTGCTGGTGATGGACTATATCGCCGGCGTGAAGCCTGTCTCCGGCGAGAACTTGCGCACCGCCGGCATCGATCCCGAAGCGATCGCCGAGTTGGGCGCCGACACCGTCATCGCGATGGTGCTGGTCAACGGCCGCTTCCATGCCGATCCGCACCCCGGCAACCTGCTCTGCCTGCCCGGCGACAAGCTGGCGCTGCTCGATCTCGGCTCGATCGGTCATCTCGGTCCCAAGCGCCGCGACGAGTTCATCGCTTTCGTGCTGGCGCTCACCAACGGGAATGCGCGCGCACTCGCCGACACACTGGCGCTGTGGAGCGAGGGCCATGCCGTCCCCCGCCGCACGATCGACCGCGCCGCCGAGGCGATCGTTCAGCGCCATGGCGGCGGCAAGCTCGTCCTATCGGCGTTGATGCCTGATTTCCTCCGGCTGTTGCGCGAAGAGGGATTGGTGCTGCCGCCAGACCTGCTGCTGGTGTTCAAGGCGATGGTGACGCTCGACGGCGTGCTCGCCCGCATCGCGCCGGGCTTCGACCTGTCGGGTTCGATCGGTCGGGCGCAAGTCGCACTGCTGGCGAACCGCTTCGGCCCGGCGCGGATGGCGGCAAGTTCGGCGGCGCTGGCGCTGGCGCTGGCCGAGTTGGGGGAGGATGCGCCTCGCCTGCTGCGCGCGGCGGCTGCGCGGCTGGAGGCCCCGGTGGCGGATACCGGCACGGCGGCTGCGATCACCAAGGCCGGCGGCTGGATCGCGGCCGCGCTGGTAGGGAGCGCGACGCTTATCGCCGCCGCGCTCGGGCTGGGGTGAATAGAGTGTTTCCTCCCCCGCCAGGGGGAGGAAACACTCTCTCTTTCACGCCATCACATTCCGCCCGCGCCGCACCGTGGCGCTGTGCCCGATGCTTGCCTTCAGGCTGCGCTCCGTCACGGTTTCCACGAACACCCAGTCGTTACGCGCCTGTTCGGGCGTAAGCGTCAGCGCCATGTACCCGCGTCGGCTGGTGTCGCACCATTTCAGCTCGGGATTGGCCTTCACCAGCGCGGTCGCGACGATTTTCGGATCGGTCTTGATGGCGCTCTCGAACCCCGGCGACGTCACCGCATGGCCGGCGAACTCGACCCCGGCGGGCTTGCCCCCCTGGCCCAGGTCGAACGCCCAGGCATTGTGACTGTCGCCGCACACCACCAGCAGGTTCGCGCCCATGTTCTGCGACGATGCCAGGAACCGCGCCCGCGCCGCCGGATAGCCGCCCCAATTGTCGAAATTCATCGGCAGCCCCAGCTTGCCAGCCATCACGCCCGCCTGCACATAGGCCTTGGCGCGTGGATTGGCATCGGGGGCCAGCCAGCCCAGCGCCTCGGCGGGGGTGACCGTGTTGCCCATGATCGTCCCGAAGCCGACCACCTGCCAGCGCTGCCCGGCCTTTACCGAGCGGCGCATCGCATGGTCCAGCCACACTTCCTGCTCGCTGCCCAGCATCGTCGCAGCTGCATCGCGCCAGGGCCCGTCGCGGAACGCGGCGAGCGCCTTGGCCGGGTCGGCTTGCTTGAACAGCGGCGCCACATCGGGCTGCTCGGTGCGCGCCAGCAACCGGCTTTCGGTACGAAAGAAAGTCGCCAGCGTGCCGATGTCGTAGCTGCCCCAAGGCGTTTCTGAAACCGGCATCCATTCGCGGAACACCTGCATCGCCGCCGCCTTGCGCGCGCTCCAGTCGCCTTCGCTGTCCGGCTGGTGGTTTTCCGCGCCGCCCTCCCAGCTGTCGTTCGCGCTCTCATGGTCGTCCCACTGCACGAGCATCGGCTTGGCGGCATGCAGCGCCTGCAGGTCGGGATCGGCGCGGTAGCTTGCATAGCGCAGGCGATAGTCCGCCAGGTGAATCATCTCGCCCACCGGTTCGGGCAGCCGGCCGCCCACCGGTCCGCCGGCTGGGGCATAGCCGCCCTGCTTATATTCGTAGAGATAGTCGCCCAGATGGATCCACAGGTCGATATCGTCGCGCGCTGCGGCATGGCCATAGGCGTTGAAATAGCCGAACGGCAGGTTCGAGCAGGAGAAGATCGCGATGCCGAAGCGGCTGGCATCGCCCAGCGGCAATGTCTTGGTGCGCCCCACCGGCGAGAAGCTGCCATCCGGCGCCACGAAGCGATAGAAATAGCGCGTGTCCGGCGAGAGGCCGGCCAGCGTCACCTTGGCGGTATGGTCGCGCCACGGGCCGGTGATCTGCTCGCCCTCGGCAACGATGCGGCTGAAATCGGCGCTGGTGGCGATCTGCGCGCGCAGCTTCACCGCGCCGCGATCGGCGGGAACGTAGCGCGTCCACAGCAGCATTGTGTCGGCACCCGGCTCGCCGCTGGCAACCGAATGGGTGAAGCCGCGCGCGGTGGCCTGCGCCAGCACGACGCCGGGCAGCGCCAGCGCGCTTATCCCCAAGGTGCCGCCAAGCAGCAGCGATCGACGGTCGAGGCGAAGAGTCATGGTTCAGGCGTCCCGTGGTGGTGATGCGGCGCTGCTTGCAGCGGCTTGGTTTCGTGTTCGTGACAGCGGACGAAAGCTGGGCTAGGCCACCCGCCGAATCGGAATGTCGGGGCACATCAACAGGGGAACGCAATCTGCCGGCCGGGCGACCGCCGGTGGTACGGAGACCATGACGCGCGTGACCTTTCCCATGCTCGATCTCGCCGCGACGCGCCCACAGCCGCGCCGCCACGCCGTCGCACGCTACTGTTCCTTCCGGTGCCCCCGCTGATGGCCACGCGGATTCTGCCGATCACGCTGGGAGATAGCCGTTCGAGTCTAGGTGCCACCGTCGCCGCGCTGCCGCGCTGGCTGGTGCTGCTGCTCGCCGCCATCGCGGTGCGCGCCGTCACCTTCGGCAACCCGCTGGTGCATGTCGACGAGCAATTCTACTGGGTCACTGCCCAGCGGATGCTGCAGGGCGCGCTGCCCTTCGTTGACATTTGGGATCGCAAGCCAGTCGGCCTGTTCCTGCTTTACGCCCCCGCCGCCGCGCTGGGCGCGCCCTGGGGCATCCTCGCCTATCAGCTGATGGCGCTCGCCTCCGTCGTCGCCACGGCGGCGATGATCGCGCGAATCGCCGATCGTGTCGGCTGGAGAGTGGGCGCGTTGCCGGCGGCGCTGCTCTACATCTTCGCGCTCAACCTCGCCGATGGCCAGGGCGGGCAGGCACCGGTCTTCTACAATCTGCTCACCGTTTGCGCGGTCGCGCTGCTGCTTCCGCGTGCGGAGGATCGCAGCGCGGATCGCGCCCGGATAGGTCGCGGGCTGGCGGCGATGCTGCTGATCGGCCTCGCCCTCCAGGTCAAATATTCGGTGGTGTTCGAAGGGCTGTTCCTCGGCCTGTGGCTGCTCCACCGCGAAGTGCGGCTCGGCGCCGGGGTCGTGCACGTCGTGCGGCGCGGCATCGCCTATGCCGGAACGGCCGCGCTCCCCACGCTCGTTGCCGCCGCCGTCTATGCTGCGCTCGGCCATTTCGATGCGTGGTTCTATGCCAATTTCGGCTCCATCCTCGATCGTCGCAGCGATCCGCTGATCGATCTGGTCGGCGCCTTTTTCGAAGTGATGGTGCCGCTCGCACCGCTGCTGACAGTCAGTTGGCTCGGCTGGCGCGACCTACGGCGATCCGGCGCGGTATCGGCACCGGCCGTACTGCTGCTCGGCTGGCTCGCCAGCGCGATGGTCGGGCTGATTGTCTTCGGCGCTTGGTTCCCGCATTACGCGCTGCCGGTAATGGTGCCGGGCAGCCTGTGCTGCGCAGCCTGGCTCTCGCTCGATCGCCGCGCGCCCCGCATCACCGCTCCGGTGCTGCTCGCGGTGGTCATGGTCGCCGGCATCGGACTGGTGGTTGCCGCGCAGGCGAAGCGCGGGAGGGCCGCCCAACTGGAGGCGATCGCCGACGCGATCGGCCATGGACCGGGCTGCATGTACGTCCATTCGGGCGATTCGATGGTCTATGGCTATACCGGCCGCTGCGCGACCAGCCGCTGGCTGTTCCCCAGCCATTTGTCGCGCGAACGCGAAAACGGCGCGCTCGGGGCTGATCAGATGGTCGAGGTCGACCGGATCTTCGCGCGCCCGCCCGCCATCGTGGTGATGCGATCGCCCTTCCGCGGCGAACGGCTGGCGGTGCGCGCGCAGGTAATGCGCCACCTGCAGCGGCTCGGCTACGCCGTGCGCGGCCGCTACATGCTCGGGCGGACGCCGATTTTCATTTATGCCGCGCCGGGCGTGGCGATCGGCGATCCGCCGCGGCGCGTCGCCAGCAACCGGGCATAATAATCCATCAGCGCGGCGGCATGGTCCTCGTCGCTGCGCACCCGTGCGGAAGCGACGCGCGCCGCCTGGCGCAGGATCACCTGGTCGCGCGCGAACAGCCGGCGGATCGCATCGGCCGCCGACAGCGTATCGCGCGCGGCATAGGTTTCCGCGAACAGCGGATCGGCGATTTCGGCGAAGCCGCCCTCGTCCGGCCCGATCAGCGGCAGGCCGGATGCCAGCGCCTCCGATGCGACCAGCCCGAACGGCTCGGCATCCGATCCGTGGATCAGCGCATCGCAGCTCGCCATGATCCGCGACAGGCGCAGCCGGTCATACACCGGGCGGAAGATGCGGATGTGCGGGCTGCCGGCGATCAGCGCCTCCAGCTGCTTGCGCTGCGGCCCGTCGCCCAGCAGCATCAGCCCCACCGGCAGATCGTTGGCGGCCGCCTCCACCGCGTCGATCACCAGCGGCCAGCGCTTTTCCTTGTGGTGCCGTCCCAGCCCGAGCAGCAGATGCCCTTCGGGCGGCAGCCCCAGCTGCGCCAGCATCGATGCGCGCAGCTTCTCGTCGCGCAGATCGGGGGAGAACCAGTCGCGTTCGATGCCCAGCGGCACCGAGGCGTCGACGCGCAGGCCGCGCCGGCGAAACCGCTTGGCCAGCGCCGGCCCGTTGGTCACGAATGCATCATAATGCGCCAGGAAGCGCTCCATATAGCGCGTGTACCAGGCGAAGGCGTGCTCCACCTGGTGCGGCGTCGCGACGCTGTCCAGCCAGCGCTGCGGATAGGTGCCGACCAGGTCGCCATGCGCGAAATAGACCTTGAGCGCATCGCCCTTCCACCGCGCCACCGTCCAGGCCGGCAGCCAGGGCGAGCTGTTCTCGACGATGTCCGGCGCCAGCCGATCCAGCGCCGCCCAGACGGGCTCGTCCTTTACGAAGATGCGATAGTTGCGATCCAGCAGCAGCAACGGCGCCTTGACCCAGTGGATCGCGCCGCCGCCGGGGCGTTCCTCCACCCAGTCTTCCGCGCCGGGCGCGATCACGGTCAGTTCATGGCCCAGATCGGCCAGGATCCCCATCTTGCGATCCAGATAGGTGCGAACACCCCCGCCGGTCGGCGAATAGAATTCGTTGACGTCGACGATGCGCATCGCGATCCCTTAGTCCAGCGGCCCGAATCCTCCTAGCCCGCGCAGATATTGTGCCCGAATGTTTACGCGGGTCACTCCGTTCCCCACCTCGATCGTCGCCTGCCGCACCTTCGGCCGGCTGCGGCCCAACCGCTGGTTGGAAACGAACCCGGCGCCGTCGGACCAGAAGTTGAACTTGTTCTTGCCATCGCGATCATGGGTGAACAGCAGGGCATAGCGCCCGGGAGCAGGTGCCCGGATGCACAGCGTCACGCCGCCCGAAGGTGGTGTGTTGGCCCAGACCCGGCGAAAGGTCTTGCCCTCGCGCACCAGATCGTGATCGTCCTTCAGGAAATCGTCCTCGGTGGCGGGATAGAGTTCCAGCTTCAGCCGGCCGTTGCGGTCCTTCAGCCCGATCACCGTCACTTCGATCGCGGGCCCCCGCCCGCTGGTGCAGGCGGCCGCATCCTCGCCCAGAACCTGGGCATGGGCAGCGCTCGAAACGCTCGACAGGGCGATCGCAGCCGCGGCGAACAGGGCGGTGCGGGTCATGCTTCTTTCCTCTTCAGCAGGGCATGCACGCCGAATCCCACGATCAGGATGATGTGTGCGACCAGCGACAGGCCGGCGATCAGCGCCATCAGCTCCGACAGCGCTTCGCCCTGCCCGATGATCATGATCGCGAAACTTGCGAACAGCAGTTCCTTGTTGGGCACCAGCGGCAAGCGCCAAGCGAGCAGGCGTCCGGCCGACAGCAGTAGCCAGATTCCGACCGAAACCTGCGGCATGGCGAAGTGCCAGGCAAAGGCGATCAGCACCGAACTGCTCACGATGCGCAGGCAATGAATGCCGAACACCCACCACAGCTGGCCACGCGGCAGCGAGAAGACGCGCTTGGAAAAGATCAGGAAGGGCAGCGACATCGCGAAGATCACCGCGATCGACCCCATCAGCGTATTGAATTCGGCCGGCTTCAGCAGGTCGATGCCGAACGGCAGCGCCAGCGCCACCACCGCCAGCGTCATCGCGTTGCCGGCGATGGCGGAGAGGATCGTCACGTCCTTCACCGCGCCGAACGGCGCCGCCACCATCTGCGTGCGTTGCCGCGCCCAGGCGTAGAAATAGGCCTCGCCCGAATAGCCGAGCAGCACTTCGTTCGCGATCCGCTTCTTGTGCAGCGCGATCATCCCGTCGATCGGAATGCGCCACAGCCGGCGGAAGATCACATAATCGAACGTCGGCGACGCGAGATAATAGAGCAGGAAAACCAGGTAGAAGAGCGGGTTGCTTGGCAGTGCGCGCGCCAGCCCGGTCAGCCCGCCCGAAAGCAGCTCGCGGCCAAGCCCCGCCACCATCAGCAGCGTCAGCGCGCCGCCCAGCCACATCGGCCAGCGACGCTTGATCTTCTCTACGGGTTCCAGGCCCGCAAGGTCGGCAGCCCCGGGAACGGTGGCCTCGACAACGCTTGTATTCAACGAAGCCTCCCGGGCCTGTCTGTTCGAACCATTCAACTGTGCCACCGACAAGACCGAAACATTTTTGATGCATTCCGCGTTTCGGCGTCCCACCGGGGTTCTGCGCCTTGCGCGGCACCGGCCAATGTCACCACATTGCGGTTTATTCCGGCAGCGATTTGGGCTTTAGAAAGGCAATCCGCAAGTAGATGCTGTACCGCGCCCCCCCTCCGATGCCGCTGCATATCCTCTCGTTCGCAGAGACGCTACAAGGCGGCGGCGTCGAACGCGCGCTGCTGCGCATGGCGGCGGGCTGGGTGGAACGCGGGCACAGCGTCACGCTTGTCCTCGGCTCCTGCGAGGGGCCGCTCGCGGCCGAGGTGCCGGCGGGCGTCACCATCGTGGAGCTCGGCAGCCGCCGCTATCCCATTCTCATCCGCCTGGCCGGCGTGATCCGACGCGTCGAACCGGACATCGTCTTCTGTCCCGGTAATTACTATACCGCGATCTCGGCGATCACCCGACTGCTGCTCGGCCGCCGCACCCCGCCGGTCGTAGCGAAGGTGTCCAACGCGCTTGTCCGTCCCGAAATGGCGCGGATCTTCGCCTGGGGGTACCGCCGATGGCTGCGGATGCACCCGGCGTTCCTGGATCATGTCGTGGCGATGACCCCGGCGATGGCGGAAGAGGCGATCGCGGAAATGGCGATGCCGCGCGGGCGGGTCAGCGTGATCGCAAACCCGCCGGCCGAAGCGATCCCCGATGCCGCTCCGCCGCCCTTGCCGGATGGGCGCTACATCGTCGGCGTCGGGCGGCTGGAGCCGCAGAAGCGCTGGGATCGGCTGATCGCGGCGCTGCCGCGGCTGGCGGATTCCTCGGTCAAGCTGTTGCTGCTCGGCGAAGGCACCGCCCGTACCGCGCTGGCGGCACAGGTGGCGCAGCTGGGCCTGGGCGCCCGCGTGCTGATGCCCGGCCATGTCAGCGATCCGCTGCCTGCGCTGAAGGGCGCCACGGTGGCGGCGCTCACCTCCGATTTCGAAGGTGTGCCCGGCGTCATCCGGGAGGCGCTGTCGCAGGGAACGCCGGTGGTCGCCACCGAAGCCAGCGTCGCCGTGCGCGAGATCATCGACGCGCCCGAACTCGGCACCGTGGTGTCGCGCGAGGATGGCGATGCGCTGGTCGCGGCGCTCGATCATTGGCTGACCCCCGGCCGCGCCCGCCCCGCGCCGCGCACCGATGCGGGCGATCCGATCGGCGACTATCTGGCGCTGTTCAGCCGCCTCGCCGGTCAGCGCATTGCATAACGCAGGCCGATCCACAGCGTGCGCGGGGTCGCACGCTCGATCACCCCGCCGCCGCTGATCGCCGCCTGCACCTCGGCATCGAACAGATTTTCCGCCCGCGCCTCGGCGCGCAGCGCGCCGGTGATCGGCAGCCCCAGCGTCGCATCGGCGGTCCAGGCCGCGTCCAGCCGGGCGCTGTTCTGGTCGTCCTCGAATCGCGCGCCGGCATAGCGCAGCGTCAGGGACGCGTTCGCCGCCGCCGCCCGCCAGGCAAGCGTGCCCGATCCCTGGAAGCGCGGCGTCTGCGCCGGCCGCAGCCCGTCCAGCGACGCCGCCGCGCCCGAAGCCGCCACCCTGCTGTCGGCATAGGCCCAGGATCCGGCAAGGCTCCACGCTCCCAGCGTCCAGCGCCCGTCCAGCTCGATGCCCCGCGCCTCCACCGCGTCCAGATTCTGCCGCATGCGATAGGCCCCGGCCGCCGAGACGAATCCTACGCCAGGGAAACTGCCCGGTCCGCGCGCCAGCGTCACATTGGCGATCGCCCCGTCCAGCCGGTTCCAATAGCCGGTCGCCCGCAGCACCAGATCGGCTGTCGGGCGCAGATCGATTCCCACTTCCCCGCCCCAGAGCCGTTCGGGGTCCAGCCCCGCATTGGCGGCGGTGGCATCCGCCCCCGCGCGGAACGGGCGATAAAGTTCGTTGAGCGTCGGCAGCCGCCAGCCGCGATAGCCCGCCGCGCGCAGGCTTGCCGCCCCGAACGCATACGCCGCACCCAGCCGCCCGGTCGGCTCCCAGCCGCGGCGGTTTGCGAAGCTTGTGTCGGTGATCGCCGGCCCGCCCGCGAGCGCCCGCTCGACCAGGCTGCCGTCGGCGATCGTCCAATGGTCCAGCCGCCCGCCCGCATCGAGCGTCCAGCCGCCGGCCGCATAGCTGGCATTGGCGAAGCCGCCCGCCGTCAGGCTGGCGCCACCCGCCGTCCGCCGCCGGGTCGGGCTGGCGCCGACAAAGGTATAGAGCTCACGCGTCTCGCCGGAAACGCGCCGCAGATCGGCCCCCAGCCGCAACGTCACGCCGCCCCCCACCGGCGGCGCGACGTCGATCCGCCCGCCCAGGCCGGTCGAAGGCACATGCTGCTGCACCACCGGGCTAACCGCGTCGCGCGCCGCGGCGATGCTGGCGAACCCGCTGTCGAACTCCCGCACCTGCAGATAGGCGAGCGCCGACCAGCCCCATTCGCCGCGCTGCGCATCGCCGCGCCGCACCAGCCGCACACTGGCATCGGCGCCCTTGCTCAGCACGTCGGTGAAGTCGGTGCCGCGATCGCGCTGGTCGGTGAAGCCGGAAAGATTGGTCTGCAATTCGGTGCCGCCGCCCAGATCGGCAACGCCGCGCACCGCCAGACTCGCCTGTTCATAGGGCGCCGCGCGATCCACCGGCCCGGGGTTCACGATCGGCACGAACCCGTCGCTGCGGCCATATTGCCCGGCGATCGTGAGGAAGCCGCCGTTCACCGGCACTGCCGCCACCCCGCTCGCATCCACGCTGTCGCGGCTGCCATAGAAGGCGGCGAGGTTCAGCCGCCCCAATTCCGCCGGTCCGCCGCTTTCCAGTTCCACGGTCCCCGCCAGCGCGCCCGGCCCGGCAAAGCCGCTGCCGCCGCCGCGCGTCACCCGCACCGTCGCCAGCCGGCCCGGCATATAGGCCGGGAACGGCACCCATCCGCCGAACGGATCGGTCTGCGGCACGCCGTCCAGCAGCAGCAGCGCTCGGCTCGATGCATTGCCGCCCAGCCCGCGCAGGGTGATCCCCTGGCTGGTCGGGTGCGCCGAGGTCGAGGTCGATCGGCGAAACTGCGCCAGCCCGGCGACGTCCGCGAGCACGTCCTCGATGCGGTTGCTCGCGGTGTCCGCGAGCCTTGCGGCGTCGATCGTCACCACGGCATAGGCGGCGTCGCCCGGTGGCACGTCCAGCCCGCGGCCGGTGACGACGATCTCCGCCGGCGCCGCATCCTGCGCGACCGCAGGCAGCGCCGCGCACAGCGCCGCGACGGCGCATCCAATTTTTTCAAGCATTCGGCGCGACTCGATCCGGATGGGCGGCTGCAAAGGCAGGGTGCGCGACAGCAGCCGCCTCCGCCCGCAGCAACAGGGGATAGGCGTCCAGCGGCACTGCGAAGCGCCGGGCGTTGAACAGTTGGGGAATCAGGAAACAGTCGGAAATGTCAGGCGCGGCACCGCCAAGGAACGGACCCTCGGCGTCGGCAGTGCGCGCCATGGTCTCCAGCGCGGAGAACCCCTCGGCCATCCAGTGCGCGGTCCAGGCCGACCGCGCCTCAACACTGGCCCCCAGCTCCTGCTCCAGATATCGCATCACCCGCAGATTGTTGATCGGGTGCACATCCATCCCCACCACCATCGCGCGCGCCAGCGCCGCCGCGCGCGCTTGGGAGTCGGCGGGGATCAGCCGCGGCTCGGGATAGCGCGCGTCCAGCCAGTCGACGATCGCCAGGCTCTGGGTGAGCACCCGCCCCTCCACCTCCAGCGCCGGCACCAGCCCCTGCGGATTCCGCGCCAGATGCTCGGGGCTGCGCTGCGCATTCTCCAGCAGCGGCACCTCGCGGCGCACATAGTCCACGCCCTTCAGGTTCAGCGCGATCCGCACCCGATACCCCGCCGAGGAGCGGAAATAATCGTGCAGCACCAGCATCTGCTCAGCCCTCGCCGGAGTCGCCGTCGCCCTTGGGCTTCTTGCCGTTCTGGCGCGCATTGCTCTCCAGCGCGACCTTGATCATCGCCACCATCGGATCGGCCAGCGCCAGCCCCAATATGCCGAACAGCGTGCTCGCCAGGATCTGCGAGGAAAGGGTCAGCGCCGGCGGCAGGTCCACGGTGCGCTTGGCGACCATCGGGATCACCACATAGCCGTCGAAATTCTGCACGCCGAAATAGATGATCAGCGCCCAGATGCCGGTATCGGTCCCCGCGCTGAAGCCCACCGCCACCATCAGCACGCCCGAAATGATCGCGCCCACATTGGGGATGAACGCCAGCACGCCGGTGATGATGCCCAGCAGCAGCGCCATCGGCACCCCGGCCACGCTCAGCAAAATCCAGGTCAGCACGCCTTCGAACGCCATGCCGAGCAGGCGCCCGGCCAGCAGCCGCCGCATCGTCGTCGCCATGCCGCCCAGCATCTGGGCAAAGGCGTGGCGCTGATCCAGCGGCACCATCCATTGCAGCCCACGCTCGTAGATGCGCGGGTCCAGCGCCACGAACAGGCCGATGATCAGGATCATCACCATGCTCGTCACCGCGCCGATCGCGGTACCCACGGCGGAGGTGAGACGGCCCACCGATCCCAGCGCCTGGCGCACCATCCCGCTGATGTCCGATCGGCCGGGCATCAGCCCCATGTCCGATGCCCATTTGGCGATGCGGTTGGCCTGGGCCTCCAGCGTGCTGCGCAGCTGCTCGGCCTGGTCGGCGATCTGCATGCCGGTGCGGTAGAAGACGAGACCGAAGAACGCGAACACCAGCAGCAACACGATCGCAATGCGCAGGCCGCGCGGAATCGGCAGCACCTTGCCCAGCAGACGTGCGCCGCCGTCCAGCATCGATGCGAATACCAGCCCGCCGAAGATGATCAGCAGCGGCTGTACCAGCAGCACGATGAGGGCGATCGCCACCGCCATGCCCAGCCACACCGCCGCCTTCTTGATCTCGGCGCGAATGGCGGGATCGCGAAACTCGTTGGGGCCGGGTTCGCGAACAACGCGAACGCGCGCCGATTCGAGCGGATCGTTGCTCATTTGCCCTCGCGGCTGGGGTGAAGCGTGATGCCGGTGCGCTCGCCACGGAACCCGTTGAACCAGGTCAGCGGATTCCAGGTCGAAGATCCGTCCCGGGAAAAGGTGATGAATTCTGCCCGCCCGCCAATATTCTCCCACGGCACCGGCCCGCCCAGGCCGTTCTGCTCCAGGGTGAAGCGGCTGTCGGCGCTGTTGTCGCGGTTATCGCCCATCAGGAACACATGGTCCTTCGGCACCGTCACCGGGCCATAATGATCGCCCGGCGAATCGCCCAGATCGGCGATGTCGTAGCTGGCGCCGCCCGGCAGCGTCTCGCGGTACAGCGTGAGGCTGCAATAGGGCCTGCCGTCATGAGTCACGCGGCGGCCGGCATAGAAGATCGAACCGCCGCGATCGGGATTGGGATCGCAGCGGGTATTGCCGTCGATCGGCACCAGCCGCTCGCCCAGCGCGACGCGCGGCACCGGCTTGCCGTTCAGCCACAGCTCGCCATCGCGCACCGCGATGGTATCGCCGGGCAGGCCGATCACGCGCTTGATGTAATCGGTGCGATGCTGCGGCGGCGTGACGATCACGATGTCGCCCCTGGCTGGCAGCGAACCGAACAGGCGACCCGGGATCGGCGGCAGCAGGTGGAAGGTCGGCGTCACGAACGAATAGCCATAGGGATATTTCGTCACGATCAGCTGATCGCCCACGCGCAGCGCCGGCAGCATCGATTCGGACGGGATGTAGAAAGGTTTGGCGATCAGGCTGTGGAACAGCAGCACGCCCAACACCAGCCACAGGATGCCGACAAGTTCGGCCCACCAGTCGGTGCCCTGGCTTACGGCACGCCGGCGTCGCTCGATCCGTTTGCTGCGCAACGTCAGCTCGTCCGCCCCCATCATGCTTCCCTTTTCGCCGGCACGGCCTCGATCATCACCATCGCGAACGCCCAGGGATGATCGTCCGTCAGCGTCAGGTGCACGCGCGCCACGTGTCCCGGCGGAGTCAGGGCGTCAAGCCGGGCTTTGGCCCCGCCCGTCAGCGCCAGGGTCGGCGCGCCGGACGGTGCGTTCACCACACCGATATCCTTCAGGAACACGCCGTGCTTGAACCCGGTTCCGACTGCCTTGGAAAATGCTTCCTTCGCCGCAAAGCGCTTGGCCAGCGTGGCGGCATAATTGTGCGGCCGCTTGGCGGCCTTGGCCAGTTCCAGCTCGGTGAATGCGCGCGCTTCGAAGCGCTTGCCGAAGCGATCAAGCGACTGCTGGATCCGCTCGATATTGCACAGGTCCGATCCCAGCCCGAGGATCATATTTCAAACCCTCTTCGGAGCGGGGCGCGGCGTGGTGGAGGGGGCTCTCCGCCAAGGCATCGCTGGTGAAGCCGCCCCTCCGCCACGCCTGGGGCGCGGTTCCCCTCCCCGTCCCGGAGAGGATTTGGAAAGAGCCTCACCGGGCCGAATCCATCAACTCGCGCATCCGGCGGATCACCGGCGCCAGGCCGTCGAAAATCGCCTCGCCGATCAGGAAGTGGCCGATATTTAGCTCCATTACCTGCGGGATCGCGGCGATCGGCACCACATTGTCGAAGGTAAGGCCATGGCCGGCATGCGGCTCGATGCCGTTGCGCGCCGCCAGCGCCGCGGCGTCGGACAGCCGCTTCAGCTCGACAGCGAGATCGTCGCCCTCCAGCTCGGCATAGCGGCCGGTGTGCAGCTCCACCACCGGCGCGCCGAGACGAATCGCCGCGTCGATCTGCCGCGCTTCGGGTTCGATGAACAGCGACACGCGGCTGCCATTGTCGCGCAGCCTGGCGATCATCGGCGCCAGCAGATCGAACATACCAGCGGCGTCCAGCCCGCCCTCGGTCGTCCGCTCCTCGCGCTTCTCGGGCACGATGCACACGGCGTGCGGGCGATGCTTCAGCGCGATCGCCAGCATCTCCTCGGTCGCCGCCATTTCCAGATTGAGCGGCACGGTCAGCTCGGTCGAGAGCCGCGCGATGTCGGCATCGGTGATGTGCCGGCGATCCTCGCGCAGATGCGCGGTGATTCCGTCCGCCCCGGCTTCCGCTGCAAGGAGCGCCGCGCGCACCGGATCGGGATAGCCGCTGCCGCGCGCATTCCGGACCGTGGCGACATGGTCGATATTGACGCCGAGGCGGAGCTTGCCGGTCATGCCGGGATCGTCCTGCTCCCCGGCTTGGTTGCCGGGATCGCCGCGAGTTCTGGCGGCAGCTGATCGGCCGGATAGGCCGGCACGTCCAGCTTGGTCAGCGAGATCAGCGGCACGCCCACCTCCGCCTTGCCGTTCGAACGATCGACGATGCAGGCGGCCCCCACCAGCGTGCCCGGATGCTTCTGGATCGCGGCGATGCATTCGCGCGAGGAAAGTCCGGTCGTCACGATGTCTTCCACCATCACCACCCGTGCACCTTGGGGAATCTCGAAGCCGCGGCGCAGCTGGAATTCGCCGTCCTCGCGCTCGACAAACACTGCCTTGCAGCCCAGCGCACGCGCCGTCTCATAGCCCGGGATGATCCCGCCGATTGCGGGGGAAACGACGATGTCGACAGGGCCGAACGTCTCGCGAATCAGCTTGCCCAACGCGCCGCACACCCGCTCGGTGCGCGCCGGATCCTCGAAAATGCGCATCTTCTGGAGAAATACGGGAGAGCGCAAACCGGAAGACAGGATAAAATGCCCCTCAAGCAACGCACCCGCGTCGCGAAACTCGTCGAGGATGGCGTCTCCGGTCAATGTCTGCACTCCAAAGCAATCGATGGCCGCGATCCTTTAAGTGGCGGAGGCACCGTCCGCAACTGCGCGCGAAAAAGGTTGAGAATGGCCTTTTCCGGGCTATACCTTCCCCAACATGGGCCGGTGCGATGCCCGGGTTGTGCGTTCCTGGAGAGGGGTGACCACACGCGATGCGCAATCTTTCGTTTACGTCGATCTTGCTGGCCGCTGGGCTGGCCTTTGCTTCGCCGACGGTGGCGCAGACCACCGCTGCGGAGCCTGCTGCAGCGGTGGCGCCCGCTGCGCCTGCCGAACCGCCTGCCGCCGCCAAGGTGGCGGACCCCACCGTCGATGCCAAGGGCATGCCGCTCACCCGGCCAGCGCCCGGTGTCGGCCAGCCGGTGGATCGCGGCATTTCGCTCCAGCCGCAGGTGACGCCCACGGGCGAGGAAGCGCATTGGTTCCACAACACGATCCTGCTGCCGCTGATCACGATCATCTCGGTGTTCGTGCTGCTGCTGCTGGTCTATGTGATCATCCGCTATCGCCGCGCGGCCAATCCCACGCCGTCGCGCACCAGCCACAATACCGCGATCGAGATCGTGTGGACGCTGGCGCCGGTGCTGATCCTGGTGGCGATCGCGATTCCCTCGATCAAGCTGCTCGCCGCGCAGTTCAAGCCGGCACCGAAGAACGCGGTGACGCTGAAGGCGATCGGCAACCAGTGGTTCTGGTCCTATGAGTATCCGGATCATGGCGGCATCCAGCTGACGGCCAACATGCTCAAGGAAGGCGATCAGGTCGGCAAGGGCCAGCGCTATCGCACCGATGCCGACGGCCCTCGCCTGCTAGCGACCGACCAGCGCGTGGTGCTGCCTGTGGGCGTACCGATCCGCCTCGTCACCACCGCGACCGACGTGATCCACAGCTGGGCGATCCCGGCCTTCTGGATCAAGCTCGATGCGATCCCGGGCCGACTGAACGAGACGAGCTTCATCATCCCGAAGGAAGGCGTCTATTTCGGCCAATGCTCCGAACTGTGCGGCGCGCGCCATGCCTTCATGCCCATCGCGGTGGAAGCGGTGAGCCAGGCCAAGTTCGCGCAGTGGGTCGCCGCCAAGGGCGGCACCATGCCGGGAGCCGCGGCCGAGCCGGCCAGCACCACCGCCATGGGGAATGATCAGGGCGACGCCACCGCCAACGGCGCGATGGAAGCCGCGCCGACCGTCGCCGCCACCGCCACCCCGGCACCGTCCAACAAGCCTGCGACCGCGAATCCCGCCGGCGCCGGTAACACGGGCAACTGAGCCATGACCGATACTGCGCTCCCCTATTCCGCCGCGCACGATGCTGCCCATGCGCATCATGATGCCGATCACAAGCCGGCCTTCTTCGCCCGCTGGTTCATGTCGACGAACCACAAGGATATCGGCACCCTTTACCTGATCTTCGCGATCTTCGCCGGCATCATCGGCGGCGCGATTTCGGGCGTCATGCGCGCCGAGCTGATGCAGCCGGGCATCCAGTATCTGCCCTGGTGGGTGCAGACGCTGCACGGCGAAGGCACGTTCGACGAGGCGATGCACTTCTGGAACGTGCTGATCACCGCCCACGGCCTGATCATGGTGTTCTTCATGGTCATGCCCGCTATGATCGGCGGGTTCGGCAACTGGTTCGTGCCGATCATGATCGGCGCGCCGGACATGGCCTTCCCACGGATGAACAACATCTCGTTCTGGCTCACCGTGGCGGGCTTCGTGCTGCTGATGCTCTCGCCCTTCGTCGGCGTGGGCGCGGGCACGGGATGGACGGTCTATGCGCCGCTCTCCACCTATGGCGAACCGGGGCCGTCCGTCGATTTCGCGATCTTCTCGCTCCACCTTGCGGGCGCGGCGTCGATCCTCGGCGCGATCAACTTCATCACCACGATCTTCAACATGCGCGCGCCGGGCATGACGCTGCACAAGATGCCGCTGTTCGCCTGGTCGGTGCTGGTCACCGCCTTCCTGCTGCTGCTCGCGTTGCCGGTGCTCGCCGCGGCGATCACCATGCTGATCACCGATCGCAACTTCGGCACCGCCTTCTACGATCCGCAATATGGCGGAGATCCGGTGCTCTATCAGCACCTGTTCTGGTTCTTCGGCCACCCCGAAGTGTACATCATGATCCTGCCGGGCTTCGGCATCATCAGCCACATCGTCGCCACCTTCAGCCGCAAGCCGGTGTTCGGCTATCTCGGCATGGCCTATGCCATGGTCGCGATCGGCCTGGTCGGCTTCGTGGTGTGGGCGCACCACATGTTCACCACCGGCCTGTCGGTACAGGTGAAGATGTACTTCACCGCGGCCACCATGGTGATCGCGGTGCCTACCGGCGTGAAGATCTTCTCGTGGATCGCAACGATGTGGGGCGGCTCGATCAGCTTCAAGACTCCGATGGTCTGGGCGATCGGCTTCATCTTCATGTTCACCGTCGGCGGCGTGACCGGCGTCGTGCTCGCCAATGGCGGCGTTGATGATTACATGCAGGATACCTATTACGTCGTCGCCCACTTCCACTATGTGCTGTCGCTGGGCGCGGTGTTCAGCCTGTTCGCGGGCTTTTACTACTGGTTCCCGAAAATGACGGGCAAGATGTACAACGAGTTCCTCGGCCAGTTGCACTTCTGGGTGTTCTTCGCCGGCGTGAACCTGCTGTTCTTCCCGATGCACTTCCTGGGGCTCCAGGGCATGCCGCGCCGCATCCCCGACTATACGGACCAATATGCCTACTGGAACCATATGGCGACGGTCGGCTACATGATCATGGCTGCCGGCATGGGCATCTTCTTCATCAACCTGATCTATTCGCTGCTCGCCGGCCGCAAGGCGGAAGCGAATCCGTGGGGCGAAGGCGCGACCACGCTCGAATGGACGCTGTCGAGCCCCCCACCCTTCCACCAGTTCGAAACGCTGCCCAAGATCGACTAAGTCGAACCGGGCTGGAGAGGATGGCGCCCCGGGGGGAAACCTCCGGGGCGTTTCCTTTGGGTGCGCCTACCCTTCGCGCGCCAGGCACCAGACGGTCGAAGCCACTGGCCCTCACATGACGGGCTTGCTGTCCCTGCCTGCAAGATTGGCCGGGGGCGACTGGGCGGAAACGGTGGGGGCGAAGGCAACCCGGTCGTCGCGGTCTCGGCCCCCGCCGCCGCTCTCAAAACCGGGTCGACGCCGTCACCCGGAAGTTGCGCGGCGCCCCCGGCATCGTCCACACATTCGCGTAGCTGCTGGCGATGTAATTCGTGTCGAAGAGGTTCTCGATGTCGGCCCGCAGCGTCAGCCGCTCGCTTACCGCAAAGCTCAGGTTCGCCCGCGCGATCGTATAGGCCGGCAGGCGATAGGCGGTGCCGAACGGATCGCCGGCGCGGCGCCCGACATGGCTCACGCCGCCGCCCAGCGCCACGCGGCCGAGCGTCTTCTGCACAAACAGGCTGCCCATATCTGCGGGCACGTTGCTCAGCGGCGTGCCGATCAGCGCGACATTGGCGTCGTTGCGTACCGTTGCATCCAGATGCGTATACGTGCCCGTAACCAGCAGGTCGTGCGCCATCGTCCAGTTCAGTTCGATCTCGCCTCCGCGCGAGCGCTGCCGGCCGATCTGCGTCTTCACGAACGGATCGACGGCGTTGGGGTTGAGCACGTTGCGCTTGATCATGTCGAACAGCGCCGCCTGCCCGGTCAGCCGCCCGCCGAACAGCGCGAACTTCACCCCCGCCTCCGCCGAATGGCTGCGTTCGGCATCGAAGGTGTTCACCCCCTCGGAAGGGTTGAGCCGCAGCGATTCGCCCCAGCTCGCATAGAGCGCCAGCGCCTCGCTCGCCCGCCAGGTCAGCGCCACGCGCGGCGTCACGCCCTTGTCCTCGGTTTCCAGCCGCCGGTTCGCCGCCAGGCGATTGATTACCGTCTCGCGAAAGCTGTTCCACCGCGCGCCGAGCAGCAGCGTGAACGGACCCGCGCCGATCAGATCCTGCGCATATACGCTTTCGCTGCGGAAGCGCGTGTACCGGCTGGCAAAGGCCGGCGGCACCGGCAGCGTCGTTTGCGCATATACCGGATCGAACAGGTCGATCGGCAGCAGCGGCCGGATGGCCGTGCCGCGCGCGCGGTCGAGCACGAAATCCATCGCGTGGCGTACCCGGTCCGCGCCGATGCGCAGATCATGCGTCATGCCGAACAGAGTCGCCTTGGCGGTCAGCTCGGCGCGCAGCGACAGATCCTGCCAGTCGAAATCATGGTAGCGCCGGTCGCGGCCCGCGGTGCGGCCATCAGCCTGCAATCCGCGCGGGCCGAAATCGACCATGGTGGCATAGCCGCGCAGCGATCCGTCGCGGTGGCTGCCGCCCAGTTCCAGCCGCGTGTCGCCACCCAGGTCGGCGAACAGGCTCGCCTGCTGCCACAGCCCGGTCTGCACGATGTCTCCGTCGCCAGGTTCGCCCAGGAAGGTGCGGCGGTCCATCGCCCGTGCATTGCCGCCGATCGCCACCACGCCGCGATCGAGCACGCTGGTGTTACGCATATATTCCGCCTGATACAGCAGGCGCAGCGCATCCGCCGGCCGCCACGCGATCGACGGCGCGATCAGCTGGCGCGATCCGCGCACCTGCTCGCGGAAGCTGTCGCGCGCCTCGGCCACGCCGATCAGCCGCACCGAAAGTCCGTCCGAGAGCGGCCCGGTCACGTCCGCGCTCGCCCGCGCGCTGTTCCAGCTGCCATAGCTGATCGCAGCGCTGCCCTGGAACGTATCGAGCGGCGCCTTGGTCACGATGTTGATCGCCCCGCCGGGCTCGCCCAGCCCGGAGAGCGCGGCGGTCGCGCCCTTCAATATCTCCACCTGCTCGATCGTCGCGGTGTCGATCGGCGCATTGAAGCCGAAATTGCTGCTGAAGCGGTTGATGCGGATGTCCGGCCCCGCATTCTCATCGCCGGCAAAGCCGCGAATGGAAACCTTGTCCCACAGGCCGCCGAAATCATTCTGCCGGGCTATTCCGCCGGCCAGATCGAACACGTCTGCCAGCCGCGTCGCGTTCGTGGCGTCCAGCAAGGTGCGATCCAGCACCCGCACCGATTGCGGATAGGCCAGTGGCGAGACGTCGCTGCCCAGGATGCTGGCGCTCGCCGCCCGCGCCGTAACGATAATGTCGTCGCGCTCTGCCGCAGGCCGCTCCTGCGCCGTCGCCGGCAGCGCGAGCGTCGTGGCGGCCAGGAGCAGCAGACTCCCCTGGCATGGATAGGGTTTGACGAACATGATGGTAGGCCCCCCGGCGGAAGAGATGAACTGCGTCTGCGCCGGCGTGTTCGCCGTGCGGTGTAGCCGCCGCATATGCCTGCTGATATTCATACGCAATAGCGTGGAAGCCTGCTTTGCACGATCGTTTGCACAAATGGTTCCGCGGGCGCGCAAACTTTATTAGAAGGCTGTATGCCCAGGTGACGTGATTTCCGTTTACCGCGGGCCCGCCTGCCTTTGCCGAGCGTTCAGCCCCGTACCGGCCCAATTTGGAGATTCCCATGCGCAACGCCCCTTATGCGGACTGGATGAAGATCGGCATCGACAGCTGGATGCTGGGGTGGGAAGCATCGACGGTGATCGGCCTGCGCATGGCCAAGCTCGCTGCCGGTGGCCCGGCCGCCTCGGCCGAGGCGCAGCGGATGATCGCAGAGAAGATGCAGGCCGCCTTCGAACTGCAGGTCGCCGCCACCACGGGCAAGCTCGGCAGCACGCCGCATGCCCAGGCGAGCAAGGCGTTGCTGCATTATCGCCGCAAGGTGCGCGCCAATGCCAAGCGGTTGGGCTGAGGGCACTTCCCCGCGCCGGAACAGGGCCGTATATCACTGCCGATGATGTCTGCCGCCAATGCCAATCCCGCTCTGCCCGCCGATTGGCGCGATTTCCTGGCGCTCACCAAGCCGAGGGTGATGACGCTGGTGGTCTTCACCGGCCTGTGCGGGATGCTCGCGGCGCCGGTGCCGATCCATCCGGTGCTGGGCTTCACCGCCATTCTGTGCATCGCGCTCGGCGCCGGTGCCGCCGGCGCGCTCAACCAGTGGTACGAAGCCGATCTGGATGCGAAGATGAAGCGCACCCAGGGCCGCCCGCTGCCCGGCGGACGCATGGAACGCCAGTCGGCGCTGCACTTCGGGGTCGGCCTCGCAGCGTTCAGCCTGTTCCTGATGTTCGTCGCGATCAATTGGGTCGCGACGCTGATTCTCGCCGTCTCGATCCTCTTCTACGTTTTCGTCTACACGATCTGGCTCAAGCGCCGCACGCCGCAGAATATTGTGATCGGCGGTGCGGCAGGCGCCTTTCCGCCGCTGATCGGCTGGGCGGCGGCGACGGGTGAGGTTGCGACGCTGCCGATCCTGCTGTTCGCGCTGATCTTCCTGTGGACGCCGCCGCATTTCTGGGCGCTCGCGCTATTCGTGAAGACCGATTACGCCAACGCCGGCGTGCCGATGCTGCCGGTCGTCGCCGGCGAACGCACCACCCGGATCCAGATCGGCCTTTATACCCTGCCGATGATCGCGGTGGCCGCCGCGCCTTGGCCGCTCGGGCTCACCGGCATGGTCTATGGCCTGGTCGCCGCGCTGATGTCCGGCATCTTCCTGGCCATGGCAATCCAGGTCGCCACGCGTCGCTCGGAAGCGGAAGACCGTATGATCCCGGAAAAGCGGCTGTTCAAATTTTCGATACTCTATCTCTTCGTGCTATTCGGCGCGTTGGTGATCGACAGGTGGTGGCTGGCATGAACGACTCGCGTGACGACGATCTGGCCCGCAGCCCCGCCGCGCAGCTGGAGCTGGTCCGTGCGCGCCAGCGGGGCCGCGCGCGGGTGATGGCGCTGCTGCTGGGCGGGTTCGTCATCCTCGTCTTCGCCATTTCGATCGTGAAGATGCAGCTGGGGCATGGCGGATGAGATTCAGCCGTAACCTGCGCGTCGGCCTGATGGGTGCCGTGCTGGTGTGCGGCATGACCGGCCTCGGCTTTGCCGCGGTGCCGCTGTACCGGATGTTCTGTGAAGCGACCGGGCTGAACGGCACCACCCAGCGCGGGCTGCGCGCGCCGGGCGCGACGGGGCAGAAGATCACCGTGGCGTTCGACAGCAACGTCAGCCCCAAGCTGCCCTGGAAGTTCCAACCCGAGCGACGCGCCGACACGATCGACATCGGCGGACGCGACATGGCGTTCTTCACGGCCACCAATCTGTCCAACCGGCCGCTCACCGGCACCGCGACGTTCAATGTCACGCCGGCCCAGGCGGGGAAATATTTCACCAAGATCCAGTGTTTCTGCTTCACCCAGCAGACCCTGCAGCCGGGCGAGACGGTGCGGATGCCGGTGATCTTCTATGTCGATCCGAAGATCCTGGACGATGCCGATGCGCGCGACGTGCAGGAAATCACGTTGTCCTACACGTTTTATCCAGTGGATTCGTCGAAGACACCAAGCTAGCATCCCGTGAAATTAGAGAGAGGATTGGGGACAAGCCCATGGCTGGAGCAAAGAACCACCAGTACCACATCCTGCCGCCGAGCATCTGGCCGTTGCTGGGCTCGCTGGGCGGGCTGATTCTCGCTTCGGGCGCAGTCCTTTGGA
The DNA here is from genome assembly GCF_048568905.1 of Sphingomonas sp. HT-1. Classification (GTDB taxonomy): domain Bacteria; phylum Pseudomonadota; class Alphaproteobacteria; order Sphingomonadales; family Sphingomonadaceae; genus Sphingomonas. The sequence goes on along the minus strand of NZ_CP183770.1, from coordinate 3,284,166 downwards.
TGCACGAGAAGCCGAACGGCCTGCTCGTGCTCACCACCGGCTTCGCGCTGGTGCTGCTCACCATGGTGGGCTGGTGGGGCAAGGTCATCCAGGAAGCGCATGCCGGCGATCATACGCCGATCGTTCAGCTGCACCTGCGCTACGGCATGATCCTGTTCATCGCCTCCGAAGTGATGTTCTTCGTCGGCTGGTTCTGGGCCTGGTTCGACTTTTCCCTGTTCCCCTCCAGCGTCGAGGCGGTCGGCGGCACCTGGCCGCCCAAGGGCATGGAAGTGCTCGATGCCTGGCAGTTCCCGCTGCTCAACACGCTGATCCTGCTCTGCTCTGGCTGCACCGTCACCTGGGCGCATCACGGGCTGATCCACAACGAACGCGGCGGCGAGATGCGCGGCCTCTGGGGCCTGCTCGGCGTCGGCGACAATGATACGGTGAAGAAGGGCCTGTGGCTCACCGTGCTGCTCGGGCTGCTGTTCAGCTGCCTCCAGGCCTATGAGTATATGGAAGCTCCCTTCCCGTTCAAGGCGACCAGCGAAGGCGGCTCCAGCTACGGCGGCGCCTTCTTCATGGCGACCGGGTTTCACGGCTTCCACGTCATCGTCGGCACGATCTTCCTGATTGTTAATCTGGTGCGCGCCTATCGCGGCGATTTCACGCCTCGCCAGCATTTCGGCTTCGAAGCCGCTGCCTGGTACTGGCACTTCGTCGACGTGGTATGGCTGTTCCTGTTCGCATCGATCTATGTCTGGGGCGGTTGGGGCGCGCCGGTGCACGCCGGCTGACGTGACCTCACCCAAACCTGATCCCGCCGGGGGCGGCAGCAAGCTGCCGCCCCCGATCGCATCCGGCCTCTATGGCTGCTGCCCGCGCTGCGGCGCCAAGACGCTGTTCCGCAATTTCCTCGCCTATGCCGATCGTTGCGGCGCGTGCGGGCTCGATTTCACTGCCTTCAACGTCGGCGACGGGCCGGTGGTGTTCCTCACCCTCGGCATCGGCACGCTGGTGACGATCCTCGCGCTATGGGTGGAATTCACCTTCTCGCCGCCGGTGCTCGTCCATGTGCTGCTATGGATCCCGATCACGCTGGTCCTTACCGTGCTGATGCTGCGAATCTCGAAGGGGTTGCTGCTCGCGCTGGAGTTCCGCAACAAGGCGCAGGAAGGCCGCCTGCGCGAGGATTGAGATGCGCCGCATTCCCCTGATCCCGACGATCCTCGTCGCCCTCGCCGTCGCGGCGATGATCGCGCTGGGCGTCTGGCAGCTCCAGCGCCGCGGCGAGAAGCATGCGGCATTGCAGCTCTACGCCGCCAACCTGCTGCTGCCCACGATCCGGTTCGACGGCCACACCGACGATCCTGCACTCCTGTTCCGCCATGCCCGTTCGGCCTGCATCGCCGTCCTCGACTGGCAGCGCCAGGGCGGGCGCGGCACCCAAGGGCTGCAGGGCTGGCGCCAGATCGCCACCTGCCGCACGCCTGAAGGCACGCTGCTCCCGGTCGACATGGGGGTGACGCGCGATCCGCTGTTCCGGCCGGTCTGGGCGGGCGGTGCGGTCTCGGGCACGCTCACCCATGCACCAGATCACCGCCCGCTGATCGCCTCGGCCTTCAGCAGCGAGCCGCGTACGCTGATGCTGGTATCGGATCGCGCCGCGCCGGGGCTGGAGCCCAGCGCCCCACCGGATCTGTCGAGCATCCCCAACAATCACCTCGCCTATGCGGTGCAATGGTTCCTGTTCGCCGGCGTCGCGGTGATCATCTATGTCCTTGCGCTGCGTGTCCGCGCTCGCGCCGCGGCTCAGCCCTCGCCCTCGGTCACCGGATAGACCTTGCCGACATGGCTGTCGCCGCGCGTGGCGGCGAAGCATTCCTGCCGCTGGCGTTCGCGATAGCGCGCGCGGTCCGCCTCGCTCCGCTCCTCATAGCAGGCGGCGCAGCTCACCCCTTCCTCGAACCGCGGCGATTGCCGGTCCTCGGCGCTCACCGGCCGGCGGCAGGCATGGCACAAGCCATAGCTCCCCGGCGCCAGCCCGTGCCCCACCGTCACCCGCTGGTCGAACACGAAGCATTCGCCGTCCCACAGGCTCGCGTCCGCTGGCACCTTCTCCAGATAATTGAGGATGCCGCCCTTCAGGTGGAACACCTGCTCGATTCCCTCGGACTTCAGGAACGCCGTCGATTTCTCGCAGCGGATGCCGCCGGTGCAGAACATCGCGACCTTTGGGCTGGCCTCGCCGCGCCCCAGCAGTTCGTCGCGATGCGCGCGAAACCATTCGGGGAAATCGCGAAAGCTCTTCGTCTTCGGATCGATCGCCCCGCGAAACGTGCCGGCGGCCACTTCATAATCGTTGCGCGTATCGATCACGATCGTGCCCGGATCGGCGATCAGCGCGTTCCAGTCCTCCGGCGCCACATAGGTGCCCACGCTCGCCAGCGGATCGATGTCCGGCTGGCCCATCGTCACGATCTCGCGCTTCACCCGCACCTTCATCCGGTAGAAAGGCTGTTCGGCCGCGCGTGAATATTTCACGTCGAGCCCCGCGCAGCCCGGCAACGCGCGGACATGCGCCACCACCGCCGCGATGGCATCGTCGCTCCCCGCGATCGTGCCGTTCACCCCCTCGCGCGCCAGCAGCAGCGTGCCCTTCACTTGCCGCCCGCAGCACAGCCTGGCCAGCGGCCCCTGCAGCGCCGCGGGATCGTCGAACCGGGTGAATTGGTAGAGCGCCGCCACGCAGATCGGCAGCGCGGAGACATCCTGCGCGTTCCTGTTCATCGCCGCGCCTGTAGCCCGATTCGCCCGCGCGCGCCATTCCCGCCCCAAGCACAGCTATCTTGTCGCGCCCGCCCTCGCCGGGTAACGCGATCGGCCATGCAGTATCACAGCACCCGCGGCGCCGCGCCCTCGCTGGGCTTCCGGGACGTCACCCTCACCGGGCTCGCCAGCGACGGCGGCCTCTATGTCCCGGTCGCCTGGCCGAGCTTCTCGGCCGAGGATATCGCCGCGATGCGTGGCCTTTCCTATGTCGAGACGGCGGTGCGGGTGATGCTGCCCTTCGTCACGCCGGACTTGTCCGAAGACGAGCTTCGCCAGCTCTGCACTCAGGCCTATGGCCGCTTCGCCCATGCGGCGGTGACGCCGATGGTCCAGCTCGACCGGCAGCACTGGCTGCTCGAGCTGTTCCACGGCCCCACCCTCGCCTTCAAGGACGTCGCCCTCCAGCTGCTCGGCCTGTTCTTCGAAAAGTTCCTCGCCGGCACCAGCCAGCATCTCACCATCGTCGGCGCCACCTCGGGCGATACCGGCAGTGCCGCGATCGATGCGGTGGCGGGCCGCATCGGCGTCGACATCTTCATGCTCCATCCCAAGGGCCGCGTCTCCGACGTGCAGCGCCGCCAGATGACCACCGTGCTCGCCCCCAACGTCCACAACATCGCCATCGAAGGCAGCTTCGACGATGCCCAGGCGCTGGTGAAGGCGATGTTCAACGATGCGGCCTTCTCCGGCCGTTTCCAGCTGAGCGCGGTCAATTCGATCAACTGGGCCCGGCTGATGGCGCAAGTGGTCTATTATTTCTATGCCGCGGTCCGCCTCGGCGCGCCCGAGCGGCCGGTCGCCTTTGCGGTGCCCACCGGCAATTTCGGCGACGTGTTCGCCGGCTATGTCGCCCAGCGCATGGGCCTGCCGGTGGCGAAGCTGGTCGTCGCCACCAACGTCAACGACATCCTTCACCGCGCGCTTTCGGCCGGCGACTATTCGGCGGGCACCGTCACGCCCACCGCCGCGCCATCGATGGACATCCAGGTCAGCTCCAACTTCGAACGCCTGCTGTTCGATCTGGCGGGCGCCCCCATCGCCGATCAGATGCGCGGCTTCGAATCGACCCGGGCAATGCAGCTCACCAACGCCCAGCGCAGCGGCGCCGCCGCGCTGTTCACCAGCGACGCGATCGATGCGGAGGGCATGAACGAAGCGATGCGCTGGGCCTGTGCCGAAGCCGCCCAGGTGATCGATCCCCACACCGCGATCGGCCTCGCCGCCGCCCAGCGCGCCGGCTTGCCCGCCGACATGCCGGTCGTCACCCTCGCCACCGCGCACCCGGCCAAGTTCCGCGACGCGGTCGAGCGCGCCACCGGCATGCGCCCGCAGGTGCCGAACCGCGTCGGCGATCTGTTCGAGCGGCAGGAGCGGTACGACGTGCTGCCGGCCGAATTCGGCGCCATCACCGGCTATATCGCCGAGCGTGCTCGCGCCCGGGCATGAAGCTCGTCACGCTCACCGGCGAGCCCTGGGGCGACTATGGCCTGATCGATTCGGGCCATGGCCGCAAGCTCGAGCGCTACGGCGCCTATCGCTTCATCCGCCCCGAGCCCCAGGCCATGTGGGCGCCTGCCGCGGCCGACTGGGACGCACATGCCGAATTCGTCCCCGGTTCCGACGAGGATGGCGGTGGCCGTTGGGAATATCTGAAGCCTACACCGCGCGAAGGCTGGCCGCTGGCGTGGCGCGAGGTGCGCTTCACCGCCCAGACCACGCCCTTCCGCCATCTCGGCTTCTTTCCCGATATGGCGCCGGTTTGGGACTGGATGCGCGGCCGGATCGAAGGGCTCGCCGAGCCCGAGTGCATGAACCTGTTCGGCTATACCGGGGTCGGCTCGCTGGCGCTGGCGGCGGCGGGCGCCAAGGTGACGCATGTCGATGCCTCCAAGAAGTCGGTGATGGAGGGCAAGGCCAATGCCCAGCTTTCGGGCATGGCCGACAAGCCGATCCGCTGGATGATCGACGACGCGATGAAATTCACCGCACGCGAGGTGCGCCGGGGGCGGCGCTATGACGGCATCATCCTCGATCCCCCAAAATGGGGCCGTGGGCCGAACGGCGAGGTGTGGAAGCTGGAAGAAGGCCTGCCGTCGCTGATCGACGACGTGGCCAAGCTGCTGGATGCGGACTCGCGCTTCCTGTTCCTGACAGTCTACGCGGTGCGGATGTCGGCGCTGGCGATCGGTGAACTCGTCGGCCAGGCGATGGCCGGCAAGGGCGGCACGGTCGAAGCGGGCGAACTGACCGTGCGCGAGGAAGCGCGCGGGCTGGAACTGCCGACCGCGATCTTCGCGCGGTGGTCACGGTAAGGCATCGGCGCAGCGCTGAACGGAAGCGAAGGCCGGCTGGCAGCGTACCGGGGCTTGGGGATTAGGCCTTGCCCTCCGTCGGCGGGCGACCACCGCCACGGACGTGGTGCAACGATCGCCCGTGTTTGAGCTCCGTGGTCGGCTTCCCGGCGGCCTCGTCGACGCCCTTGAATGGCGCGGGCTCAGGCGAAAAGCAGCTGGTTCCGCCCGTTCTGCTTGGCGCCATAGAGCAGACGATCGACGCCTTCGCAGAAGTCGCGGACATGCTGGCCATCGCTTGGGATCACAGTGCTGACACCCAGACTTGCGGTGACGAACGGGCTGCAATCCGACGCCGCGTTCGGGATCGCGAGTGCCTCGATGGCATGGCGGCAGCGACGCGCGATATCCAAAGCAGCGACGTCGTCCGTCTGGGGCAGGAGCAGAACGAATTCTTCGCCGCCGAACCGCGCGACTACATCCTGTTCGCGACCGATCTTCTTCAGCGCGGCGGCGACCGACACGAGGCACTCGTCGCCACGCAGATGGCCGTATCGATCGTTGAAGCCTTTGAAATGATCGATGTCGAGCAAGATCAGCGACAGCGGGCTGCCGGTGCGTCGGGCCTCGTCCCAGCACGCTTCGAGCCGTTCGTCGAACCGCCGGCGGTTCGCGATCCGGGTCAGCCCGTCCTCGAAGGACAGAGCCTCCAGCTTCCGCTGCATCTTCGCCAGTTCTTGCTCGATCCGCTTGCGCTCGCTGATGTCGAACATGAATCCGATCAGGCTCTCCACCTCCCCTTGGGCATTGCGAACGACGTGGACGACGTCGCGGATCCAGACGAACCCCCGATCCTGCGTGAGCGCACGATAGTCTGCCTCATGGTCGACGCCGGCGATGGATTGGGCGACACAATAGTTGACGACATGCTCCCGATCGTCCGGATGAATGCGAGACGCCCAGTCCTCCACGGAAACCCAGCTGTCCTGCGGCCAGCCGAGCAGCGTCGCGATTTGCGGGCCGATATATTCGAAGCGCATGGTTGCCCAGTCGATCTTCCACGGAATGGCGCGCGTCGATTCGAGCAGCGTTCGGTAGACGGCTTCCTCCGCGCCGGCAGTCACTTTGGCCGGCGCGCCAGAAGGCACCTCGGTACAAACGGAGTGCAGTTCATTTTGCGGCATGGAGAGCGGGTCCGATCAATGGATAAGGCAGGCGTGAAACCTAGGGTGGCACGCTTATCTGCGCTTTCCGGGTTAGAGAACAGTAATCGCGCAGAATTTTGCGCAGGAGGAGGCCGATCGACTGCGATGAACGGCGGCATTTCTACCGCCGCCAGCCAAAGCCCGGCCCCGCCTGCTTTTGGGTGCCGCCGCCTCTTGCCGTCCGATCCCGTCCCTGATCACCGGGGCCGCACTTCTAGTAATCGGGACAATGTTTCCCATATGTACTCGTCGCCCACCCGGTAGGGCACCGCTCTTTGAACCCGTTGAACCTGTTCGCGTGAAGCGAACTTGGCCGGCGTGCGCGGCCGAACCGTCAAGTCCTCTCCGCAACACCCGCGCGAACCTAAACTTCCTACACTTACCGAAATTGCAAGCGCCCGCTGCCACCGCGGCCGTCCCCGGGAAAGCGGGAAGCCATTGGCGCTGAATCGCCGGCTGCGTCTTTAGCCTTCAGGCAGCGGAAATCCTGGTTTCTTCTATAGAACAATGGCTTGCCGTGCCAGAGCCGCCTTGCGCGAGAACCGACCAGCCCGGCCAACGCATCCCTTGTCCGTAGCTAAGCGCGGAATGGCACCTGCGGCGAAATCGCGCACGAGCCTAAACTTCCTAAACTTACCGAAACTGCAATCGCTCGCCACCACCATCGTCATCCCCGCAAAGGCGGACGATAACGACGAACAAGGGCCCTCAGCCGGCGAGCACGCCCAGCCGCACCAGCTCCGCGCGAAAATCCTGCGCACCCGTGAACACCACGCCGTGGATGCCGAAACGGATCGCGGCTTCCACATTGACCGGCATGTCGTCAACGAACACCGCATCCGGACCCGCCAACCCGAACCGCGCCAGCGCCAGTTCGTAGATGGCGGGGTCGGGCTTGGTGACCTTCTCGTCACCGGAGATCACGATGTCGCGAAATCGGCCGAACAGCGCGTCGTGCGCCGGCGCCCAGTCGCGCCAGAAGTCGCCGGAGAAATTGGTGATGCCGTACAGCGCTACGCCGGCCGAATCGAGTTCCTCGACCAGCTCGGCCATGCCGGCGATCGGCGGCCCCAGTTGCTCGCCAAAGCGCGGGCCCCAGAGCGCGATCTTGTCGGCATGCTCGGGATACAGCGCACTCAGCTCCGCCGATGTCTCGGCGAAGGGGCGGCCAGCGTCATGCTGGAAATGCCATTCCTTGGTCGCGATCTGCGACAGAAACGCGTCGAGCGCCTGCTCGTCATCGAACAGGCGCTCGTATACGCGCCGCGGTTCCCAGGGGAACAGGACGTTGCCGACGTCGAAGATTACGGCGTGCGGCGGCGTCCCCACGCGCTGGGGCTCAGCCCTGGCGTGCCTTGAAACGCTTCTGCGTCTTGTTGATCACGTAGATCCGGCCACGGCGGCGGATCACGCGGTTGTCGCGGTGCCGCCCCTTGAGCGACTTCAATGAATTCACGATCTTCATGACCGATTCGCTTCTCAAATTATCTGGAATGCCGGAAAGAGGCGCCCGCCTATAAGCGCGGGGGCAGGAAGTCAAGGCGCGGCCGCGCAAATGCGTCTGATCGCGCATCTCGGGCGTTTCAGCGGCAGGCAGACGGCGGAACCGACTCGACCGCAGGGCGGTTGGCAGGATACAGCCGTTGCGGCCGCGAAACAGGAGTGTGTTCGTGAATCAGTATCTGCGTCTTGCCCTGCTTGCCACCCTGCCCGTGCTGGCTGCGGGGTGCACCTCCACTACCGGGCGGACGCCGATCGACGTCACCCGCTATCACCTCGGCCAGCCGATGGAGCGTACCACCGTCACCGTCATGCCGATGAGCGGGGCGATGGACGTCAGCGCCGAATATCGCGTCTATGCCGATGCCGTGCAGGCGGAGCTGTCGAAGCTCGGCTATGTGCCCGCCACCAGCGATCGGCCGGCGGGCTATATCGCATCGGTGTCGTTCACCCGGGCGTCGCGCGGCGTGATTCAGGATGCGCCGCCCGTCTCGGTGGGGCTTGGCGGCGGCAGCTTCGGCGGCGGTCGCGGCGGCGGCGTCGGCCTGGGTGGCGGCGTTTCCTTCGGCCTCGGCAAGGGCAAGCAGCGCGAGATCCTGGTCTCGCAGCTTTGGGTGCAGCTGCGTCGCCGCGCCGGCGAAAGCGTGATCTGGGAAGGCCGGGCGGAAACCACCGGCGTGGGCGTGCAGGCCAATCAGCCCGCCGCCACTGCCCAGCGCCTCGCCGCCGCGCTGTTCAAGGACTTTCCCGGCGAGTCCGGCATCACTATTACGGTGAAATGAGCATCCAGATCAGCGCCGCCTTCGATAGCGGCAACATTCGTGTCGTCGCCATCGAAGGAGACCGGGTCGATCTCGAGATCGTCCAGGATCACCAGTCGGACTTCTATCAGTGGTTCCACTTCCGCGTCGCCGGCGCGGCGGGCCGCACGCTCACGCTGCGTATCCTGAACGCCAGCAAATCGGCCTATCCGTTCGGCTGGCCGGGCTATAAGGCGCGCTGGTCGGCGGATCGCCAATCGTGGCGGATGACGGATACCGACTATGCCGATGGCGTGCTCACCATCCGCCACACCTGCCAGACGGCGATCACCTGGTTCGCCTATTTCGCCCCTTATTCGATGGAGCGGCACCATGATCTGGTCAGCCGCATCGCGCTGGCGGAGGGCGTCACCCACCGCCAGCTGGGCGTGACGCTCGATGGTCAGCCGCTCGATTGCCTCACCTTGGGCGAGGGGCCGAAACAGGTCTGGCTCTACGCCCGCCAGCATCCTGGCGAGAGCATGGCCGAATGGTGGATGGAAGGCGCGCTGGAGTTCCTGACCGACGAGGACAACGCCGTCGCCCGCGAACTCCGCACCAGGGCGACCTTCCACTGCGTCCCGAACATGAACCCGGATGGTTCGCTTCGCGGCCATTTGCGCACCAATGCGGCGGGGGTAAACCTCAATCGCGAATGGCACACCCCTACCGCCGAACGCAGCCCGGAAGTGCTGGCGGTGCGGAACGCCATGGATGAGACCGGGGTGGACTTCGCCATGGACGTGCACGGCGACGAGGCGATCCCCGCCAATTTCCTCGCCGGTTTCGAAGGCATCCCCAGCTGGACCGACGAACTCGGCGAAAAATTCTACAGCTTCGCCCGCCGGCTCGCCGCGCACACCCCCGATTTCCAGACCGAACTCGGCTACGACAAATCGCCTCCCGGCAAGGCAAACCTGGCCATGTCCACCAACCAGCTCGCCGAGCGGTTCGGCGCGGTGTCGATGACGCTGGAAATGCCGTTCAAGGATCATGACGCCAATGCCGATCCCGAATTCGGCTGGTCCCCGATCCGCAGCAAGCTGCTCGCCCATGCCTGCCTCGAAACGCTGGCAGGAATGATCGACGAACTGTGATCGCGATTCGGGACGGCGGGCTGGAGACGCCCCAGGTGCAGGATCTGCTGCGCTTGCACGCATCGGGCATGCTCGCCAACTCGCCGCGCGAAAGCTGCCACTTTCTCGACCTCTCCGGTCTTCAGGCGGCAGACGTCAGTTTCTGGAGCGCGTGGGAGGGCGAGGCCTTGCTCGGCATCGGCGCGCTCAAGCAGCTCGATGCGCGCCATGGCGAAGTGAAGTCGATGCGCACCGCCCCCGCCCATCTCGGCAAGGGCGTCGGCGCGGCGATCCTGAATCACATCCTCGAAACGGCGCGGGCGCGGGGCCTTACCCGACTAAGCCTCGAAACCGGTACGGCTCCGAGCTTCGAGCCCGCTCTTCGGCTTTACGCCCGCGCCGGCTTCGTCCCTTGCCCCGCTTTCGGCAGCTACCGCGACGACGATCCCCACAGCCGGTTTTTGACGCGCGAGCTGTAGCCGGGCGCCCAACCCTGGCGAAGCAGGTCCCCGAAAATCGAGCGCCTGTGTTCCGTCGTTTACCCACCAGCCGCGCTGGCGGCAGGGGAGCGCTGTGTAGACGCTCCCCGCTTCCGCACGCCGGCATCAGGCCGCAGCCGCTCCTTCGGCAAACTGGTCATATGCACGCAGCGCATCGGCGGCGTACATCAGCGCGGGGCCCCCGCCCATATAGACGCACATCGCCATCACTTCGGCTATTTCGGCACGGCTCGCACCCATGCTCACCAGTGCCTTGGCGTGGAAGCCGATGCAGCCGTCGCAACGCTGGGTAACGCCGATCGCCAGCGCGATCAGTTCCTTGGTCTTGGCGTCCACCGCACCTTCCGCACCTGCCGCCTTCGCAAGGGCGTGAAAGCCCGCCATGGGCTCGGGCGCCAGCTTTCGCAGCTGCGCCGAATAGGCGGAGATATCCTGGGTGAACGCACGATAATCCTTGGCCATTGGGCAACCCCCTATTGATTCACATTGATATGAATTGATATAGAAGTGCAATGAACGCAAGTCTCTCCGTACATCCCCTGATGGAAGCGATGGCGCCCAAGGCTGCCGGCGTCGCCGCCTTGCTCTCGGGCCTCGCCAATCCGAACCGGCTGATGATCCTGTGCGCGCTGGTGGAAGGCGAGCGCAGCGTCGGCGCGCTGATCGACGCGACCGGGATCGCGCCGACGTCGATGTCGCAGCATCTCAACAAGCTGAAGGACGAGGGAATCGTTGCCGCTCGGCGCGAACATCGGACGTTGTTCTACACGATAATCCACCCCGCCGCCCGCGATCTCATGGCGGTACTCCACGCTCATTTCTGCGAAAAGGATCACGCATGACCGCCATCATAAGCGCGCCCGAGGCGCACCGCCTGCTAGCCCGTGGCGAGGCGATGCTGATCGACGTACGCGAGCCGGATGAGTTCGCCGCCAGCCATATTCCCTATGCCGCCTCGATGCCGCTGCGAGCGCTGCCGGCGCTGCTCGTCGATGCCGATCTGCCAGCCGACCGGCTGTTGATCTTTCAGTGCCAGAAAGGCGGGCGCGGCGGCCAAGCCTGTGCGCTGGCGCACGGGATGCTGGGCGATCGGGTGAGCAACCTCAGTGGCGGGATCGAAGCCTGGGCCGCCGCCGGCCTGCCGCTCGCCGGCACGGCCGCGCCCCGCGTCTCGATCTTCCGCCAGGTGCAGATGATCGTCGGCCTTTTGGTTCTGGCCTTCACGCTGGCGGGGCTCGCCGGCTTTACGCCGGGCTTCTACGCCGCTGGCTTCTTTGGCTTCATGTTGGCGTTCGCGGGGATGAGCGGCTGGTGCGGCCTAGGCCTGCTGCTCCAGCGCATGCCGTGGAACCGCGCTTCAGCCTAGGCATCCCTCCACCTCTGCCGTAACTCCAGCGAACGCCGGGATGCCGGCGGCAAGGGTGCCGAGGCCTTTCAACGAGAAAGCCCCCGCCGTCGCCGGCAGGGGCCCATTCTCGCCCTTGTAAGGCGGCGAGGTTACGCGGCCGACTTCGCCCGGCTAGCGCGCTTGCGCTCGTTCGGATCGAGGAAGCGCTTGCGCAGACGGATCGTCTTGGGCGTTACTTCGACCATCTCGTCGTCGTCGATGTAGGCGATGGCCTGTTCCAGCGTCATCTTCTTCGGCGGGGTCAGGCGGATCGCGTCGTCCTTGCCGCCCGAAGCGCGGAAGTTGGTCAGCTGCTTCGCCTTCATCGGGTTGACCTCAAGGTCTTCCGTCTTGGCGTTCTCGCCGATGATCATGCCCTCGTACAGGGCCTCACCGTGGCCGACGAACAGGATGCCGCGCTCTTCGAGCGGACCCAGCGCATAGCCCTGGGCTTCGCCGGCGCCGTTGGAGATCAGCACGCCGTTCTTGCGGCCTTCGATCTTGCCCTTGTACGGCCCGTACTTCTCGAACAGGCGGTTCATAATGCCGGTGCCGCGGGTGTCCGACAGGAACTCGCCGTGATAGCCGATCAGGCCACGCGACGGTGCCGAGAAGGTGATGCGGGTCTTGCCGCCGCCCGAGGGACGCATGTCGGTCATCTCGGCCTTGCGCTGGTTCATCTTGTCGACGACCGTGCCCGAGAATTCCTCGTCCACGTCAATCACGACGGTCTCGTACGGCTCTTCACGGCCGTTCTCGCCTTCGCGGAACAGCACGCGCGGACGGCTGATGCCCAGTTCGAAGCCTTCGCGGCGCATCGTTTCGATCAGCACGCCCAGCTGGAGTTCGCCGCGACCGGCGACTTCGTAGCTGTCCTTGTCCTCGCTCTCGGTCACCTTGATGGCGACGTTCGATTCGGCTTCGCGCAGCAAGCGGTCGCGGATCATGCGGCTCGTCACCTTGCTGCCCTCGCGGCCCGCCATCGGCGAGTCGTTGACGGCGAAGCGCATCGACAGCGTCGGCGGGTCGATCGGCTGCGCGTGCAGCGGCTCGCTGACCGAGGTGTCGGCAATGGTGTTCGAAACAGTAGCAATCGCCAGGCCGGCGAGGCTGATGATGTCGCCCGCCTTGGCTTCTTCCACCGGCACGCGATCCAGGCCGCGGAACGACAGGATCTTCGATGCGCGGCCGGTCTCGATGACATTGCCGTCATTGTCCAGCGCGTGAATCGGCTGGTTCAGCCGTACCGTGCCGCTCTCAACACGGCCGGTAAGGATGCGGCCGAGGAAGTTGTCGCGATCGAGCAGCGTCACGAGGAACTTGAACTCGGCGTCGGGATCCACCTTGGGCGGGGGCACATGCTCGACGATCTTCTCAAACAGCGGCACCAGCGTGCCTTCGCGCGCATCGGGATCGTCCGAGGCATAGCCGTTGCGGCCCGACGCATAAAGCACAGGAAAATCAAGCTGTTCGTCAGTCGCCTCAAGGGTGACGAAGAGGTCGAACACTTCGTCGAGCACTTCCTGCACGCGCGAATCGGCGCGGTCGATCTTGTTGACGACCACGATCGGACGCAGGCCCAGCTTCAACGCCTTGCCGGTCACGAACTTCGTCTGCGGCATCGCGCCTTCCGACGAATCGACCAGCAGAATCACGCCGTCGACCATGCTCAGGATGCGCTCCACCTCGCCGCCGAAATCGGCGTGGCCGGGCGTGTCGACGATGTTGATGCGGGTGATATTGTCGGGCTGCCCCTCCGGCGCCCAGTCGACCGAGGTAGGCTTGGCGAGAATCGTAATCCCGCGCTCTTTCTCAAGATCGTTCGAATCCATCGCACGCTCTTCGACGCGCTGGTTGTCGCGGAAGGTGCCGGACTGGCGGAAAAGCTGGTCGACGAGGGTGGTCTTGCCGTGGTCGACGTGCGCGATGATCGCGACGTTACGGAGATTCATGCGATTTCCTGATTGGCGCGGGAGCGCGCGTACGGCCGCGCCCATAGCCGAAATGGTGCGCCGCGGGAAGGCCCCTGCGCGGTGCGGTTCCTCCGGGCTTTCCCGCTACAGGATTCGATAGACTGTGATCCGCACGGCCGACCCCCGGTCCGAAGGCGGCGCACCGATCGTGCCGGTGAACAGCGACTGGTTCAGCCAGTCATGCGGCCCTTCCGACACCTCTAGCCATGGAATGGTGCGGACATAAGGCCGCGCAGGATCGAGGCTGACCAGCCCCTTGTTTATGACGTGGATCAGCGTGCCGTCATCGGCTTGCATCATGTAGTCGGCGTATACGTCCAGCATGCGATCCGGCCGCGCCAGCTGCCAGTCCATGCCGCCGGGCAGCACCTTGCCGCGGATACGCGGGCCCTCGAACGTGCCGCCAGTGATCGGAATGCGATTGCGCGTGCCATATGGCGTCTTGCCCACCGGCGTCCCCGCTGCGAGCGTGACGATCGCCTCATAAGCGAATTCCAGTGGCAGCTCGGTCAGCCGTTCCGACGCCTTCGCCTGCGGAGCGGCCGCACGGGCGTTGGCGGCAGCAACGCCGATCATGCCCATCGCACCCAGAAGCTCGCGTCGCCCGATCGCATCCATAACGCTCCCCTCCATAACAATTGTCCTCATAAGCCTCGGCGGGTGGAACGGAATCAAGTTGAATCCACCACTGTGCTATCTACATCGCACACTTGCGGGATATGTGCTTCGCCTGCATGGTTGCGCGCACGGAGTTGGAGAGAGAGTGACGATGGCGACGGAAACTGCGACGGCCGATCAGAATCTGGTGCTCACGCCCCCCGATCCCGTCCCTGCCGTGGCTCCGGAAAAGGCGGCGGGCCTCGTACCGGTGGAGGACACGAAGAAGTCGGAGTTGGACAAGCGCGTCACCGGCTTCATCGACGATCTGATTGCGCAGGACGTGAACTCGCCCGAATTCGGCAAGCGTGTCGATGCGATCGCTGCGATGGGCCAGAAGGAAATCCGCGACGCGGCCGGCCAGTCGAACCGCTTCCTTGATCGCCCGGTGCGCGCCATGGGCAATGATAGTGGGGTCGGCGCCGACCTGCTGGCGCTACGCAAGACGGTGGAAGACCTCGATCCCTCGCGCAACGGCAAGCTTATCGGCGGCAAGGACGGCTTCCTGTCGAAGCTCTTCGGGGGCGGCGCGCTAACCAACTATTTCCGCAAGTACCAATCGTCCCAGAGCCACATCAACGGCATCCTCAAGAACCTGGCCAACGGCAAGGACGAGCTGCTGCAGGACAATGCCGCGATCGCCACCGAGCGCGCCAATCTGTGGAACGCGATGGGGCGTCTCGAGCAGATGATCTACCTTTCCAAGGCGATGGACGAAAAGCTCGAGGACAAGGCCAACGAGCTGGATCACACCGATCCCGCGAAGGCCAAGGCGATCCGCGAGACCGCGCTCTTCTATGTCCGTCAGCGCACCCAGGACCTGCTCACTCAGATGGCGGTGACGGTTCAGGGCTATCTCGCGCTCGACCTGGTCAAGAAGAACAATGTCGAGCTTATCAAGGGTGTTGATCGCGCGTCGACCACCACCGTCTCGGCGCTGCGCACCGCGGTCACCGTGGCGCAGGCGCTCAACAATCAGAAGCTGGTGCTCGACCAGATCACCGCGCTCAACACCACAACCGCCAACCTGATTGATTCCACCGGGCAGTTGCTCAAGAGCCAGACGGCAGCGATTCACGAACAGGCGGCGAGCTCGACCATTCCCGTCGAGACGCTGCAGCGGGCCTTCCAGAACATCTACGACACGATGGACGCGATCGACACCTTCAAGCTCAAGGCGCTCGACAGCATGAAGGTGACGGTCAACACGCTGTCGAACGAGGTCGAGAAGTCGAAGGGCTATATCGCCCGTGCCGAGGGTGCCGAGCAGAACCGCCTGAGCGGCACGGCGGACGGCTTCAAGCTGGAGGCGATGTAACCCGCGATGCCGAGTGACGTGGACCGCCTGCTCGCCCGCGGCGAGGAACTGATCGAGCGTTCGCGCGCCCGCACCGAAGGCGCGCTCGCCACCCGCACCCGCAAGCGGCGCGAGGCGGAGATCCTTGCGCGACTGGGCCGAATCGCTGCGGCGGACGCAGTGATCATCATTGCCGCAATCGCCGTCGGCATGCTGCTGCCGACCGGGATTGGCATGTTCGGCGCGCTAGCAGTGATGGCACTGCTGATCCTGGCGACGTTTGTTTTCGCCACCCTGCCTGTCACGACGGCACCACGGGTCGAGCAACTGGTGCAGGTGCCGCTCAAGGCATTGCCGGCCACCACCGAGCGCTGGCTGGAGACGCAGCGGCTGGCCTTGCCGGCGCCGGCGCGCACGCTGGTGGATTCAATCGGCGTGAAGCTGGAAACGCTGGCGCCGCAGCTCGCCCGCCTCGACGAAACCTCCCCCGCGGCCAATGAAGTTCGCAAGCTCATCGGCGAGCAACTGCCCGAGCTGGTCAAGGGCTATGGCCGTGTCCCCGAGCCACTGCGCACCGTTGCTCGTAACGGCCTGACGCCCGATCAGCAGCTGGCACAAGGCCTGCAGGTGATCGACGAGGAAATCGCGGAGATGACGGCACAGCTGGCTCAGGGCGACCTCGACGCGTTGGCCACACGCGGCCATTTTCTGCAGATCAAGTACAAGGACGACGAACTGAGCTGAGCCCCTTGCCCCGGGGACATTCCCGAGCAACAATGTTACCCGATCCGGGCGCATTCTTGCTTGGAAACTCGTCATAAGGGGCCGTCACCGAATGTTTCGCGCCATGTCGCTTGCCAGCCTGCTGCTGGCCACCACCACGCCCGCGCTGGCGCAGAACTCAGCGCCGCAGCCGACATCGTTCGTCGACACGATCCCGGCCGCGCGCGACGTTGCCTATCCGGGAACGATCAAGCTCACCGTCGACGCCACGGACACGATGCGCGGCATCTTCCGCGTGCGGGAAACGATCCCGGTCGCCAAGGCCGGACGCGTTACCTTGCTTTTCCCCGAATGGCTGCCGGGCAAGCATGGCCCCCGCGGCGAGATTGAAAAGCTTGCCGGCCTGCAGATCCGTGCCGGCGGCAAGCGCCTGCCCTGGACGCGCGACACGGTAGACGTGTTCGCCTTCCATATTGATGTACCGAACGGTACCAAGCAGCTAGATATCGAATTCCAGTTCGTGTCGGCCACTGAGGGCGATCAGGGCCGGATCGTGATGACGCCCGAGATGATGAGTCTGCAGTTCAACTCGCTCAGCCTCTATCCGGCGGGCTATTTCACGCGCCGCATCCCCATTCAGGCGACGGTGAAGTATCCGGAAGGCTGGACGGCGGCGGGCGCGGTGCCAGCCAAGGCGACGGGGTCGACTTATGCCTATGAAACGACCAGCTACGAAATCCTGGTGGATTCGCCGGTGATCGCCGGCCGCCATTATCGCAAGTTCCCGCTCACCGATCGCGTGACGCTCGACGTCGTGGCAGACAGCGCCGAGGAGCTCGAGGCCAAGCCCGAGCAGATCGATGCGCATAAGCGGCTGGTCGAACAGGCGGTGAAGACGTTCGGCGCCCAGCATTACGATCAATATCACTTCCTGCTGTCGATCAGCGACAAGCTCGGCGGCATCGGGCTGGAGCACCACCGCAGCTCGGAAAATGGCGTGCGGCCGGGCTATTTCACCAAATGGGCAGAGCAGGCGGGGTCGCGCAATCTGCTGCCCCATGAATTCACTCATAGCTGGGACGGCAAATATCGTCGCGGCGCGGAGCTCTGGACTCCCGACTTCCGGATGCCCATGCGCGATCAGTCGCTTTGGGTCTATGAAGGTCAGACACAGTTCTGGGGGTATGTCTTTCAAGCGCGGTCGGGCTTGGTCTCCAAGGAAGAGACGCTGGAAGGCTATGCAGGCATCATGGCGGCGCTCGATACGCGCGCCGGCCGCGAGTGGCGCCCGCTGATCGATACGACCAACGATCCGATCCTCACCCCCCGCGCGCCCAAGGCATGGACCAGCTGGCAGCGTTCGGAAGATTATTACAATGAAGGTCTGCTGGTGTGGATGGAGGTCGACTCCATCCTGCGCGAGCAAAGCCGTGGTACCAAGTCGATCGACGATTTCGCTCGCATCTTCTTCGGCGGCCGCGACGGCGATTACGGCGAGGTCACCTACACGTTCGACGATGTGGTGAAGACGCTGGAGGGGATCCAGCGTTATGACTGGCGCACGCTGCTCACCGCGCGCTTGCACGACGTTTCCGATCGCGCGCCGCTGAAGGGCTTCGAGCGCAATGGCTACAAGCTCGTCTACACCGATGTGCCGAACAAGATGACGCGCTCCGGCACCACGGATCTCAGCTATTCGCTGGGTCTGGCGCTGGGCAAGAGCGGGATCGCCGGCGTCGCCTGGGACAGTCCGGCGTTCAAAGCGGGCGTCACCGTCGCCGACGAGATCATTGCGGTAAATGGCCGCAGCTATTCCAGCGAAGCATTGGTCGAGGCGATCAAGGCGGCCAAGGGCACCAAGACACCAATTCAATTAACTCTGAAACGGGACGATCGTTACCGAGAGGTTATCATCGACTATCATGACGGGCTGCGCTATCCGCACCTGGTCAAGACGGTCGAAGGAGAGGCTGGCCTCGACAAGCTGCTCCAACCCCGCTGAGACGGGGGGAAAGCCAACCATAGGTTTAGGAAAACCATGCGCATCGATTTGATCCCGGTCGGGGATGACCCGCCCAACAATCTGAACGTCATCATCGAAGTGCCGGTCGGCGGCGAACCGGTAAAGTACGAGTTCGACAAGGCGAGCGGCGCACTGTTCGTCGATCGCATCCTGCATACGCCGATGCGCTACCCGGCGAATTACGGCTTCGTGCCGCATACGCTGTCGCCGGACGGAGATCCGCTCGACGCGCTCGTGATTGCACGATCGCCGTTTGTGCCGGGCTGCGTCGTTCGCGCACGCCCCATCGCGGTGCTGAAGCTGGAAGACGAAGCCGGCGGCGACGAGAAGCTGGTCTGCGTGCCGGTCGACAGCACCTTCCCTTACTATTCGGACGTAGGCGAGCGTTCGGATCTGCCGTCGATCGTGCTCCAGCAGATCGAGCATTTCTTCACCCACTATAAGGACTTGGAGTCCGAAAAGTGGGTGCGGATCGGCAATTGGGGAGATGCCGCCGAAGCGCGCCAGATCGTGCTCGACGCAATTGAAGCCGCCAAGAAGGCCAAGGCAGCCTGAACCGGCAATCGCGGCGGCGCGGCGCTGATCCCCGAGGGATCGGCAACGTTCTCGCGCCGCCGCGATTCCTTGCCTTTGCGCTCGCAACTGGTGCCGCGGCGCTGGCGCTAATCCCTCACCTTGGCATCCGGACGGGGGCGATGCTCGCCTTCGATCTGGGCGCATTGCTCTTCTTAGCGCTGTGCGCGCCGATGCTGCGCCACCAATCTGATGCGATGCGGCGCTCCGCCTGCAACAACGATGCAAACCGCCTGATGCTGCTCGGCATAACCGGCGCGGTCACGATCATCATCCTCATTGCCGTGGCCAGCGAGTTGATGGAACGCCATGCACCGCAACCGGCAACGCTCGCGCTGATTCTGGGCACGCTTGCTCTCAGCTGGACGTTCAGCAACGGCGTGTACGCGCTCCACTATGCCCACCTGTTCTACACCGCGGCGCCCGGCGGGCGCGATAGCGGCGGGCTGGAATTCCCAAAGACGCCTGAGCCGAATTACTGGGACTTCCTCTATTTCGCTTTCTGCCTCGGCATGACCTTTCAGACCAGCGACGTCACCGTCACCTCAAGGCAGATGCGACGGGTGGTAACGCTACATTGTCTCGCCGCCTTTGTGTTCAACCTGGGCGTGCTGGCCTTCACGATCAACGTTCTCGGCGGTAGTTGAGCAGCGCGGGCGTCCGCCCGACATCAGCTTGCCGGAGAATCGATGTACCGCCTTGCCCCCCTCGTGCTCGCCGCGCTGCTCGTCCCTGTCGCCGGGCATGCCCAGATCAACGACAAGTTCGTCGTTGCCAGCCTTACCGACGGCGTTTGGATGAAGGGCGACCTGCACGTGCACTCGCGCCACAGCCTGGATTCGACCAACCACAGCGAACGCCGGATCATCGAGGATGCCGAGCGGATCGGCTTCGACTTCCTGCTGATCAGCGATCACGACAATCATGTAGACGGCGACACGGCGCACCATACCTGGAGCGACCCCGACTTCCGTTCTGACAAGCTGCTGCTGCTCTACGGTGCCGAGTGGACCACCAACCGCGGCCATGCGGCGATCCTGTCAGCCACACCCTATGACCACAAGACGCTGTACGACATCCGCGATGCCCGCGACGTGCAAGTGCAGAAAGTCAAGGACGGCCTTGGCGTCCACCTGTCGGCCAACCATCCTTCGAACAAGGATCATTTCGGCTATTCCTACGACATGGTCGATTCGATGGAGGTCTGGAACGGCATCTGGTCGAACAATCGGGCGAATGTGATGATCTGGGACGACATGCTGCGATCCGGGCGAAAGATCGCAGCGCGCGGCGGCAGCGATTCGCACCACGGCACCGTGCCCGGCAGCACCGCCCGCCAGGCGGTGGAGGCCACCGAAAAAAACATCGGCACGCCCAGCACCTGGGTGTTCGCGCCGGCTCGAAGCCGCGAGGCGGTGATTGCCGCGATCGGCCGCGGGCGGGTGTCGATCAGCGCCAATCCCTTCGCTCCCCGTGTCGAGCTGACCGCCGACATGGACGGCGACGACCGGGCGGACCTGATGATGGGCGACAACGCCCCGGCACCCTCCAACCCGGTGCGCTTCACCGTCCGCCTGGCCGGCAAGCGCGAGGCCGGCCCCTACCATGTTCGCGTCGTCAAGGACGGCGAGAGCTTCGCCACGCTCGACATCGGCGCCGACGGCACCGCGCGCTTTACCGACACGCCCGCGGCAACCGCCCGCAGCTATTATCGCGTCGAGGTGGACGGCCCCCAGACCCCCTATCCCGGCGTGGACAACCACCTGAAGGTGGCGGGCCCAACGGTCGCGCTGTCCAACCCGATCTTCTTCAACTTCGATCCAAATTTCTGACCGCAGCTGGTGTCGGGCGCTACAGCGCCACCACCACCTGCTTGCCGCTATAGACTACCTCGCGCCCCGCCGCCTCGGCGAGGCCGGTCCCCGTGCCGGGCGCGACGGTTACCACCCGGAAGCGGCGCGTCCTGGCCATGCCGGGATAGCTGCCCTGCCGGGCGCCGATCACCAGCGATCCGGCCTTGTCGTCGAGTACCAGTTCGATCGTCGCGCGCTCGCCGCGCCGCCAGCCCTGGCCGTCCCCCGCATCGTCGTACAAGGTAAAGCGCCCGTCGGCGCCGCGATAGACGCGCAGCTCGATCGGCCGATCGGGCGACTGATCGGCATGTTGCACCGGCGATCCGAGCGGCAGGATCGTGCCCGCCGCCACCGCCACCGGAATCTGGCCGATCGGCGCGGCGACCTGGAGCTTCGCCCCGCCCGCGTGGCGCGCACCGGTCCAGAAATCGATCCATTCGGTACCCGCCGGCAAGTAGACGCTGCGCGCAGTCGCGCCCGGCTCGATCACGGGGCTTACCAATAGCGTGCGGCCGAACAGATATTGGTCGCGCAGATCCTGCGCCGTACGATCCTCGGGGAACACCATGCCCGCCGGATAGAGGAAGGAGCCGCCGTGCGCCGCCACCTGCCAGCTCTGCGCATACAGGAACGGCAGCAGCCGATAGCGTAGCGCCACCGCATCGAGCAGCGGCTGGCGGACGCTTGCCGGGAATCTGTAGACTTCCTTGCCCTCGCCGGTGCCGTGAATGCGGAACATCGGGTTGAACACCGCGAACTGCAGCCAGCGCGTGAACAGCTCCTGATAGGCCGGATCCTCGGGGCTGCCGCCGAAGAAGCCGCCGATATCGGCCGACCAGAAGGGATTGCCCGTCATCGAGAAATTCACGCCCGCCGGGATCTGCCGGGCAAACACATCCCATCGCCCCGCCACGTCGCCGGACCAGGTGAAGGCACCGTTGCGCTGTTGCCCGGCCCAGGCCGAGCGGGTGAGCAGCAGCGGACGCTTGGCGGGATAGTCGGCGGCCATGCCGTCGTGCACAGCGGTGGTGTGCATCAGCGGATAGGCGTTGAAGAGCAGTGCTCCCGGGCCGGCGGCGGTCGCAACCTCCGCCATCTCGCCCCATTGCCCGCCCAGTTCGGCTTCGCTGCCGTCGAGCCAATAGCCGTCGAACCCGGCCTTCCCCAGCCGGTCCGAAATCTGCCGCCAATACAATGCCCGCGCCCTGGAGGAGAAGGCATCGTACCAGCGGCCTTCACCGGCGGGATACACATTGGGATAGATCTTCGGATACAGCCCGCCGACCGAGTCGAGCGCCTGCGTATTCTCCAGCTTCACGTCGAAGCGCGGCCAGACCGAGACGATGCTGTGAAGGTTCTGCCGATGCAGCGTATCGAGCATCCCCTTGGGATCGGGAAAGCGGGCGGCATCCATTTCGTGGCTACCCCAGCGACCGGCCGGCCAATATTGCCAATCCTGCACGACCGCGTCGAGCGGAATGCCCAGCCGGCGATATTCGGCCGCCACCCCCAGCAGTTCCGCCTGCGAGGCATAGCGTTCCTTCGACTGCCATAGCCCCCAGGCCCAGCGCGGCAGCAGCGAGGCCGCGCCGGTCAGCTGGCGATAGGCACCGATCACCTGGTCGACGTCCGGCCCGGCGAAAAGGAAATAGTCGGTGCCCTCGCCCGCCTGCGACCGGAACAGGACTCGGCCGCCTGCTTGCGGCGTATCCACGGCCACGTCGGTCACCGAGGCATTGTTCCAGAACAACCCGAAGCCCGCAGGCGAGACCAGCACCGGCACGCCGACATCGGTGTTCGCCTGCTGGAGCCGCACGATCGATCCGCGATAGTCCAGCAGTCCCGCCTGATGCTGGCCAAGCCCATAAACCGCCCGCCCCTCCGGCAGCGTGAACAGCATCCGGACGGCGCCCTCCGCATCGGGCGTGCCGCCGAGCTTGCGGCGTTCTAGATTGGCTTCGGCGACCAATGGCTTGCCATCCGCGCCGAGCAGCGCCACCGCGCCGCTCCTCCGGTCGACGCTCACCCGCATCGCCGGGGTGGCGAGCAGATAGCGCTCCGCCTGCTGATCCAGCGTCCAAGCCACCTTGCCAGGCGCGCCGACCAGCGCCAGATCCGGCATGCGCTCGGCGCCCTCGCGCAGCATCGTCACGCGGAGGATGCGATCGCCCCAGACGGTGAGCGCCAGCACGCCTTGGGCGGTGCGGAAAGTCGCGCCGGTCGGCGTCTTGGCAAGCAGCGTCGTGCCCTGGTCAGCAGCGACCTGCGCGGCGGCGGACTCGGTCGCAAAACTCGGCGCAATCGTCGTGGCGAATGCAGCACCCACTAGCAAGAGCCACTTGGCTGGCACGAACATCCTCTCCTCCGACGATAGTTTCTTTCGGATATTTTGTCAGACTATATAGATGCCGCCTAGTCCCCTTTTTCAGCTTTTCTCCGCCTTCGGCGCGGCGCCCGCAGCCCTGCCGCGACCGCCATACCGGCCCATTCGCGCAAGGCTTCCGCATCGTCGTACACATCGGCGGGCGCGCGGCGGTAGTTCATCACCATCGTGCGATCCTTGGCGGCATAGGTGAAGCGATCGGCCCCTGCCGCATCCCAGGCGGCATCGCTTTCGCTGTCGGCCTTGAACCAGAGTTCGTCGAAGGCGAGGATCGCGAAGACCGTGCCGTCGCAGTAGAGCGGTCGCCCCGCCCATCATCGGCCGCATCGTCACCGTGCCGATCGGCGCGAGTGCTTCGCGCACCCATTCGACCAGTCCGGTGTCGAAGGCCATCAGTGCCCGCCGCCGGCGAGCCGCAATCCGGCGATGCAGCCGACCAGCCCGAGGATCAGCAGCAACCGCACCATGCTGACCGGCTCACCAAACCACAGCATGCCGACGATCACCGTGCCGAGCGCGCCGATCCCGCCCCACACGGCATAGGCAGTGCCGAGCGGGATGGTGCGCGAGGCGAGATCGAGCAACGCCATCGACACGGCGATGAACCCGAGGAAGACGAGCGTCCATGGCACGTTGCGAAACCCGTCGGTGAACCGCATGGAGGTGGTGAACCCCACTTCGCACAGGCCGCCGAGCAACAGGAAGAGCCAGCCCATCAGCGGCCTGCCAGCGCCAGAAGCGCATCGCCGGTGACGCGCTGCACCGTCCATTCGTCCATCCCCTTCGCCCCCATCGCCCGGTAGAAGTCGATCGCCGGCTGGTTCCAATCGAGCACCGACCATTCGAACCTGCCATAACCGCGCTCTACGGCGATATCGGCCAAATGCCGCAGAAGGGCCTTACCGACGCCGGCGCCACGCGCGGCCGGCGTGACGTACAGGTCTTCCAGGTACATGCCGGGCAACCCGGTCCAGGTGGAGAAGTTCTGGAAGAAAAGGGCGAAGCCGAGCGGCGTTCCGTCCGGCCGCTCGGCGATCACTGCCTCCGCGGCCGGACGGGATCCGAACAGGGCAGCCTGCAGCATGTCTTCGGTCGCCAGCACCGCATCGGGTTCGCGCTCGAATGCCGCCAGTTCGCGGACAAAGGCCAGGATCTGGGGCACATCGCCCGGCTGCGCGAAACGGATCTGGGTCATGCACCGGCCTCGGTTTGGGGAGCGGGCGCCACGCGGCCGCGGATCGCGACCAGACACCCCAGGATGATCAGCATCGCCCCGCCCACCGTCCAGGGCGAGACGCGTTCGTCGAACACGACATAGCCGAGCAGCGCCGCCCAGACGAAGGCGGTATATTCGACCGGCGCGAGCACCTGCGCCTCGGCATGGGCATAGGCCCAGGCGAGCAGCACCGCCGAGATCGATCCGACGAACGCCGCGCCCAGGATCCAGGGCCAGATCGCCACCTGCGGCACCGCCGAGAACCAGGGCGCGCCGGGGAGCAGGAGCAGCGCCAGCACGATGCTGGTGAACAGCGCGACTTCGATGGGATCGGCGATCTGGGCCTGGCGCCGCAACAGAATGAGGCTGCCGGCATAGAGGATCGAGGCGAGGAAAACCGCGATCGAGCCCAATACCACGTCTGTCGACGCATCGGCCTGTACCTGCCCGCCGGCAATGAGCAGCACGCCCAGGCTGGCGACGATCGACCCGCCGATCGCCGCGCGCCGGATGCGCTCGCCGAGAAAAGCGGCGGCAAGAAACAGCGCAATCAGCGGCGCGAGAAAGGTAAGCGCAATCCCTTGTGCCATGGTGACGCGGGCAAGCCCCCAGAAGAACAGCAGCACCGACGTGCCCGCCAAGGCACCACGGGCGACGTGCAGCTTGAGCGCCTGGCGCCCCGGCCAGGGTGTCCGCCGTACGAGGAAGATCGGCCCGAGCAGCACGATGGCACCAAGCGACCGCCACAGCACCGCGCTATAGGCGCCATACGCGATCGACATGCTCTTCATCACGGCATCCATCAGCGAATAATTGGCGATGCCGATCGCGGCGACGACAAAGGCAAGAGCGGGAGAACGGGACATTGGCTGCCGGTTAGCGACCGCCGCGACGGTTGGCGAGAGGCGCACAAAGTTTAGGAAGTTTAGGCTTGCGGCATGTTTCGCCGGCAGCGCGCCGAGCGCGGGCCGGTGGGCATCCGCGCGGTGATGGCGGTGGCTTAAGTTTAGGAAGTTTAGGCTCCCGGCATGTTTCGCCGGCCGCGTGCCGAGCGCGGGCGGGCAGGCATCCGCGCGGTGATCGCGGTGGCTTAAGTTTAGGAAGTTTAGGCTCCCGGCATGTTTCGCCGGCAGCGCGCCGAGCGCGGGCGGGCAGGCATCCGCGCGGTGATCGCGGTGGCTTACGTTCAGGAAGTTTAGGCGTGCCACCTTCGTTCGTCCCTCCGCACGGCATATCCGGGAAGGAGAGAACATAGCAAGAACTACAGGCTGTAGGAAAGCCGAACATGCCGCCGGCGAGGCGGGGGGCGTTCGATGTTGGCGAACGCCCCCGCCTGGGTGGAGGCTATTCCGCCGCTTCCGCCGGGGCTGCGCTCGCGGCTTCGATTTCGGCGGCCTTGGCTTCGACCAGCTTGACGATGTGATCGAGCATGTCGGCATCCTCGACCGTGTGATCGGTCAGGCCCGACAGATAGACCATGTGCTTGCCATTGCCGCCGCCAGTGAGGCCGATATCGGTCTCGCGCGCCTCGCCGGGGCCGTTGACGACGCAGCCGAGCACCGAGAGCGACAGCGGCGTTCGGATGTGCTGGAGCCGTTCCTCCAGCGCCTGGACGGTGCGGATCACGTCGAAGCCCTGGCGCGCGCAGCTGGGGCAGGAGACGACGCGGACGCCCCGGTTGCGGATGCCCAGCGACTTTAGGATCTCGAACCCGACGCGGATTTCCTCCTCGGGCTCGGCCGAGAGGCTGACGCGGATCGTGTCGCCGATGCCGAACCAGAGCAGCGAGCCGATGCCGATCGCCGACTTGACCGTACCGCCGACAAAGCCGCCCGCCTCGGTGATGCCGAGGTGCAGCGGGCAATCGACCGCATCGGCCAGCTGCTGATAGGCGGCGACGGCGAGGAACACGTCGCTCGCCTTCACCGCCACCTTGAATTCGTGAAAGTCGCGATCCTGGAGCAGCTTGATATGGTCGAGCGCGGATTCGACCAGCGCTTCGGGGCAGGGCTCGCCATATTTCTCGAGCAGGTCCTTCTCGAGGCTGCCGGCGTTGACGCCGATGCGGATCGCGGCACCGTTGGCCTTGGCGGCGTTGACGACTTCGTTCACGCGGTCGGCAGAGCCGATATTGCCGGGGTTGATGCGGAGGCAGGCAGCGCCGGCATCGGCGGCCTCGAGCGCACGCTTATAATGGAAATGGATGTCGGCGACGATCGGCACGCGCGCGGCGCGGACAATCTGCTTGAGCGCGGCTGTGCTCTCGACGTCGGGGCAGGAAACGCGGATGATGTCCGCGCCGGCTTCCTCGCAGCGGCGGATCTGGTCGATCGTCGCCTTCACGTCGGACGTCGCGGTGTTGGTCATCGTCTGCACCGTCACCGGCGCATCGCCGCCAACGGGCACGTTGCCCACCATGATCTGACGGCTGGGCCGCCGGACGATATCGCGCCAGGGTCGTACGGACATGGCCCGCCATATAGCCCGTGAGTCCCCCGCCGCCTAGGGCAGACGCGCGCGGGACGTCGCTATCCGGGATTCCACCGTTCCGGCGATGGTTAAATTCTGTTAACTATCGGTCATAACAAAGAGGGGATGACCGATGACGATTGGGTTCGCGATACGCAGCGTTGCGCTAGCAGCTTGCCTGGCCGGGGCGACCGTTGCCCAGGCACAAGTCTATACCGGCACGTTCAGCGGCACGGTGACGACTTCCGAGATCTTCGACATGCCGGTCAGCGACCCCTACATTATCTATGATTTCAACGGACAAGACATCTCGGGCACGTTCCGCATCGATCTGAGCAACGGCTTTACCGATGTGATGTACAGCGCGACGCTGCCCAGCTTCGCCTTTTCCGGACAGGCGAGCGACTCCGACCTCGACTTTTTCGATACCGCCAGCTTCGGCGTGACCGCCGGCCAGGGCTCGCTATACGCCAGCCCGAATCTGTACGGCATCAACAGCACCGCTTCGTTCCGGCTGGTGTTCAACATGGCGGCGCTCAACGACTCGCTGACGCCGCTCATCGGCACCGGGCGCTATGACTTCTTCACCAATTACGGCGGCACCAACGGCGGCGACCTGAGCGGCACGATCAACTTCGCCTTCACCAGCGGCACGCTTTCAGCGGCCCCGGAGCCGGGCCAATGGGCGCTGCTGATCGGGGGCATGGGGCTGGCCGGCGCCGCACTGCGGCTGCGGACCCGGCGCGACACTGGCAGGGCCGCCGCGATCTGCTAGGGGGAGCGGCACCACCCTAGCCGGAGCCTTTCCATGTCGACCCCCGCCACCCCCCGATGGACTCTTGCCATTCACGGCGGCGCGGGCAGCATGATGCGCGACACGCTGCCCCCGGAGCAGGTGACCGGCGCCGAGGCCGGGCTGCATGCCGCGCTGGATGCAGGTGCCGCCGTGCTGGCAGCCGGCGGATCCGCGGTCGATGCGGTGCAGGCGGCGGTGCAGGTGCTGGAAGACGATCCGCACTTCAACGCCGGGCACGGATCGGTGTTCACCTGGGAAGGCGGCCATACGCTGGATGCGGCGATCATGGACGGTTTCGATCGTGCGGCGGGGGCGGTCGCCGGATCGACGACCACCCGCCACCCGGTGGCGCTGGCCCGCGCGGTGATGGAAGGCAGCCCGCACGTACTGCTGGCCGGCGCCGGCGCCGACCAGTTCGCCCGCGAACAGGCGCTGGAACAGGTCGACAATAGCTGGTTCGGTACGGCCGAGCGGCGGCAGCAGCTCGATTGGATGAAGGCCGACACGGCGCGCGGCGGCTTCGACGTCGACATGAAGTACGGCACGGTAGGCGCGGTGGCGATGGACATGCACGGCCATGTCGCTGCGGCGACCTCCACCGGCGGCCTAACCGGCAAGCGCTGGGGCCGGGTGGGCGATTCGCCGCTGATCGGCGCGGGCACCTATGCCGATGATCGCGCCTGCGCGGTTTCGGCGACAGGATCGGGCGAGTTCTTCATCCGCGAAGGCGTGGGGCACGAGATTTGCGCACGGATGCGCTTTCGCGGCGAAACCGCGCGGCAGGCCGCCGAGGTGGTGATGGCCGATGTGAAGGCGATGGGCGGCGTGGGCGGCGTGATCCTGGCTGCCCCCGGCGGCGAGCTGGACTGGTGCTTCACCACGCCGGGCATGTACCGCGGCCGCGTCGCGGACGGCGGCGAGAAACTGGTCGCGATCTTCGGCGATACGGACCGCTGACGTACCGCTGACCGATTGATGCCGGCGCGCCGCGCGCCTAGGGCGGGCGGCATGAGTCGCATCCTGCTTCTGCTCGCCACGCTGATCGGCCTGGGCGCCGCCACCCCCGCCGCCGCCTATTGGGAATATGGCCACCAGACGGTGGCGGCGATCGCCTATCGCAACGTGACGCCACAGGTGCGCGCGCGGATCGATGCGCTGCTTGCACGGCAAGGGCTGCTCGAGACGCCGACCTGCCCGGCACGGACGATCGAAGAAGCGAGCGTGTGGGCGGATTGCATCAAGACGCTGGGGCCGCGCTTCAGCTATGCCTATTCCTGGCACTACCAGAATATCGACGTGTGCGCGCCGTTCGACCTGAAGCCGCCGTGCCGCGACGGCAATTGCGTGTCGGCGCAGATCGAGCGCGACGTGAAGCTGCTGAAGGATCGCAGCGTGCCGCTGCGCGAGCGGGTGCAGGCGCTGGCCTTCCTGGTCCACTTCGTCGGCGATCTCCACCAGCCGCTGCACGCGGGCGACCATCACGATCTGGGCGGCAACCAGGTGAAGACCAATTATGGCCTGTTCACCAGCAAGCGGCTGAACCTGCACGCAGTGTGGGATGGCTATCTGGCCGAGCGGGCGATCTCCACCCCGCCTTCGCCGGTGCGGCAGTACAGCGCCGCCGAGCGCGCTGCGCTGTGGACCGGCAATGTGGAAGACTGGAGCCGCGAGAATTGGGAAGTCGCGCGCGACTACGCCTATCCCGCCGCCGCCGGTGCCGACATGTGCACCGCCGCGGCGCGGCCGGCGCAGCTCAGCGAGGCAGCGATCGAGAAGCTGGTGCCGGTGGCGCGCCAGCAGGTGGTGCGTGGCGGCCTGCGCCTGGCCCGGCTGCTGGACGAAGCGCTCGGCTGAACGCGACACTCATTCGCGGCAGCGCCACCCGCCATCGGTGTGCCAGAAGCAGAACAGCCAGGCGAAGATGGTGAGTGGTGCCAGCAGCCAAACCTGCGCCGCGCTGCCCTGCACCGCGCGCAGCACAATCCAGGCGGCGAGCACGAGATAGACCAGCACCGCCGTCCATCCCTGCCACGTCACCGGCACGGAGACGATTCCCAACAGCCTGGGCCGGAACCAGTAGTTGGTACGCAGCTGATCTTCGGTCATTCCCCATCTCCTTGCGCCTTTGCCGGGCGGCCGCGCTTGGGCCGCACCGGATCGGCAAGCTTCACCCCGCGCCGTGCCAGCGCCTCGCGCAGCAGGCATTCGACCTGCGCGTTCACGCTGCGCAGGTCGCTCGCCGCACTCCGCTCGATCGCCGCGTATAGTGCGGGATCGAGGCGGAGGGGAAAGGCCTTTTTCTGCGGGGGTCCGCTCACGACGACGCCTTACTGATAGAGGGAACCTGCATTGACTACGGGCTGGGTATCCCGCTCGCCGCACAGCACGACCATCAGGTTCGACACCATGGCGGCGCGGCGTTCGTCGTCGAGGTCGACCACGTTCTTGGCGGAAAGCTGCTCCAGCGCCATTTCGACCATGCCGACCGCGCCTTCGACCAGCGCCTTGCGGGCGGCGACCACCGCCTGTGCCTGCTGACGCCGCAGCATCGCGCCGGCGATTTCCTGCGCATAGGCCAGATGGGTGAAGCCGCATTCGTCGACGGTGATGCCCGCCACCGCCAGCCGCGCGATCAGTTCGGTGCGCAATTCGCCGCCGACTTGATCGTGATTGCCGCGCAGCGTGACTTCCTGATGCTCGAAATCGTCATAGGGATAGCGCGAGCCGATGGTGCGCACCGCCGCTTCGATCTGGACGTTCACAAAGGCCTTGTAGTCATCGACGTCGAACAGCGCCTGCGCCGTATCGGTGACGCGCCACACCACCTGCGCCGCCATCTCGATCGGGTTACCGCGCAGATCGTTCACCTTGATCTTGTCCGAGATGATGTTGTTCGCGCGCACCGACACCGTCTTCTTGATCAGCCACGGCCAGGACCAGCGCAGGCCGGTGGTGCGATCGGTGCCGCGATAATCGCCGAACAGCAGGATCGCCGCCGCCTGGTTGGGCTGGAGCAGGTAGAAGCCGCAGAGCACGAACAGGAACACCAGCGCGGCGAGCGCGAGCCACACGAGGATCATCCAGTTCGGCACACGATCGATCTGCGTGAAGGCCAGCCCGCCCGCGGCCAGCACAATCGCCTCGACCAGCAGCATGCCATAGCCGCTGGCCGTGTGCGCCCCCGTTTCCCGGCTCTGCTGCAAGGCAGGTGCGGCACTGCGTAGGTCCGTCATTTTTCCCTCCTGAATTATGATATCATATTTATATCAAGGTAAGGCGACGGGCAAGCGGAATCGGCGGGCACGAAAAAGGCCGCCGGAGCCCTGCCCCGGCGGCCTGATTTCCAGCGTTGAGCCGACTGCGCTTAGTTGAGGACGAGCGTTACCGCGCGGCGGTTCTGCGCCCAGCTCGCTTCGTCCGAGCCCATCGCGACCGGGCGTTCCTTGCCGTAGCTGATCGTGGTGATGCGATCGGCCGAGACGCCCTGCGCCGCGAGATAGTTCTTCGCCGCATTGGCCCGGCGATCGCCCAGTGCGAGGTTATATTCGCGCGTGCCGCGCTCGTCGCAATGGCCTTCCAGCGTGATGCGCACGTTCGGGTGCGCCACCAGCCACTTGGCCTGGCTGTCCAGCACCGCGCGCGATTCCTGATCGATATCCGACTGATCGAGACCGAAGTGGATCGTGTCGCTGGTGACTTCGCGGCGGAACTGCTCCGACATCGAGGAGGTCTGCGTGGTTTCGCCGTTGCCATAGGGCTGGCTGGCGACCGGCGTCTCGGTCGGCGCGGGCGGGAGTTCCTTCGGCGGCTTCTTCGAGCAGGCTGCGGTGGCGACGAGCGCCACGCCGAGCATCAGGCTGGGGACGAGCTTGGTCATAATATCCTCCTTGTCACTGGTGTTCGCGCATGACGCGCTTTCGTTACGCAAAAGTTTCTACTGAATGTCACGGACGCACGGCACCCCAGTTCGGATCCGAGCCGTCGAGCGGAGTCGGCACTTTTCGTGTCGCGCGGCCGGTAAGGTCCACCGTCCACAAGTCTGGACGACCCGATCCCTGGGCGGACCGGAAGAAGATGATGACGCGGCCGTTGGGGGCCCAGCTCGGACCTTCATCGCCCCAGCTGTTGGTGAGCAACTGCTCGCCCCCGCCCGAGGGGGTCATCACGCCGATGCGGAACGCGCCGCCGCCCATGCGCGTGAAGGCGATCTGATCGCCGCGCGGGCTCCATGCCGGTGCCGCATAGCGGCCGCCGCCGAAGCTGATGCGGTGCTGGTTGGAGCCGTTTGCGTTCATCACATAGAGCTGCTGGGTGCCACCGCGATCGCTTTCGAACACTATCTTCGAGCCGTCGGGCGAGTAGCTGCCGCCGGTATCGATGCCCGGCGAGGTGGTCAGCCGCTCCGGCGTGCCGCCGCTGGCCGGAACGCGATAGATGTCGGTATTGCCGCCGATCGCCATCGAGAAAAGCACCCAGCGCGCGTCCGGCGACCAGTGCGGCGCGAAGTTGAGCGCGACATTGGAGACGAGCGTACGATCCTGGCGCGAATTGAGATCATAGACATGGATCGAGGGCCGATCGCGCTCGAAGCTCATGTACAGGATCGCATTGAGCTTGGGCGACAGGCGAGGCGTGAGCGTGATCGACTGGCCGTTGGTGAGGAAGCGGTGATTGGCGCCATCCTGGTCCATGATTGCCAGCTGCTTGCGGCGGCGATTCTTGGGGCCGGATTCGGCGATATAGACGACCTGGGTGTCGAAATAGGGACCCTCGCCGGTAAGGCGCGAGTAGATCGAATCGGCGCATTTGTGGCCGGCGCGGCGCCAATCGGCCGGCGATACAACGAAGCCCTGACGCACCAGCTCCACCTTGGCGAGCACGTCGTAGAGATAGCAGCCGACCGTCAGCGTGCCGTTCGAATTGGCGCGGACATAGCCCTGCACCAGCGACTGGGCACCGGTTCCGCCCCAGTAATCATAGGCGGGGGCGGTGACTTCCGGGAAGCTCACCGTACGCAGCTGCGCCGGCGGAACCGGCGTGAACAGGCCCGATCCGCGCAGATCGTTGGTGATGACCTCTGCCAGCTTCTGCCCGAGCACGTCGGTGGAGCCGGCCGGCGTATCGACTACGGCGGAGGTGGGCATCGCCGGAATGGCGATCGGCATCGGCGCGGAAATGCCGCCGACGATATCAATCACCGGCTGGGCCTGCTGCGCCTGGGCAGCGGCATCCTGAGCGGCCGCCTGCGGGCTGTTGGCGATCGGCGGCGCGGGATCGGTCTGCGCATGGGCCGTGCCCGCCAGGCACAGCGTCGCGAGGGCCAGTGTCGGGAATTTCATCGGTTCATCCTCATCCAGGCAGCTTGTAGCTGAACGCCAGGGTCTTCCAGCCGCTCGGCACGGCATAGAGATTGGCGGGCAGCCCACGAATCGGCGTGCAGCCCTTGAAGGTGGCGATCGCCAGATCCTTCACCCGCTCCACATACCGACCATTGGTCGCATCGTTCCCCTGCACGCCGGTAATGTCCGGATCGCCGGCCAGCGAGCCATCGGGATTGAAGTTCACGCGCAGCAGCACGCGAATGCGCTCGGCACCCGGCCCGGGCGTGACCTGACGGTTGGCGCAGGGCTGGATCTGCCGGGCGATCACGCCGCGAAAGCTCGCCACATCCTGGGCCGAGGCCTTGCTGGCCGGATTGTTCGTCGCCTTGCTGTTGGTCTTGTTGTTCGATCGGCCGAAATCGAGCCCGTCGAGATTGCCGGTCGGCTTGACCGGACGACGCGCGTTGCCGGTCGCAGCGCTCTGCGCGGGCGCGGTGCTGGGCTTTTGCGGCTGCGGCTTGGCGGCCGGCGAGGGCTTGCTCGGCTTTTGCGGCTGCGGCTTTTCCGCCGGCTTGGGCTGCGGCTTGGCGGGGGCAGGCTTGGGCTGCGGCTGGGGTTCGGGCGCAGGCTTGGGCGGCGCCGGCTGCGGCTTGGGCAAGGGCTGCGGATCAGGCGCCGGCGCGGGCGCGCTTTCCGGCTCGACCGGCGCTTCCACGGGCGACTTCTTTGCCGCCAATTCCTCCTGACTCACCACTGGCGCGGTGCTTTCCAGCCCCACCGTATCGGCCAGCGAAATCTCGATCGGAATCGTCTTGGGCGGTTCCTGCGGCGGCGGCTTCAGAAAGCTGAGCGTCAAGGCGGCGAACACCGCGGCATGGGCCACGATGGAAAGGCCGAGCCCGGTCCGCTCGCTACGGTCCATGGCCTCGCTCACGTCAGCGCGGATCGCTCGGATCGGTGAGCAGCGACACGCGGTTGAGGCCGGCCTGGTTGAGCTCGCCCATCACCCGCATCACCTTGCCATAGCCGAGCGCGGTGTCGCCGCGCAGATAGATGGCCGCCGGCTTGCCGTCCGGCCCCTTCTTCGCCGCGATCGCCGCGAGCCTGGCGGGGAGTTCGGCATCGCTCACCGCATCGGTATCGAGAAATACCTGGCCCTTGTCGTCGATCGAGATCTGGACCGGCTTCTGTTCCTGGTCGAGCGCCTTGGCGCGGCTTTCCGGGAGGTTCACCTGGACGCCGGCGGTGAGCAGCGGCGCGGTGACCATGAAGATGATCAGCAGCACCAGCATCACGTCGACGAGCGGCGTTACGTTGATGTCCGCCATCGGCGCGCGGCGCCCGCGGCCCTTATTGGAGGGAAGGTGCATGCCCATAGGCTCAGCCCTCCATCTCCAGGCGGCGGCTGAGCGTCGCGTGGAAGCCGTCGGCAAAGCGGTTGAGCCGCGCCTCGATGCGGTTCACCACATGGCTGTAGCGATTGTATGCGATCACCGCCGGAATGGCAGCGAACAGGCCGATCGCCGTGGCGAACAGCGCTTCCGCGATGCCGGGCGCGACGACGGCGAGCGACGAGCTCTGCGCCGCGGCGATGCCTGTAAAGGCGCGCATGATACCCCAGACGGTGCCGAACAGGCCGACAAAGGGAGCGACCGAACCGACCGTGGCGAGGAAGTTCAGCCGATCCGCCAGCCGATCGATCTCCATCGCGACCGTGGCACCCATCGCAGTGGCGAGGCGCTCGCGCGTGCCTTCGCGGTCGATCGTCTTGCCCGCGGTCGAGCGGC
The DNA here is from genome assembly GCF_048568905.1 of Sphingomonas sp. HT-1. Lineage (GTDB taxonomy): Bacteria > Pseudomonadota > Alphaproteobacteria > Sphingomonadales > Sphingomonadaceae > Sphingomonas. The sequence goes on along the minus strand of NZ_CP183770.1, from coordinate 3,249,522 downwards.
GCCATTCGCTGACGCCGGCGGCGAACACGCGCGCGATCGGCTGATCGCGGCCGGCGGCACGGCGATGGAACTCGTCGAAATCATCCGCCTCGCGATACTCGGTCTCGAAGCGCTGCATTTCCTTGCGAACGCCGCCGGCCTTGAGCGCGAAGCCGATGATGATCGCCCAGGTCCACAGGCTGGCCAGCAGCAGGCCGACCATCACCAGCTTGACGACGATATCGGCTTCCAGAAACAGGTGGATCGGCGACAGGACGGCACCGGTTGTGACAGGCGGCATGGACGCTTACTTCTCCTTCCACACGAGCGGTTCGAACGCAGCCAGCCATTCGGCGGGCTGCCGCCGCGGACGACCGCCGGGGGCGACGAATGCCACCGCCACGGACGCTTCCGCGAGTATAGTTTCGTTCCGCATGACTCGTTGCTGAATATCGACGGCGGCGGCGCGCAGGCGGGTTACCCGGCTGACAACGACCAGCCGATCGCCGAGTTTCGCGGGCGCACGATAGCGGATATCGAGACCGGCGACGGCATAGGCGCCCCCGCCCGCTTCGAACACCGCACGCTGATCGATGCCAGCGCATTCCAGCATGTCCGATCGCGCGCGCTCCATATAGCGCAGATAATTGGCGTGATAGACCACGCCGGTAAGATCGGTGTCTTCGAAATAGACCTGTAGCGCAAAGCGATGCTCGCAGCCGTCGAGGCGGCCGACAGGGGCTTGGACGCTGCTGGTCATGGATTGGCCTCCTAGCGGAGGCGGTGTCGTAGCGGAACCCCAAAGGGGTTAACCTTTGGTAGGTGAAAACGCGTTCCCGATCCTCCCGGCACTCGGACGGGGACCGTCGCCGAAGGCGGTGGTGAGTGCCTCGACATCGGACTGACCCGCGGAGATCCCCCTCCACCCCCGCCTGCGCATGGCCCCCCCCGTTCCGGAGAGGATCTGGATGGCTTAAAACAGCAGCCGCTGGGTCGAGCTCCCGCGCCCCACCGGGGCACCGCCGCGGCGGCGGGCCAGCTCGGTCTCGGCGGTGAAGCGTACATCCTCGTCGCGATCGGTGAGGAAGCCTTCCAGCGAATCCTCCGAGATCTCGTTCCATTCCTTGCCGCGATCGGGGCCGTAGCGGACGCGCGGCAGCAGCCCCGGCTGACTGGACCATTCGATCAGCTGCGCCACGCTCGCTTCGTTGAGCATGTCGCGCAGGTGGAATGCGGTGACATAGGCGTCGGGAAAGGCGCGGTGCGCGGGCAGGCCGCGTTCATGCTCCAGCCCCTCAGGCCGGCGCCAGTAACGCAGCATCTGGTTGGAGAAGCCGGGACAATCCGGCCAGAGCCGCAGCGCGCATTTCCAGGTGCAGATCCAGTCGGCGCCGCGGGTGAGCGCGGGCGTGCAGAACTGTTCCTCGAAGGTGGCGCGATGCGCGGCAAGTGCTACGCGGCGCGGCCAGGGATCGAGGATCGGCCGGGCGACGTCGTGCCAATAGGGCGCTTCCGCCACATCCTCATCGCGGATGTGATGGATCGCCATGGTGAGCGGGGGAATGCCGCGCCCGGGATTGACCAGGCGACTGCCGCCTTCACCCTGCAGCTCCCACCGGCCATCGGGCCCGAGCGCGACGTCCTGCCAGCCGATTTCGCACACCGCATGGGTGGGCGGCTTGTCGCCGGTCGTTTCCAGATCGATGACGCGAATGATCGAGGGGGGTGGCGATGCCATGCCCGCGATGTGGGGGGTTTCGGCCCGAAATGCCAGCCGAAAGCGCCAGCCGCCCGCTCCCGAACGACGGAAGCGGGCGGCCGCGCGATCAGTGGGCGGCCTGTTCGCCGCGGACGATGCCGCTCTTGCCGAGCTGGTCGTCGATCTGCGCCATCAGGCGTTCCAGACCTTCCTCGCTCTTCGCTTCGGCGCGGGCGACCAGCACGTCCTGGGTGTTGGACGCGCGGAGCAGCCACCAGCCATCGGGGGTGTTGACGCGCGCGCCATCGGTGCGATCCACCTCTGCGCCGTCCGCTTCCAACCGATCGAGCACTTCGTCGATCACCGGGAACTTGCGGCTCTCATCGACCTGGAAGCGCATCTCCGGCGTGTTGACCATCGCCGGCATCTCGTTCTTCAGCTGGGTGAGCGACTTGCCGATCACATGCACGGCCTGGATCAGCCGAACGGCGGCGTACTGCGCGTCGTCGAAGCCGTAATAGTCCTGCGCGAAGAAGATGTGGCCGCTCATCTCGCCCGCGAGCGGGGCGCCGGTTTCCTTCATCTTGGTCTTGATCAGGCTGTGACCGGTCTTCCACATCACCGGCTTGCCGCCCAGTTCCGCAATCCGGTCATACAGCGCCTGGCTGGCCTTCACGTCGGCGATGATCGTGGCGCCGGGATCGACCCGCAGCACCGGCTCGGCGAGGATGGAGAGGAGCTGGTCGCCCCAGACCACCCGGCCCTGGCCGTCGATCGCGCCCAGGCGATCGCCGTCGCCGTCGAACGCAAGTCCGAAATCGAGATTCTTCTCGGCGACGAGCTTCTTCAGATCGGCGAGGTTCTTTTCCTCGGTAGGATCGGGATGATGATTGGGGAAGTTACCGTCCACATCGGTGAACAGCGTGTGGTGCTCACCCGGCAACAGCTTGACGAGCTTTTCGATCACCGGGCCGGCGGCGCCGTTGCCGGCGTCCCAGCCGATCTTGAACGAACCACCCGCATAGCCGGCGATCAGGCGGCCGACATACAGGTCCTCGATGTCGGCATCCGTGACGGTTTCGGTGCCGTCGCCTTCGTCCCAATCGCCCTCCGCCGCCATCTTGCCCAGCGTCTGGATATCCTGGCCGAAGAACGAGCGGTGCTGGAACACCATCTTGAAGCCGTTATAGTTGCCGGGATTGTGGCTGCCGGTAATCTGGATGCCGCCATCCACCTCCAGCGTTGCCTCGGCATAATATAGCATCGGCGTGGGGCCCATGCCGGTGCGCACCACGTCGCAGCCCGACTTGGTGAGGCCTTCGATCAGCGCTTCTTCCAGCATCGGCGAGGAGATGCGGCCATCACGGCCCACTGCCACCCGGCGCCCGCCGGCGCGGCGCAGCAGCGTGGCGAAGCCGCGGCCGATCGCGCGGGCGTCGTCCGGACCCAGCGTCTTTCCGACAATGCCACGGATATCATATTCACGCAGCGACGTGGGGTCGAAACGATGCGTCATTCATGCCCTCCCGAAAGAAAAGATGCGCGCCTAATCATCGACTGCTAGGAAAGTTGCAAGCCGCGACAGGTGCCGGATCGTCCCTATTTTGCACCGCACCATCGTTGCGAGCAAACTGTTACGGTTTCGGGACGCAGATCAGTTGCGCAGCAACGTATCGCGGGCAAGATTGATCCGGCGCGTCAGTTCGGTCGAGCCGCCGCGATCCGGATGCACTGCCGCAACCAGCCGGCGGTGCGCGGCGCGAATCTCGTCCGGCCCGGCCGCCGCGTCGATGCCGAGGATCGCCCGCGCCTCGCCCTCGCCCAGCCGCGGCATCGGCGCGGCCAGCGTCTTTTTCTTGGGCTGCAGCCAGCGCCACGCAAGGTAGAGCAGCAAGGCGGCAAGGACGACCTTGACCATCAGGCGAACAGCGGCGCGGCGACGTCCGGCAGGGCGAGGCCCGCCATCATCTCGCGCAGTTCCTGCCGCGCCGCGACGTGGCTGAGGCCCATTTCGCCGAATTCGCGCGAATCGAGCATCGTGAGCCCCTGCGGAAACAGCTCGCGATAGATCACGCGCTCCGAGAGCCCTGAAATCACGCGAAAGCCGACGCGCTTGGAAAGCTGATCGATCGCCTCCGACACGCGCCGCATGTTGCGCGCCTCGATGTGCTGCATGCGGTTGCGCAGGACGACCCAGTCGATCGTCTCGCCATCGGCCTTGGCGCGGCGCTTGCGCGATTCCCAGATCATTTCCGAATAGAAGCTGGGACGGGTGACGCGGAAGGTATCCGGATCGACCTGGCCGATCAGGTCGAAATCGACGAAGCTGTCGTTCATCGGCGTGACGAGCGTATCGGCATTGGTGACCGAGATGCGGGCGAACTTGTCGTCGCGGCCCGGCGTGTCGATCACCAGGAAGTCGGCGCCCTCCCCCAGGCGATCGAGCGTTTCGGTGAAATAGTCCATGCTCTCGCCGTCATGGGTTTCGTAGACCGGCATGGGCAGTTCGCGACCGGTGCGGCGAATCGTCGTCCGCCGATTGTCGAGATATCGACCCATCGTGCGCTGGCGATGATCCAAATCGAAACAGGCGACGCGCGCGCCCTTGGATGCCAGCGCGATCGCCGCATGGACGGCGGTGGTGGATTTGCCGGTTCCGCCCTTCTCGTTGGCAAATACCAGCACGTGCAGGCGTTTGGCTGGCTGATTCAAAGCAGGCATTCCTTCACTTGATCGCGCCGCCTCCCCCCCATAGAAGGCCGCGCTTCCATCCATATCGAAAGTGCCAAAGCGTGCAAACCGTTCGCCAGATCGACGATCTTCGCAAGGCGCTGGACGCCTTCCGCAGCGAAGGCGCCCGGCTGGCCTTCGTTCCCACCATGGGCGCGCTGCATGACGGGCATATGGCGCTGGTGGAAGCCGCCAAGCGTGCCGGCACCCGCGTGATCGTCTCGATCTTCGTCAATCCGATCCAGTTCGGACCGAACGAGGACCTGGCGAAGTATCCGCGTCGCGAGCAGGCCGATTCGCGGATGCTCACCAACGCCGGGGTCGACCTGCTGTGGATGCCGAGCGCCGAAGCGATGTACCCGGAAGGCTTTGCGACCAGCGTGCGGGTGTCGGGTATCAGCGACCTTCTCGACGGTGCCCATCGGCCGGGCCATTTCGACGGAGTCGCTACCGTCGTCACCAAGCTGTTCCACCAAGTGCGGCCCGACGTGGCGCTGTTCGGCGAGAAGGACTGGCAGCAGCTGCAGGTGATTCGCCGGCTGGTGGCGGACCTGGACATGGGCATCGAAATCCTGGGCGTGCCCACCCAGCGCGAGGATGACGGCCTCGCCCTCTCCTCGCGCAACGCCTATCTGATGCCTGAAGATCGCGCGCGCGCCGTGGCCTTGCCCCGCGCGCTCGGCGCCGCTGCCAAGGCCATTGCCGAGGGCGGCGATCCGGAAGCAGCGCTGGCGCAGGCACGCGACACGCTGACGGCAGCCGGGTTCGAGGTCGACTATGTCACGCTCGCCGACGCCGAGTCGCTGGGCGCGCCGCTGGAAGGAAAACCGATGCGTCTGCTTGCTGCTGCACGTATCGGCGGCACCCGGCTGATCGACAACATCCCCGTCCTATGAATTAATACGGTTAAGCCGTTTAACCTTTTGTTGTCCGTTCGGACGCAAACCTTGTGCAACGAAGCGTTGAACAGGGATTTGCCAGATGGCCAACAGCCACAAGACTGCGCGCTTTCTGATAGAGAGCCGCTTGAACGATGCCGCCCGCGGCAGTGCCGATGCGTGTTTCGACCTGGGCGTCGTTTATTCCAGCGGAGCCGAAGGCGTGACGATCGACCTGGTCGAGGCACACAAATGGTTCAACATCGCGGCGATGACCGGCAGCACCGCCGCCCAGGCCTGCCGCGCCGAGATCGCGGAGGACATGACCGCGCGCGAAATCATCACCGCGCAAAAGGCAGCACGCGCCTGGCTGCGCGGCCTGGAGAGCCGCGCAGCCTGAGCCCTATCCTCAGCCGGCCGCCTTCTTCTTCGCCGGTGCCTTTTTCGCCGCGGCCTTCTTGACCGGCCCCTTCTTGGCCGGCTTCTTCTTGCCCTTTGCTGGGCCCGCCGCTGCCTTGGCATCAATCAGCTGGGCGGCCTCCTCCAGCGTCAGCGCATCCTTGTCGATCGTCTTGGGCAGCGTCGCGTTGGTCTCGCCATCGGTGAGATAGGGGCCATAGCGGCCTTCCATCAGCTTGATCTCGGCATCGGTACGCGGATGCTTGCCGAACACCTTGAGCGGCTCGCGTGCCGCCCCGCGCGCAGGCCTGCCGCCGCCCGCCGCCGCCTCGGCGAGCTTGACCACCGCCGCGTTCATGCCGGTCTCGAACACCTCGGCGGTCGACTGGAGCCGGGCATATTTCCCGTCATGCGCCAGATACGGCCCATAGCGGCCGATCGAGGCGGTGATCGGATTGCCCGTCTCCGGGTGGTTGCCGATGGTGCGCGGCAGCTTGAGCAGCTTGAGCGCCCAGTCGAGGTCGAGATCGATGTCCTTCGGGATCGAGGCGCGCGCCGCATCCTTGCCCTCGCCGAGCTGGATATACGGCCCGAACCGCCCCGACTTGCGCTCGACATTGAGCCCCGTCTCGGGGTCCTGGCCCAGCACTTCCGGCCCGGTGTCCTCAGAGCCCTCGCCGCCCGGCTGGCCGAAGCGGCGGGTGTACTTGCACTCGGGATAGTTGGAGCAGGCGACGAACGCGCCGAACCGGCCGCCGCGCAGCGCCAGCTTGCCGACGCCGCAATTCGGGCAGAGCCGCGGGTCGCTGCCGTCCGCCTTGGCGGGGAACAGATAGGGCTCGAGGAACTGGTCGAGCGCCGCGGTGATGTCGGAGGGCTTCTGCTCCATCACCTCGGTGGTGCGCGGCTTGAAGTCGCGCCAGAAGGCCTCCAGCACCGCCTGCCACGCCGCACGGCCGCCGGAGACGTCGTCCAGCTCTTCCTCCAGATCGGCGGTGAAGTCGAACGAGACGTATTTCTCGAAGAAGCGTTCGAGGAACGCGGTCAGCAGGCGGCCGCTCTCCTCGGCGAAGAAGCGGTTCTTCTCGACGCGCACATAGGCGCGGTCCTTGAGCACCTGGATGATCGAGGCATAGGTCGACGGCCGGCCGATCCCGAGCTCCTCGAGCCGCTTGACCAGCGAGGCTTCGGAGAAGCGCGGCGGCGGCTGGGTGAAATGCTGCTCGGCGTTGACCGCCTTCTTCGCGGGCGACGCGCCTTCGGACATGCGCGGCAGGCGGCGGCTGTCCTCGTCGCCCTCGTCGTCCTTGCCCTCTTCGTAAAGCGCGAGATAGCCGGGGAAGAGCACCACCTGGCCGGTGGCGCGCAGCCCGTGCTGGCCGGTGCCGTCCGCCAGATCGACGGTGGTGCGCTCCATGCGCGCCGAGGCCATCTGGCTCGCGAGCGCGCGCTTCCAGATCAGGTCGTACAGCTTGGCATGGTCGCCCGATCCGGCGCGGTCCTTGCTGAAGTCCGTCGGGCGGATCGCTTCGTGGGCTTCCTGGGCGTTCTTCGCCTTGGTCTGGTACTGGCGCGGCTTGTCCGGCACGTAGCTGCCGTCATAGCGATCGGCGACTGCCTTGCGCGCCGCCTGGATGGCCGAGGGGTCCATCTGGACGCCGTCGGTACGCATATAGGTGATCGCGCCGTCCTCGTAGAGCGCCTGCGCGATCCGCATCGTGTGGCTGGCCGAGAAGCCGAGCTTGCGCGCGGCTTCCTGCTGCAGCGTCGAGGTGGTGAAGGGCGGCGGCGGGTTGCGCATCGCCGGCTTGGTCTCGACCGAGACCACTGTGAAGCGCCCTTCCTCGACCGCCTTCTTCGCGGCCTCGGCGCTGCCCTGGTCGCCGATCGACAGGCGGTCGAGCTTCTCGCCCTTCCACTTGACGAGACGCGCCTGGAACGGCGTGCCGTCCGATTCCATCTCGGCGATGACCGACCAATATTCCTGCGCGACGAAGCTTTCGATCTCGCGCTCGCGCCCCACGATCAGTCGCAGCGCGACCGACTGGACGCGGCCCGCCGACTTGGCGCCGGGCAGCTTGCGCCACAGCACCGGCGAAAGCGTGAAGCCGACGAGATAGTCGAGCGCGCGGCGGGCGCGGTACGCGTCGATCAGGTCGGTATCCAGCTCGCGCGGGCGCTGCATCGCCTCGAGGATCGCGGGCTTGGTAATCGCGTTGAAGGTGACGCGCTCGACCTCCTTGGGGAGCGCCTTCTTGTTCTTGAGCACCTCGCGGACATGCCAGCTGATCGCCTCGCCTTCGCGATCAGGGTCGGTCGCGAGGATCAGGCGGTCCGCCTTCTTCGCCTCGTCGGCGATCGCCTTCAGCTGCTTCGACTTGTCAGCATAGGTTTCCCACTCCATCGCAAACGATTCGTCGGGATTCACCGATCCGTCGCGGGCCGGCAGATCGCGGACATGGCCATAGCTGGCGAGGACGCGATAGTCCTTGCCGAGATACTTCTCGATGGTTTTCGCCTTGGCGGGCGATTCGACGATGACAAGCTGCATGAAGTGTTCGATCGATCCCTACGTGTACGCGTGCGAGGATGACGACCGGTACGGCGCCGCGTCAAGCACAGCCGATACCGGGCGTCTTCCGGTTCAGGCGCTGGCCCGCATCCGCTCCAGCACCACGTCGATGTCCTTGGCGTCATGGCGTTCGGGGACGCGCTGGTCCTCGGGGCCGGTGCCGCGATTGACCAAGCGGCCGCGCTGTACGGGCTCGCGCCCGGCAATCTCGGACGCCCAGCGCAGCAGGTTCGGATATTCCTGCGCGTTCAGGAACACGTCCGCCCCGACATAGGTTTCGCCGCGCACCACCGCGCCGTACCAAGGGAAGATCGCCATATCGGCGATCGTATAGTCCTCTCCCACCATGTAGCGATTGGTCGCCAGATGGGTGTCGAGTACGTGGAGCTGGCGCTTGGCCTCCATCGCATAGCGATCGATCGCATACTGGATCTTGATCGGCGCATAGGCGAAGAAATGGCCGAAGCCGCCGCCCAGGAACGGCGCCGAGCCCATTTGCCACATCAGCCAGCTGAGCGTCTGCGCGCGCTGGGCGGTGTCGGTGGGCAGGAAGACGCCGAACTTCTCCGCGAGGTGGATCATCATCGCGCCGCTCTCGAAAATCGGCAGCGCCGGGCTGAGCGAATGATCGACCATCGCCGGGATCTTCGAATTCGGGTTGATCGCCACGAAGCCGCTGCCGAACTGATCGCCCTGGCCGATGTTGATCAGCCACGCGTCATATTCGGCGCCCGCATAGCCGGCGGCGAGCAGTTCCTCGAGCAGGATCGTCACCTTCTGCCCGTTCGGGGTGCCGAGCGAGTAGAGCTGGATCGGGTGGCGCCCAACCGGCAATTCCTTGTCGTGCGTTGCGCCCGAGACCGGCCGGTTGATGTTGGCGAATTGGCCGCCATTGCCCGGCGCCCATTCCCACACCTGGGGCGGGACATAGCCGGCGGGAAGGTTGTTCGCGGGATCGGGGGCGTCGGCCATGCGGGTGTCTCCTCGGGGAAGCGTTGCCGGCGGCATGTAGGACGTATGAGGCGACTTGCCAGTCCCGCGCACGCCAAAGGGCCGGGCGCAGCGATTGCCGCGCCCGGCCCTTTGTTCGGCTGCGCTACGCTTACTTGAAGCGCAGCCCGACGCCGGCCATCACGCGCTGGCGGGCGGTGTGATCGTTGTACTGCGAATACACATACTGGACGTTGGCGTAGACCGGCATGCGGCTTTCCTCGCCAGTCAGCGAATATTCGACGCCGCCGCCGACCTGATAACCGGCGGTGTTGAAGCTATCGTAAAACGAGGTTTGACCCGCAGGCGCATCAAATCGCTTACGCTGTTCGTTGACGACGTACCCACCCTTAGCGAAGATCAGGATCTGCGGCGTTGCAAGTACACCTGCACGAACGGCCGCGCCATATTCTTCAAACGACTTGTGGCAAACCGAGCCGCCCTGAACGCCAGCTGAGCAGTTTTCGTTCCAGTTGTTGGCGCGCCAGTAGCTGCCTTCCGCACCGATCACGATGCGATCGCCGAGCTGGCCGTCGAAGCCGATCGTGCCACCGTAGCCGAACTTGTTGTTGTTGTTGCCCTGAGACTGGAACCGATCACCGCCGGCATTGGCTTCGATGCGGATGCCGCGGAAGCTGGTGCCGTTGGTCGAGCTGGTCTCCTGAGCCTGGGCGGCGGTGGCGGAGAGGCTGAGCGCCGCTGCTGCGACGAGAAACACTGAACGCATACGTGTACATCCCTTGAGATTGGAGGGGCTTTGCCACCGCCCAAACCCGCCAGCTGCGAAAGGTTTCCAAACCTCGTCGAAGAAAGCCGGAACTGCGTTGCATTTCTGCAACAACCCGCAGGTTTCGCAGGGTTGCGCCGCTTGGGACGATCAGCGCAGCGAAACTCTGCCGCCGGCATGCCGATCCAACCGCCCGGCAAGCTCCAGTTCCAGCAGCACGGTCTGCACCACGGCGGGCACGCAGCCGGCCTGGCGGATCAGTTCGTCGACGGACACCGGCACGGGGCCGAGCAGCGCTGCGATGCGCGTGCGATCGGCGTCGCCGGCATCTTCGGGCGCGGGGCCGCAATAGCGATCCAGCGGCGCGCGCACCGCGCGTGGATCGATCGGCCGGATCGCCTCCCAGATATCGTCGGCCGACTGGACGAGGGTCGCCCCCTCGCGGATCAGCAGGTTGCAGCCCTGCGCGCGAGGATCGAGCGGTGATCCCGGCACAGCCATCACCTCGCGACCGGCGTCGACCGCGATGCGGGCGGTGATCAGGCTGCCCGAGCGCGGCGCCGCTTCGACCACCACAGTGCCCAGCGACAGCCCGGCGATGATGCGGTTGCGCGCGGGAAAGAAGCGCGCCAGCGGCTGGGTGCCCGGGGGCTGTTCGGTGACGAGCAGCGCCTGTTCGGCGACTCGTGCCTGCAGTTCGGCATTTTCGGGCGGGAACACGATATCGATGCCGCTGGCAATCACGCCGACCGTACCGCCGGCAAGCGCACCCTGATGCGCCGCCGTGTCGATCCCGCGCGCCAGGCCGGAAACGACCGTGGCACCGCGCTCCACCAGCCCGATCGCCAGCTGGCGCGCAAATCGGCACGCGGCGGCGGAGGCGTTCCGCGCGCCCACCATGGCGACGCAGGGCCGCTCCAGCAGCCCCGTGTCGCCGCGGACGATCAGCGCCGGGGGCGCATTGTCCAGCGCGCCGAGCAGGGCCGGATACTCGGGATCATCGAGGAACAGATAGCGTGCGCCCAGGCGCTCGACGGCAGCGATCTCGCGCCGCACGTCGGCCGGATCCGCGATCGCCGGCGCCCTGCCCCCGCCGCGCGCGGCGAGCATCGGCAGCGCTTCCAGCGCCGCTTCGGCCGAGCCGAACCGGGCAATCAGTTGAACATAGGTGACGGGGCCGACATTGGCGGAGCGCAACAGCCGCAGCCGCGGCTCCCGCCGATCAGCCACGCTTGCTGCCGACCCGGGGTTCTGAGCCGCTGAGCAGCCGATCGATATTGTCGCGGTGCTTCCACAATACGATCAGCGCCAGCGCCAGCAACAGCAGCACCAAATCGATCCGCCCGAAAAAGGCGGTGCTGACCGGCGCACTGATCGCCGCCGACATGCCGGCAACGGAGGAGATGCGGACCACGGCCAGCAGCCCCAGCCATACCGCGGCATAAACCAGGCCGGACGGCCAGTAGAGCGCCAGCACCAGCCCCATCAGCGTCGCAACGCCCTTTCCGCCGCGAAACTTGAGCCAGACCGGGTAGCAATGGCCGAGGAAGACGGCCGCGGCAGCCAGCGCGGACATGCCCGGCAACAGCGCATCGACCAGCAGCACCGCCGCCGCACCCTTGCCGAGATCGAGCAGCAACGTCGCCGCCGCCAGCCCCTTGCGGCCGGTGCGCAGCACGTTGGTAGCGCCGATATTGCCCGACCCGATCGTGCGCAGGTCGCCGGCGCCGGCCGCCCGGGTCAGCAGCACGCCGAACGGGATCGATCCGAGCAGATAACCGAGCAACAATGCCCCGACCGGAGCCAGCCATGGAATTTCGGTAGGCAAGTCTTCCCCCTTCAGCAGCCCGGGAGTAGCCGTTTCCCCATGGCAGATGCAATGATCTGCATCAGCGTGCAGATATGGCCGAGCCCCACATCGCGCGCCTGCCCAGCGTTGACGGGGGTGCGCGGCCTCGGCCATGGCGTTTGCCATGCCCGATCGCCGTCCCATCCTGTTCTTCGACTCCGGCGTGGGCGGCCTATCCGTGCTGGCACCAACCGCCGCGCTGCTGCCAATGGCCCCGCTGGTCTATGTGGCAGACTCGGCCGGATTCCCTTATGGCACCAAAAGCGAGACGGAGATTGCCGCCCGCGTGCCGGCGCTGCTCGGCCGGCTGGCCGAACGCTATGATCCGCGCCTGATCGTCATCGCGTGCAACACCGCCTCTACCATCGCGCTTCAGCACGTCCGCGCTGCGCTGGACCTGCCGATCGTCGGCACCGTGCCGGCGATAAAGCCGGCGGCAGCGATCAGTCGCACACGCGCCATCGGCGTGCTGGGCACCGCAGCGACGGTGCGGCAACCATATGTCGACGATCTTGCGGCTCGCTTCGCGGCCGATTGCACCGTGCTGCGCCATGGATCGGCCGCGCTGGTCGAACTGGCAGAGGCCAAGCTGGCAGGGGAGACGATCGCGCCCGATGCGGTCGCTCGCGAGCTGGAGGGCCTGTTTCGCCAGCCCGGCGGCGAACGCATCGACGTGATCGTCAACGCGTGCACGCACTTTCCGCTTCTCGAAGCCGAGATGCGGGCCGGGGCGCCGGCGGGCATGACCTTCATCGATGGCGGTCCCGGCATCGCGCGGCGTGTGGCGTATCTTACCGAAGGGCAGTCCTGGCCGGACCAGTCCTTTCCCGGCCTTGCGGTATTCACGTCGCGCGATGCTGGCGACCAGCGGCTAGCACGCCGACTCGCCGACTATGGCCTAAGTCGAATCGAAACGCTGTAAGCGCCTTAGGCCAGGCGATCGCCCGCGGTGACGTTCCCCGGCGAACGGGCCATGGCCGAATAGCGTTCGGCGAGTTCTTCATGGACGCGACGAACGGGGCCATGGCCGGACCGCGCGGCAAGATCGCGTTCTTTCCGAGCACGGATCGCGAAATACTCGGCATCGCTCGTCATCGTCGGCGCCCCTTGTCCAGAACCGCAGGCACGGCAGCCATGTTGTCGAGCTGCCACATCGCACCCGGAGTCGCGCGCGACACCGCATCTATACCACAGCGCATCTGCAAGATCGCGCCAAATGCGCTTAAACTCGATCAGACTGAGCGAGCTTTTCAGCCGCGCGGAAGCTGGAAATTCATTGCGTCCGCCGCATATTTCCGGACATGAACGCGCATGCCCCAACGCAATAGCAGCGGTTTTCGCGCGGGTAGACACTACGGGGGTTCACGTGCTGGAATTGCGGAAAAAGAGGGCGTAGAGGAGAGAACCATGCAGCGCCAAGACGCCCCCGCACCCGCCATTGATTATACGCGGGTCTTCACCCAGGCCATCGATCGCCTCCATGCGGAGGGGCGCTACCGGGTCTTCATCGACATCCTGCGCAACAAGGGCATGTTCCCGAATGCGCGCTGCTTCGCCGGGCATAACGGGCCGAAGCCGATCACGGTGTGGTGCTCGAACGATTATCTGGCGATGGGGCAGCACCCCAAGGTGATCGCCGCGATGGAAGAAGCGCTGCACGATGTCGGCGCCGGCTCCGGCGGCACCCGCAACATCGGCGGCAACACGCACTACCACATCGATCTCGAGCGCGAGCTGGCCGATCTGCACGGCAAGGAAAACGCGCTGCTGTTCACCTCGGGCTATGTCTCGAACGAGGCGACGCTGTCGACGCTGGCAAAGGTGATGCCGGGCTGCATCATCTATTCGGACGAGCTCAACCACGCCTCGATGATCGCGGGTATCCGCAATTCGGGCTGCGAGAAGCGGGTATGGCGCCACAACGACGTCGCGCATCTCGAGGAACTGCTCGCCGCCGACGATCCCTCGGTGCCGAAGCTGATCGCTTTCGAGAGCGTCTATTCGATGGACGCCGACATCGCGCCGATCGCCGAGATCTGCGACCTGGCGGACAAGTACAACGCGCTGACCTATCTCGACGAGGTCCATGCCGTCGGCATGTACGGCCCACGCGGCGGCGGCATCTCGGACCGCGAGGGGCTCGCCGATCGGCTGACGATCATCGAAGGCACGCTGGGCAAGGCGTTCGGCGTGATGGGCGGCTATATCGCGGCCGATCAGGTGATCATCGACGTGATCCGCAGCTATGCGCCCGGCTTCATCTTCACCACCTCGCTGTCGCCGGTGCTGGTTGCCGGCGCGCTGGCGAGCGTGCGGCACCTGAAGAGCTCCAGCGTCGAGCGCGAAGGCCAGCAGGCCGCCGCCGCGATGCTCAAGCAGCTGATGAATGACGCCGGGCTACCGGTGCTGCCCTCCACGACGCACATCGTGCCGCTGATGGTGGGCGATCCGGTGAAGGCCAAGAAGATCAGCGACGTGTTGCTCGCCGAATACGGCGTGTACGTCCAGCCGATCAACTACCCCACCGTGCCGCGCGGCACCGAGCGCCTGCGCTTCACGCCGGGCCCCTCGCACGACGAGGCGATGATGCGCGAGCTGGTGGATGCGCTGGTCGAGATTTGGGGACGGCTGGAACTGCGTCTGGCGGCGTAAGCGCCGTCAGTCGAGGGTGATTCGGCCGCCGAGGCCGGGCACGTCCATCGGTTCGCCGAACGGCACGATCATGGCCTCGCCATAGGCGCTGCCGCTTGCGTCCAACCCGAAGCAGTGCGTGACCTGGGCGACAATGTCGACCACCCAGTAGGCCGGAATACCCGCCCTTCCATAGTCGTCGCGCTTCTCGCCGAGGTCGCGCTTCTGCGTCGTCTCCGCGACTTCGATGGCGAACAGCACGTCCTCCCCTCGCAATGCCTTTTGCGGCACCGCGCCGGGTCTCAAGATCGCAATGTCGAACCCGCGTACCGTATGCGCGTCGATATGGATGACGACGTCGGTACCTACTTTTGCCCCAGCCGCCCGTACCAACGGGAAGAGCAATCCGACCAGGCGCGCATTGAGTTCGCCATGCGACCAGTCGGCCGGCATCATCTTTTCGATTCCCCCCCGGACCAGTTCGGCTCGCATGCCCTCGAACGCCCCCAGTTCGAGCATGTGCAGGAAATCGTCCGCCGTGAACGGCGACGCCCACTCCCTTTTGGATGCGAGGCGGACCTGCTGGTTCATGCCGCGCACTGTAGCACGGGAGGCACTTCCGAGGCGATAGCGCTCAGGCCGGTCGCGTGAGCCCCGCGCTCCAGGTATAGCCGCGCAGCGAGGAGCGGAACGATGCCGTCAGCCCCTGCTCGGCGGCGATGCCTTCCACCACCGCGCGCAGATCGGCGCGGGGATAGACGTGGAAGGCGTTGAGCTCCTTGAAGTGGAAGCGCTTGGCGAAGCCCGGCAGCCGTTCGTACTGGCCGAAATCGACGATGTGCAGGCTGCCGCCCGGCGCGAGTGCCCTGGCACCCAGCGCGATCGCTTCCTTCCAGGGCGGGATCATCGACAGCGTATAGCTCATGAACACGCGGTCGACTTGGCCAAGCCCGAACAGCGCGCCCACATCGAACGCACCGGCATCGCCCTGCGCCAGCGTGATCTTGTCCGAGAGCCCGTGCTTGGCCACCGATTTGCGCGCGGTATCCAGCATCGCTTCGCTGATATCGAAGCCGTGGAAGCGCGCGTTGGGCCAGCGCTTGGCGGCGACGATCAGGTTGCGCGCGGTGCCGCAGCCGACCTCTAGCACCGTGCCGCCCGGCGGCGGCGCCAGCTCGCGGATCAGCCGGTCGCGGCCAAGCAGATAGAATTTGCGCGTAAGATCGTAGAAGTGGCGATGGAGCGCATAGGTCGCATCCATCAGCCCCTTCTGATCGGCCGCCCCGGCGTGCCCGCTCATGCGTGCGGCTTCAGCGTCCAGACATGGGTCGCGCCGTAGACCGACGAGCGATCGCGGCGGGTCCAGTCGTCGAGCTTGGCCTGGTCCTCATATTCCCACTGGTTCATCAGCGCGTCGGGGATATGGCCGCGCACGACGTCCGGCACCGCCGCCGTGCGATACAGCACGCGCGCGCCGGGCTTGGCGGTGCGGGTGATCTCGGTCCAGATGCGGGTCAGCTGCTCGTCGGTCATCCAGTCCTGCGCGTCGAGCAGGATGTAGCGATCGAGCGACTGCGCCGGCATCGACTCGAGATAATCGGCATAGTTGGTGTGGCGGATCTCGACGCGGTCGGCGCGCTCGCGGACCAGCTCGTAATTCTTGCGCTCGAGATAGGGCGGCAGCGGCGCGCCCTCATGCTCGCCATAGCCGCGGCCAAACGCCTGCCAGGCGTAGAAATTGTCCTTGAGGTCGAAATCGCAGGCGAGCTTGCGCAGGCGGCTGCGCAGCGCGCCGGTGATGCCTTCCTGGTCGTCCACCTTGAGCAGATCGTACTGCGCCGGCGGGATACCGAAGCCGAACAGCGCCGCGGGCTGGTCGACCATCCAGCGCAGCAGCTTCTTGTCGAAGAACGGCGCGAAGCGCGTCTCGAAGATATGACGCTGCTCCTCGACGGTCTTCGCCGCGAGGATTTCCTTGGGATCGATGCCGTAGCGATGCGCCAGCCAGTGGACGAAGCCGATCAGCCGGCCGAGCAGCCCTTGGCGATAAAAGCCGGTCTTGAAGCCGTTGATCCGACGTACGCCGTTGGGCGCGCGGCCTTCCCAATAGGCGCGCGAGGTATCGTCGAGGCTCCCACGCAAATACGTCTTGTAGGCATCGATATTCTCTGGCCGGTTCGCGAGGCCGAAGAAGCGATGGAACGATTCATAGTCCGGCAGCCGCAGCGCCGCCTGCTGCTTGAGCTTGTTGAGCGCGATGTGCGCGGGGTTCAGGTCCACTGCCGTGATCTTCGCCGGGTTCGCCGTCAGGTAGGAGAAGACGTTGCACCCGCCGGATGCGATCGTGACGATGTGGCTGTCCGGCGTGATCTGCAGGGCTTCCATGTCGATCACAGGATCTTCCCAGATCTGCGCATAGACCAGGCCGCGAAACGCGAAAGTGAAGGCGCGTTCGAGGATGCCTTCCTTCGAGAGATGCTCGTGGCGGTGCACCGCACCCCGAACCGCACCATTCTTCGGTGCCTTGGCGATAGATGGCATTCGTGATGACTCCCGGAGGCCCAGCGCCGGCGGCTGGCGGTTCACCGCACCGGCGCCACTCCCCTGTGACAAAAGCTTTGCAGCCTTGTGACAGCGCCTCCGGGAAATCAATCCTTCGACAGTCCTCCCGCGGCAGGCCAGTCAGTATCGCCGACCCGCTTGAGCGTCATCGTGAAAAAGCGACGCGGGGGCTGCCCCTCAGTCACATAGTCGCCAACTTCGACGTAGACTCCGCCAGCGAACGTAGCGGTGTAACGCGCCAACGCGTTCGGTCCTGCAGGCACTTCCCACGTAAAGCCAGTATCCGTCAGCGATAAGGGAAAGGAACCGGAGCGGCCCTGCGCATGGCTCGCCAGCACGTATTTCCCTGATGCTTGATTGTAAGATACTACTCCAAAGGCGTGGAACGGCACGCTGCCGTCAGTGCCGTAGGCCTTGCCTTCGATCACGAGCAAGGTGCCATCAAGGATGGTCCCGATCCGCTCGGTCTGCGTCATCTCGATAGGACCGTCCGGCGTCAACGTCTCCGCCTTTCCGCGCCAGAGGCCGCGCATCCAATCAAGCTTTTTTACTGCCGCCTGCTGCGCAGCGATCGCGGCGGAGTCGGCAGCCTGCCCCCATGCGGTAGGTGCAAGCATCAGCGATCCGAACAAGGCAAAAGCAAAAGAAAAAGAAGGGCGCATCGGTGTTGAACCTCTCTGGTTGTTCCGGGTCGCGGGCGGTGACAATCTAGCGAGATGGCAGCGCCCCTTTCCCGTTTGCTTCGACGTGCAGGGCCCCGCGACAAGCGCGATTTCGCGAAGTGCGCAGCAAGCTTCGTGAAATGGACAGGGACGTCGCTGCCGGGCTTCCCGCTCCTATGGATCGCCTGCACATGCGCTGCCGGGCTGATGATCGTGACCGGAGGTTTCGGCACCAGCACACTGCCGCTACCCAAGCGCATCAGCTTCTGGCTGCTTCTCATGGGGTGGAACGCGCTCAAATGGCAGATGCTTTTCGCGCTCTTCGTTCGAAAGCCGCGGGATTGGCTGCGAGTCGCCAGTGTTGGCGTAATCCTACTAAACCTCCCGCTCCCGGCTGAAATCCGCTGGAGTGCTGCAGTGGTGGGCATCACCATAGCGGCGGTTCCGGGCGTTGTGTGGGCCCAGGCGGCGGTGATCGGACTGATTGCGCTGGCAACATGCTTTGTAACGGCGCGCGTGCTGCAAACACCTGCCGCACGAAACTCGCAAGACAAAGCCGTTGCACGAAGTGCCGGCGCCGGCGGCGTTGCCCCTGCCGCCGCCATTGCTCGTGCGCCGGGCGCCGATATCGCGGCCGGCCTCCTCGCCCGCGCACGCGTCGCCCCGGAGGCACTCCTCGCCGTTCAGGCGCAGGACCACTATTGTCGTGTCTACTCCCGGAAGAGCAGCGCCCTCGTCCATTACAAATTCGGCGATGCGCTTCAGGAAATTGCCATGCTGGACGGCACCAGAGTGCATCGCGGCATGTGGGTGGCGGCTGGGGCGGTTGCGGGCGCCGAGCGAAAAGGGCGGCGCTGGCGCTTGCTGCTATGCGATGGAAGCCAGGTGCCGGTCAGCGTAACCTATTTGCCGGAGGTGCGGCGACGCGGCTGGCTGGCCATATCGGACTAGCCCTTCCTCAATCGGTCGCATTATCGCTTGCCCGTTCCACCTGATCGACTCCGTTTGCTAATCCATCGCTTGCCTGATCAGCGCCCCGGCGCATCGAGTTGCCCGCACGATCGATCCCCTTTTCGATCTTGTCGCCAAAGCGATCGGCCGCATTGGCGAGCGAATCGCCGGCGCGATCGAGCGAATTGTCCACGCGGTCCTCGGTGTTGGGCGAACAGGCTGCGAGGCCGAGGGCGAGCGCGGGCAGCAGAATGGATAACGTCTTGAGCATATGGTCTCCTGGGTGTCTAGCCAGCGGGCGCGCACGCGCGTAGGGAGCGCGCCATGCCACATCGCATCGCCCTCGCATCGGATCACGCCGCCTACGTAATGAAGGCAGAAGTCGCCGAATGGTTGCGTGAAGCCGGACATGACGTGCTCGATCTGGGCACCAATGGTCCGGATAGCGTCGACTATCCCGACTACGGCTATCGCCTGGGCAAGGCGATCGAGAGTGGCGACGCGACGTTCGGCGTGGCGCTGTGCGGATCGGGCATCGGCATTTCGATCGCGGTCAACCGCAACCCGGCCGCCCGCTGCGCTCTCGTCTCCGAGCCGTTGTCCGCCAGCCTTGCGCGGCAGCACAACGATGCCAATGTCATCGCGCTCGGCGCGCGGCTGATCGGCATCGAGATGGCCAAGGCCTGCATTACCAGTTTTCTCGAAACGGCTTTCCTCGGCGATCGCCACCAGCGTCGCGTCGAAAAGCTGAGCAACCCCGAAAGGAGCCCCGCATGAGCACCAACCCCGTTACGGCAGGCCTTCAGCCGGATGGCTTCTTTACCAAGACGCTTTCCGAGGTTGATCCGGCGGTATTCGCCGGCGTCGAGCACGAGATGGCGCGCGAGCAGTATCAGATCGAGCTGATCGCCAGCGAGAACATCGTCTCCAAGGCGGTGCTCGAGGCGCAGGGCTCGGTCTTCACCAACAAATACGCCGAGGGCTATCCCGGCAAGCGCTATTATCAGGGCTGCCACCCGTCCGACGAGGTCGAGCAGCTGGCGATCGATCGCGCCAAGCAGCTGTTCGGCTGCGACTTCGCCAACGTCCAGCCGCATTCGGGCGCGCAGGCGAACGGCGCGGTGATGCTCGCGCTGACCAAGCCGGGCGACACCATCCTCGGCCTCAGCCTCGATGCCGGCGGCCACCTGACGCACGGCGCCCGCGCAGCGATGAGCGGCAAGTGGTTCAACGCGGTCCAGTACGGCGTCCGCCCCGACGATCACCTGATCGACTATGACCAGGTCGCCGCGCTTGCCCGCGAGCACAAGCCGAAGCTGATCATCACGGGCGGCTCGGCCTATCCGCGCCACATCGACTTCGCCCGCTTCCGCGCGATTGCGGACGAAGTCGGCGCGATGTTCATGGTCGACATGGCGCACTTCGCCGGCCTGGTCGCCGGCGGCGTCCACCCGACCCCGTTCGGCCACGCCCATGTCGTCACCACCACCACGCACAAGACGCTGCGTGGGCCCCGTGGCGGCATGATCCTGACCAATGACGAGGCGATCGCGAAGAAGATCAACTCGGCGGTGTTCCCGGGGCTGCAGGGCGGCCCGCTGATGCACGTGATCGCCGCCAAGGCGGTCGCGTTCGGCGAGGCGCTGCGTCCCGAGTTCAAGAGCTATGCCGCGGCGGTGGTCGAGAACGCCAAGGTGCTGGCGGCGACGCTCAAGGAGCGCGGCGCGAACCTCGTCTCGGGCGGCACCGACACGCATCTGGCGCTGGTCGATCTCACCCCGCTCGGCGTCACCGGCAAGGACGCCGACGAGGCGCTGGAGCGCGCGGCGATCACCTGCAACAAGAACGGCATCCCCAACGATCCGCTGCCGCCGATGAAGACCAGCGGCATCCGCGTCGGCTCGCCCGCGGGCACCACGCGCGGTTTCGGCCCGGCCGAGTTCCGCGAGATCGGCAACATGGTCGCCGACGTGCTCGACGGCCTGCGGAACAAGGGCGAGGCGGGCGACGCCGCGGTCGAGGCCGATGTGAAGGCCCGCGTCCGCGCGCTGTGCGAACGCTTCCCGATCTATGGCGGCTAAGTGCGCTGCCCATTCTGTTCCAATGAGGCCAGCCAGGTAAAGGATAGCCGCCCCACCGACGACGGGGCGGCCATCCGCAGGCGGCGGCAGTGCGAGGCGTGCGGTGCGCGCTTCACCACCTTCGAGCGCATCCAGCTGCGCGAACTTACCGTGGTGAAGAGCGGAGACCGGCGCGAGCCATTCGAGCGCGACAAGCTGATGCGCTCGGTCTCCACAGCGTGCCGCAAGCGCCCGATCCAGCCCGCCCAGATCGAGCGGTTGGTCTCCGGCATCCAGCGGCAGCTGGAAACGACGGGCGAGAGCGAAATCCCTTCCCAGCGCATCGGCGAGCTGGTGATGGAGGCGCTCAAGGGCCTCGATTCGGTAGCCTATATCCGCTTCGCCAGCGTGTATAAGGATTTCCGCGAGGCGAAGGATTTCGAGGAATTCGCCGGTAACGTCAGCGAGGTCGGCAAAAGTTGAATTCCCCCGTCATCGTGCTCGTCCGCCCGCAGCTGGGCGAGAATATCGGCAAGGCCGCGCGCGCCATGCTCAACTTCGGGCTGACCGAGATGCGGCTGGTGTCCCCGCGTGACGGCTGGCCCAACCCCTCGGCAGGTCCCGCGGCGAGCGGCGCGGATATCGTGCTCGAAAAGGCGCAGGTGTTCGAGAGCGTCGCCGATGCGGTGGCCGATTGCACCCATGTCTATGCCACCACGGTGCGCAAGCGCGGCGTGACCAAGCCGGTGGTGACCCCCGAGGTCGCCGCGCGCGAGATCCACGGCGCGCCCACGCGCAGCGCGATCCTGTTCGGGCCCGAGCGCTCGGGGCTGGAGACCGACGATGTAGCGCTCGCCCGCACCATCATCACCGTGCCGATCAACCCCGAGTTCGGGTCGCTGAATCTCGCCCAGGCGGTGATCCTGGTCGCCTATGAATGGTCGAAGCATGTCGGGTTGGAAAGCCCGCCCGCGGTCGACCTCGATCCCCCCGCCCCGCAGGAGGAGCTGGACGGGATGATCGGGCAGCTCGATGCGATGCTGGAGGACTCGGGCTATTATTTCCCGCCCGACCGGGTGCCCTCGACCAAGCGGACGCTGCGCACGCTGCTGACCAAGCCGCGCTGGTCGAGCCAGGAACTGCGCACACTGCGCGGCGTGCTTTCCGCACTAGAGGGTCGCAAGCGCCATCGGGTGGAGTGAGCAGCTTGACTCGTCCAGCGCGTCCCGCTACGCGCGCCGCTTCGCAATTGGCCCCGCACCCCCGGTGAAGCGGTGGCCCTGCGCTTTTCCCATCAGAGAAGCACAGGCGAAACCGGGATCGCGATCAGGGCGGCGTGCCGTCCGGGTCAACGTCAACGCAATTGATCTAAGGATTTTACATGTCGAAGCGCTCCAGCGCCAAGCATAAGCTCGATCGCCGCATGGGCGAAAACATCTGGGGTCGTCCGAAGTCCCCGGTGAACAAGCGCGAATACGGCCCGGGCCAGCACGGCCAGCGCCGCAAGGGCAAGATGTCGGACTTCGGCATCCAGCTGCGCGCCAAGCAGAAGCTCAAGGGCTATTACGGCGACATCACCGAGAAGCAGTTCAAGCGCTCGTACGAAGACGCGTCGCGCATGAAGGGCGACACCGGTCAGAACCTGATCGGCCTGCTCGAGCAGCGCCTCGACATGATCGTTTACCGCGCCAAGTTCGCGCCGACGATCTTCGCGGCCCGCCAGCTGGTCAACCACGGCCATGTCCGCGTTGACGGCGAGAAGTGCAACATCGGCTCGCGCCGCATCAAGCCGGGCCAGGAAATCAGCCTGAGCAGCAAGGCGCAGGAAATGGCGCTGGTCATGGAAGCGCAGAGCCTCGCCGAGCGCGACATCCCCGACTATGTCGCTCCGGACGGCGCGGCGAAGGTCACCTTCACCCGCGTGCCGACGCTCGACGAAGTGCCGTACCCGGTGAAGATGGAACCGAACCTGGTCGTCGAGTTCTACTCGCGCTAATTCGGCTCCCTTCGGGAACGAGAAATGGGGCGGTCCTTCGGGGCCGCCCTTTTTCGTTGTGTGGACGGGCACGACACCGCAAAACGGGCGCACCAGGAGGAATTCGATGCGCTTTTCGTTGCTTGCCCTTGCCCTGCTTTCGTCCACCGCCGCCCAGGCGCAGACCGCTCCCGCCATTTCGGTCGACACGCTCAAGACCGTCACGCAGACGCTCTCCTCCGACGCGTTCGAGGGGCGCAAGCCGACCAGCGCGGGCGAGGAAAAGACCATCGCCTATCTGATCGAGCGCTTTCAGAAGGCGGGGCTCAAGCCCGGCAACAAGGGGCAATGGGTGCAGGACGTGCCGCTGGTCGAACTCAGCGTGCAGAGCCCCAGCAAGCTCGCCTTTACCGGCGGCAAGACGCCGGTGTCGCTCGCCTATGGCAGCGAGGCGGTGTTCTCCACCTATCGCGTCACCCCGAAGATCGACCTGAAGGACAGCGAGGTCGTGTTCGTCGGCTATGGCATCAACGCGCCCGAGCGCGGGTGGAACGACTATGCCGGGCTCGACGTGAAGGGGAAGACCGTCGTCATCCTGATCAACGATCCCGACTGGCAGACCATGACGCTGGACGGCCCCTTCGGCGGCCGGGCGATGACCTATTATGGCCGCTGGACCTACAAGTATGAGGAAGCCGCCCGCCAGGGTGCGGCGGGCGCGATCATCATCCACGATACCGAGCCGGCCGCCTATGGCTGGGGGGTGGTCGAGAGCAGCTGGGGCGGCCCCAAGCTCGAGCAGGACACGCCCGGCGACCATGCCGACCAGTCGCAGCTGATCGGCTGGATCCAGCAGGATGCGGCCAAGGCGCTCTTCGCCAGCGCCGGCAAGGACTATGCCGCGCTGATCGAGGCGGCGAAGCGCAAAGGCTTCAAGGCGGTGCCGCTGGGTGTGAAGGCTTCCGCCAGCTTCGGCGTCGGCATCAAGCGCCAAGCCTCGAAGAACGTGGTCGGCATCCTGCCTGGCAGCGAGCGGCCGGATGAAGTGGTGCTGTTCTCGGCGCATTGGGACCATCTCGGCCGCTGCAAGCCGGTAGACGGCGACGATATCTGCAACGGCGCGGTCGACAACGCCACCGGCACCGCCGGGCTGGTCGCGCTCGCCGAGGCCAATGCCAAGGCGGGCCCGGCCAAGCGCAGCATGGTGTTCCTGGCGGTGACCGCCGAGGAACAGGGGCTGATCGGCTCGCAATATTATGCCGAGCACCCGGTGTATCCGCTCGCCAAGACGGTCGGCGGCGTGAACATGGACGGGCTCAACATCGTCGGCAAGGCGAAGGATTTCGTGCTGATCGGTGCCGGCAAGTCCGAGCTGGAAGAACTGGTGAAGCCGCTGGTCGCCGCAGAAGACCGAGTGATCGGCATCGAACCCACGCCGGAAAAGGGCGGCTATTACCGATCCGACCATTTCAGCTTCGCCAAGCTGGGCGTGCCGATGCTGTATGGCGAGAGCGGCGACGATCTGGTGGTGGGCGGCAAGGCGGCCGGCGCCAAGGCTGCGGAAGATTATACCGACAAGCGCTACCACAAGCCCCAGGACGAATATAACCCGAACTGGAAGTGGGACGGCGCGCTGTCCGACCTGCGGATCTATTACGGCCTCGGCCGCGCACTGGCCGAGGGCAGCAACTGGCCCAACTGGTTCAAGGACGCCGAATTCCGCGCCATCCGCGACAAGGCGCGGGCGGGGCAGTAACACGGTCCAGCGCCCCTTCCGTCGTCATCCCGGCGAAAGCCGGGATCCATTGGGGTTTCCGTCACGGCACCTGCCGATACCGAGAGGCGAATGGATCCCGGCTTTCGCCGGGATGACGGCTTGTGGGAAGCGGCCGGGCATCCGTCGGCCTTTCCCCTGTAACCGTACGCGGCTAAAGGCCGCGCCATGACTCGTACCCCTCCCCCCGAATGGGCGCCGCACGATGCGGTCTGGATCGGCTTTCCCAGCCACGCTGACCTCTGGGTCGAAGACCTGGAGCCCGCCCGCGAAGAAGTGATCGCCTTTGCCCACGCGGTCCATGCCGAAGGCCGCGGCGAGCGCGTTATCCTGGTCGCCGCCGATGCGGCCGCCGCCGAGGCGGCCCGCGCCATGGCCGGCGATGCCGCCGAGGTCGTGACCGAGCTGTTCGGCGACATCTGGCTGCGCGACACCGCCGGCATCGTCACCGGCGACAATGTCGCGCAGGATTTCGGCTTCAACGGCTGGGGCGGCAAGTACGACCTGGAAGGCGACGACACGATCGGCGCCCGCCTCGCCGCCCGCCGGCAGCTTACGGCCGTCAAGCATGGCTGGGTGCTCGAAGGCGGCGCGATCGACGGCGACGGCACCGGCCTGTGCGTCACCACCGAGCAGTGCCTGCTCAACCCCAACCGCAACCCAGACCTCGACCGGGCGGCCATCGAAGCCAAGCTTGCGGCGGACCTGGGCTACACCCGCGTGCTGTGGCTGGGCAACGGCCTCGCCAACGACCATACCGACGGCCATGTCGACAATCTCGCCCGCTTTATCGGCCCCAACCGGCTGCTGATCCCCACCCCGGCCGAGGACGATCCCAATGCGGCGATCTACGCCGATGCGGTCGCCCGCGCCGAGGCGTTCGGCGTCGAGGTGGTGCGGATGCCCTCCCCCGGCGCGGTGCTCGACGAGGATGGCGAGGTGATCCCGGCCAGCTACATGAACTTCTACATCGGCAACGCCGCGGTGGTGGTGCCGCTCTACGGCCAGCCCAACGACGGGGCGGCGATCGAGACGCTGCGGGGCATTTTCCCGGACCGTGTCATTGTAGGCCAGCGCGCAGATCATATCTTGACCGGCGGCGGCAGCTTCCACTGCATCAGCCAACAGATCCCCAAGCTCTGAGGACCCGGATGACCGAGATCACCGTCGGCGCGCTGCAGCTCGCCTTCTCGAACGATATCGACGCGAACATCGCCCGCGTGACCGAGCTGGTCCGCGAGGCGGCCGGCCGCGGCGCACAGGTCGTGCTGCCGCCCGAGTTGTTCGAGGGCGAGTATTTCTGCCGGGTCGAGGACGAGGGCCTGTTCGCCAACGCCAAGCCGGTGACCGAGCACAAGGCTGTACTGGCGATGCAGGCGCTCGCCGCCGAGCTTTCGATCCACATCCCCACCAGCTTCTTCGAGGCCGATGGGCCGCACCATTATAACAGCCTCGCGATGATCGGCCCGGACGGCAAGGTCTCGGGCGTCTATCGCAAGAGCCACATTCCCGATGGGCCCGGCTATGAGGAGAAGTTCTATTTCCGCCCCGGCAACACGGGGTTCAAGGTGTGGGACGGCCCCGGTGCCAAGCTGGGCGTGGGGGTGTGCTGGGACCAATGGTACCCGGAAACCGCGCGCGCGATGATGTTGATGGGCGCCGAGCTGCTCTTCTACCCCACCGCGATCGGCAGCGAGCCGCATGACGACAGCCTCGACACCGCGCGGCTGTGGCGTCGTGCGATGGTGGGCCATGCGGTTTCCAACGTCGTGCCGGTGATCGCCGCCAACCGCGTCGGCACCGAGCATGGCCAGACCTTCTACGGCACCAGCTTCATCACC
The DNA here is from genome assembly GCF_048568905.1 of Sphingomonas sp. HT-1. Taxonomy (GTDB): domain Bacteria; phylum Pseudomonadota; class Alphaproteobacteria; order Sphingomonadales; family Sphingomonadaceae; genus Sphingomonas. The sequence continues at coordinate 3,223,243 of NZ_CP183770.1, read as the reverse complement.
GACGAGCGCGGCGACATCCTCGCCGAGCTGGATCGCACCGAGGAAGGCGTGATCACCGCGACGCTCGATCTCGATCGGGTGAAGCGCCACCGCGCCGCGTTCGGCTTCTTCCGCGATCGCCGGCCGGAATTGTACGGCCGGCTGGTGCAGGACATCTGAAGCGGTCGTCGCCCCTTCCGATCGGGAGGGGCGACGCGCGGTTCAGCGCTGTTGCTGGCCGACCTGGGTTTCCACCTTCACCGGACGGTCGCAGCGCGCATCGCGAATCACTGCCAAGGAACGATCCGCCAAAGGCTGTTCCGCGAGCGGCGTGGCACGAGCCGATGTTTCACGCTCCGCATCCTTGCCCACGACCTGTAACTTGGCATTTTCGCATCGCGCTTTTGCCGCGGGCGCCTTCGGTACAGTAACGCCGTCGGAAACTGCAAAGACGGCGAGCGCAGCGATCGAGACCAGTTGAAGCATCTGCTTTCCCCTTTTCGAAGCGAGGCCAACCTATCCCGGCCGGACGCCGGATCCTAACGCCCGCGTTCGGCGAGCTTGCGCTCCCATGCCAGCGCGTCGCGAACGATGCCGTTCAGGTCGTCATACTTGGGGCGCCATGGCAGGGCGGCGAGGATCGCGCTGTTATCTGCCACCAATGCATCGGGATCGCCGGCGCGGCGGCCCTCCAACTTGCGTTCGATCGTCATGTTGGTCACGCGATCAACAGCGTCCAGCACCTCCAGCACCGAGAATCCCCGGCCATAGCCGCAGTTCATCGTGTGGCTTTCCTGCGGCCGCGCGATCAGCAGATCGAGCGCATCGACATGGGCGGCGGCAAGATCGCTGACATGGATATAGTCGCGCACGCCGGTGCCGTCGGCGGTCGCGAAATCGGTGCCGTAAACGCCGACATGGCTGCGCTTGCCGGTGGCCGCTTCCACGGCAATCTTGATCAGATGCGTCGCCCCGATGGTCGATTGTCCGCTGCGCCCCTGCGGATCCGCGCCGGCGACGTTGAAGTAGCGCAAAGCGCAATAGTTCATCGGATGCGCCGCCGCGACGTCCTTCAGCATGATCTCGGTCATCAGCTTCGACATGCCATATGGATTGATCGGCGCCTTCGGGCTGTCTTCGCGGATCGGCACCTTTTCCGGGATGCCATAGGTGGCGGCGGTCGACGAGAAGATGAAGTGGCGGACGCCTTCCGCCACGACGCTTTCGATCAGCGACCGGCTGGCGGCGGTGTTGTTGCGATAATATTTGAGCGGGTCCGTCACCGATTCCGGCACCACCACCGATCCGGCAAAGTGCATCACCGCCGTGACGCCGTGCGCGCGGATCGCCGATCGCACCGCTTCGGCATCGTCGATATTGGCCACGACGAGCTTGGCGCGCGAGTCCACCGCCCAGTCGAAGCCGGTCACCAGATTGTCGATCACGACAACCGACCAGCCGGCATCCAGCAGCGCCAGCACCGCATGGCTGCCGATATAGCCCGCACCACCCGTAACCAACACCGTTCCGTCGCGCATGATGGTCCCCCCTTTGTCCGCCCCTACCTCCACCCTATCTTTGAGCGACAAGCAAGGAGTTCCTCGTAATGACGATCGAAACGGCTACCCTCGCAGGAGGATGCTTCTGGTGCACCGAAGCAGTTTTCAAGGATGTGATCGGCGTGCAGGCGGTCGAGAGCGGCTATATCGGCGGCACCAAGGAAAGCCCCACCTACAAGGAAGTGTGCAGCGGCACGACGGGCCATGCCGAAGCGATCCGGGTGACCTTCGACAACGACGTGGTCAGCTATGGCCAGCTGCTCGACATCTTCCTCGCCACGCATGATCCGACGCAGCTCAATCGCCAGGGCAACGATGTGGGGACCCAATATCGCTCGGCGATCTTCCCGCATTCGGCAGAGCAGGAGCGCGAGGCGCTGGACGCGCTGGAGCGTGCCCGCCCGGATTGGCCGCAGCCGATCGTCACCGCGATCGAGCCGCTCGGCCAATGGTGGCCTGCCGAAGACTATCATCAGGAATATTGGGAAGGCGAAGGCCAGCGCAATCCCTATTGCCTCGCCGTGATTCCGCCCAAGCTCCGCAAGCTGCGCAAGAGCTTCGCCAACAAGGTGAAAGAGGGCACGGCAGCGTAAGGCCGCGCCCTCTCCACGGGGGGCGTTCGAGACCGCGGCTGGTCGCAAGACCAGCCGCTGATTGCGAACAACACAGGTGCAAGCAAGCCGCCTATATTGTCCGGGTTCCGCGCATCCTCAGCAGACAATCGAACATGGAACCGCAGCCGAGAAATCGTACCGCGGCTCAAATAATTCGAACATCCGCCAGTCACCGTCTCGCCCGTCTGTCTTTCGCGGGCTGTGCGGCCGTACAACGGTAAAAGTTTGTGGGCGGGTGTAAAGAAGAGATCGTATACCGATTACCCGAATTGAGACCGCAACAACCTCGATTCTCACGTGAACGACGTTTTTGAGGCGCTCACCATCGTGCGAATTACTGGCTATCGACCTATAACCTGCACGCATCGTTGTAATGTCGTGGACACGTCACCAGTGCCGGCAGAAATTAATTGCAACAATCTGTAACTAGCCTGGCTGGCAAGGCTGTTATTTGCTTTGACGCGGCGGTGCGGCGGATTCAGCCGCGTGGATGCGCGGCGCGCGCGAGGCGATCGCGGATGGCTTGGCCAAGGCCCTGCTCCGGGATCGGCGCGATGGCGATGCTGGAACGGGTGGACGCATCGGCACGATGCAGCGCATCGAACAGGCGCGCAGCGGCCTCGCGCAGATCGCCGGTGGCAGAAAGGCTGTCATCGCCGGCGATCGGGCCGAACCCAATCAGCCACTCTCCCGCCGCTGCCACCCGCGCATCGAGCCGCAACGGCTTGGCCGGCGCGTAATGGCTGGCGAGTTGCCCCGGCGCCGTCACTGCGCCGGGCGTGGTGCCGGTGCGATAGCCGGGCAGTTCCTCGGCCGTCACCGGCCCGGGCCGCAGGATTCGCTGCGTCGCGGGTTCGACGATGGTCGACTCGATCCCCGCCCGCGTCGCGCCATCGTCGATCACCAAAAGGATGCGTCCCGCCAGGCTCGCGGCGACATGGGCGGCACGCGTCGGGCTGATGCCGCCGCTGGCATTGGCCGAGGGCGCGGCGAGCGGCCGGCCGCTCGCCTGGATCAGCCCCTGCATCGCGCGGTGATCCGGCATGCGCAGCGCCACGGTGGGCAGGCCGGCGGTAACGAGACTGGCGATCGGCGAGCCATTCGCCAGCGGCAGCACCATCGTCAGCGGCCCCGGCCAGAAGCGCGTGGCCAGCGCGCGGGCATGGTCGTCGAAGCGGGCGATCGTCTCGGCCATTGCCATATCCGCGACATGCACGATCAGCGGATTGAACGAGGGCCGCCCCTTGGCCGCGTAAATGCCCGCGACGGCATCCGAATCGGTCGCGTCGGCGGCGAGCCCGTAGACGGTTTCGGTAGGCACCGCGACGCAGGCGCCGCGCCGAATCAGCGCCGCCGCTTCGCCGAGCGCGGCCTCGCCGTAGGGTAAGATGCGCGGATTTGCTGGGGTCACCCGCAAGGCGCTATATTGGCTGCAACAAGATCACAAGAGAGAGGCCTGATGTTCACCCCCGCCACCGCCGAGCAGCGTTTCGTGCTCGACCATATCGTCCGCCTGTCCGAGATCAGCGAAGAGGCCACGCCCGACCTGCTCGACGCCGTGCTCGACGGCGCCGGCCAGTTCGCCGCGGGCGAATGGGCGCCGCTTGAACGGCTGGGCGATACCGAAGGCGCGCGCTGGACCGAACACGGCGTGAGAATGCCCGAAGGCTTCGCCGCCGCCTATCGCGCCTATGTCGAGGGCGGCTGGGGCACGATCGGCTCGCCGACCGAGCATGGCGGCCAGGGCCTGCCGGTCAGCCTGTCGGTGGCGGTGCTGGAGACGCTGGGCACCGCCAACATGGGCTTCTGCCTATGCCCGGTGCTGACCGTCGGCGCGGTCGAAGCGCTCCACCATCACGGCTCGGCCGAGCAGCAGGCGCTGTATCTGCCCAAGCTGGCGACCGGCGAATGGACCGGCACGATGAACCTCACCGAGCCGCAGGCGGGTTCGGACGTCGGCGCGGTGAAGACCAAGGCCGAGCCCGCGGGCGACGGCAAGTGGAAGATCAAGGGCACCAAAATCTACATCTCGTTCGGCGATCACGACATGGCCGACAATATCGTGCATCTGGTACTGGCCCGCACGCCGGGCGCGCCGGCGGGTACCAAGGGCCTGTCGCTGTTCCTGGTGCCCAAGTTCCGGCTCAAGGAGGACGGGACGCCGGGCGATTTCAACGATATCAAGGTCGTCTCGATCGAGCACAAGATGGGCCTCCACGCCTCGCCCACCTGCGTGCTGAGCTTCGGCGACCATGACGACTGCATCGGCGAGCTGATCGGCCCCGAACTGGGCGGCATCCGCGCGATGTTCACGATGATGAACAATGCCCGCCTCAATGTCGGCCTGCAGGGCGTCCAGGTTGCCGAGCGCGCCACCCAGCGCGCGGTCGCCTATGCCCGCGAGCGGGTGCAGGGCTACCGGGGCGGCGCCCCCACCGCGATCATCGAGCACCCCGATGTCCGCCGCATGCTGCTGCGGATGAAGGCGCAGACGCAGGCGGCGCGCGCGCTGGTCTATTACGCCTTCGGCCAGCTGGATCGCGGCCGCAGCGGCGATGCCGAGGCGGACAAGCGCGTCGAGCTGCTCACCCCGCTCGCCAAGGCGCATGCGACCGACATCGGCAACGAGGTCGCGAGCCTGGGCGTACAGGTCCATGGCGGCATGGGCTATATCGAGGAGACCGGTGCCGCCCAGCATTTCCGCGACGCGCGCATCACCCCGATCTACGAAGGCACCAACGGCATCCAGGCCGCGGACCTGGTCGGCCGCAAGCTGAGCATGGACAATGGCGCGACGCTGCTCGGCCTGCTGGCAGACATGCGCGCCGAGGCACGGGACGCGGGACTGCGTTCGCTGATCGACGCCTGCGAGGAGGTCGGCCGCAACCTGCTGGGCAGCGATGCCGACGACCGGCTGGCGGCGAGCTATCCGTTCCTGACCATGCTGTCGGTGGCGGTGTGCGGCTGGCTGATGGAGAAGAGCGGGCGCTTGGCGGCACAGGGCGACGGCGAGCCCGGCTTCTTCCAGATGAAGCAGGCAGCGGCGCGCTTCTATGTCGAGCAGATCGTGCCGGAAGCGCTCGGTCTGCGCGCGGCGGCGATGGCGAAGGCGGCGGTGCTGTATGCGGTGGAGGCGGAGGCCTTCGCGGCTTGAGGGGCTTGGTGGAATAATCCTCACCCGCCAGGGGGAGGTGCCGCCGCAGGCGGCGGAGGGGGAGGGAAGCGATGCGCCTGGGAGGTCCCGATAATACCCGCCGCAACGCCAAACGCCTGCGCAAAGAAATGCCCCCTCCGGAAATCGCCCTTTGGCTCGCGCTGCGCCAAAACGAAGCGGGTTTGCGCTTCCGCAAGCAGCACCCGGCCGGTCCGTACGTGCTGGACTTCTACTGCGCCCCAGCCCATCTCGCGATCGAAGTGGATGGCGAAGCCCATGCCCGCGGCCACCGCCCGGAGCGCGACGCCGCCCGCGACGCATGGTTGAAAGCACAAGGCGTGCGCATCCTCCGCTACACGGCAACGGACGTTCTGAACCACACCGAAGGCGTGGTGCGCCAAATCCTCACGATCGCGATCGAGCGGAGGGCCACTCTGCAAACCGCTCGCCTACCTCCCCCTCCGCCGCCTACGGCGGCACCTCCCCCTGTCGGGGGAGGATGAGCAAGGCGGATCAATCCTCACCCGCCAGGGGGAGGTGGCAGGCCGCAGGCCTGACGGAGGGGGAGGTCAGCGATTCGCTCTCGGCTCAGCGCGCAGGCAGGCCGCCAATGCGTCGGCGGCAAGCTTGTCCGCGAACGCGTTGTCGGACGGTTCCGCCCAGACGCGCAGATCCTCGATCAGCGAGGGATGCGCGCAAAGCGCGGCCGCCTCCAGCATGGGTGGGGTAATGGTGTTCCCGCGCAGGGCTTCCTGCACGCACGGCAATGCCAGTCCGGGATCGCGGCTTGCCAGCCCCAGCGCGGCCTCCGCTCGGACGACTTCGTCTTCGTCTCTCGCAGCAACAAGAAGAACCGCGCGCACCGCAGGCGTATCGCCTCCCTCCTGGCTCAGGAGCATGGTGGCCCAGTCGCGATTCGCGCGATCCGCATCCCGCGTGAGTTCGATGAGGAGATTGAGGTTGGCCTGCGCAAGGGGTCCGTCGGCGAGCGCCACCTCTTCCGCGATAATGCCCTTCAAGAAGTCTGACGGAGACTAATAGCGTTCGGACACCTGTGCACGCTGCCATGACACTACACGCCCTTCAAGCAAAAGGGCTTCATCCCCTCACAACGCCCCCAGATCCCCCACCGCATCCTTGTCCAGCCACGTCCCGGCCTCGGGCATCGGGTATTTCAGCCCCGTCGCGCAGTTGAACAGCACTGTCCGCTCCTCCGGGTCGACCAGCCCGTCCCGCATCGCCTGCCGGTACGCCGCCAGCGTCGCCCCACCCTCGGGGCAGAGCAGCAGGCCGTCCTTGCGGGCGCACTCGTCCACCGCCTGGAGGATTGCCGGATCGCCCACCGCCAGCGCGCGCCCGCCGGACTCGCGCACCGCGCGCAGGATCAGGAAGTCGCCCACCGCGCGCGGCACGCGGATGCCCGCCGCGACTGTTGCGGCATTCTCCCAGCGCTCGGCATGCTCCTCGCCCGCCTCGAACGCGCGGACGATCGGCGCGCAGCCCGAGGCCTGCACCGCGTACATGCGCGGGCGCTTCGCGCCGATCCAACCGAGCCGCTCCAGCTCGTCGAACGCCTTCCACATACCGATCAGGCCGGTGCCGCCGCCGGTGGGATAGAAGATCGCGTCGGGCAGCTCCCAGCCGCACTGCGCGGCGAGCTCCAGCCCCATCGTCTTCTTGCCCTCGATCCGGTAGGGCTCCTTCAGCGTCGAGAAGTCGAACCAGCGCCCCTCGACCGCCCCCCGCCCGACGATCGCGCCGCATTCGTCGATCTGGCCGTTGACCCGGTAGACCCGCGCGCCCTGCGCGGCGATCTCGCGAACATTCACCTCCGGCGTCTCCTCGGGGCAGAGGATCACCGTCTCGATGCCGCAGCGCGCGGCATAGGCGGCGAGCGCCGCGCCGGCATTGCCGTTGGTCGGCATGGCGATGCGGGTGACGCCCAGCTCGCGCGCCATGCTCACCGCCATCACGAGGCCACGCGCCTTGAACGAGCCAGTCGGCAGCCGGCCCTCGTCCTTCACGATCGCGCCCGGCCCGCCGGATTTTGGGATATCGATCAGCGGGGTCTCGATCTCGCCCAGCGAGACGATGTTCTCCGCCCGCCGCACCGGTAGCAGCTCGCGCCAACGCCACAGATCGGTCGGCCGCGCCTCCAGTGCGTCGCGGGTCAGCGCCGCGCCCACCCCCGCCAGATCATAGCGCACCAGCAGCGGCCGCCCGACGCGCGAGAGCCCATGCAGCTGGTCCGCCGCATAGGTCTCGCCCGTCATCGAGCATTCGAGATGGGTGACGAAGCTCGGCCGCTCGGCCGTGAGATTGTCCTGCATGGGCGGCAGCTTAGGAACCGCCGCCGCCCCTGTCGATGGCGCTTCAGGCCATGTCGAGCACGATCCGGCCCTCGATCTCGCCCTTACGCATCCGATCGAACACGCCGTTGACGTTCTCAAGTTTCTCGGTCGCCACGGTCGCATGGACCTTGCCCTGCCCGGCGAAATCGAGCGCCTCCTGCAGGTCCAGCCGGGTGCCCACGATCGAGCCGCGCACGGTGATGCCGTTGAGCACCGTGTCGAAGATCGACAGCGGGAAATCCCCCGGCGGCAGGCCGTTGAGCGACACGGTGCCGCCGCGCCCCACCATGCCCAGCGCCTGCTGGAACGCCTTGGTCGACACCGCCGTCACCAGCACGCCCCGCGCGCCGCCGACCGCCTTCTTAACGAACGCCGCCGGATCCTCGTGGCGGGCGTTGACCGTCAGCTCGGCGCCCAGCTTCCGCGCCAGCGCCAGCTTCTCGTCGTCGATATCAACCGCGATGACGTTGAGCCCCATCGCCTTGGCATATTGCACCGCCATGTGCCCCAGCCCGCCGATCCCGGAGATGGCGACCCAGTCGCCGGGCTTGGTATCGGTGACCTTGAGCCCCTTGTAGACCGTCACGCCCGCGCACAGCACCGGTGCGATCTCCACGAAGCCTACCTTGTCGGGCAGGATGCCGACATAGTTGGGGTCGGCCAGCACATAATCGGCAAAGCCGCCATTCACCGAATAGCCGGTGTTCTGCTGGCTCTCGCACAGCGTCTCCCAACCGCCCAGGCAGTGCATGCAGTGTCCGCACGCGGTGTAGAGCCAGGGCACGCCCACCCGATCACCTTCCTTCACATGGGTCACGCCAGCCCCAACCGCCGCGACATGGCCAACGCCTTCATGGCCCGGGATGAAGGGCGGCTTGGGTTTGACCGGCCAATCGCCCTCGGCGGCGTGAAGATCGGTGTGGCAAACCCCGCTGGCGGCAATGCGGACAAGAATCTGGCCGGGGCCAACCTCCGGCACCGGCACTTCCTCGATCACCAACGGCTTGCCGAATTCGCGAACTACGGCAGCTTTCATCGTCTTGGACATCGATCGCTCCTGCTTGGACTATGCGATCGGATGGGCCCTCACAGGCGCATGCCCAATTAGGAGTGATGCGTAGAACGCAAGTTCATCGCCGGCCCAGTCGGCTCCGCTGCGCCTGCTTGCGTAGCGCGCCCGGCATCCACCGCGCGGCGAACCACAGCTTGCGCGCCGTGCTGCCGACGCGGGTATGCAGCACCGGCCCGTGCACCGCCTGCCACGCCGCTTCCGCCACATCGGACACGGGCGAGATCTCCAGCCCGGAGCGTTGCACGCTTTCGCGGATCAGCTGGTTGGAGCCCCCCGCCGGCTGGTCGAGCAGCGGCGTGTCGATAAAGGCCGGCATCAGAGTGCGCACCTTCACGCCGGCCGCGGCCCATTCGCCGTCCAGCGCCTCGGCCAGGCCGCGCACGGCGAACTTGGTCGCCGAATAGATCGCAGCCCCTGCGGTGCCGTAAATCCCCGCGGCAGAGCTGGTGATCAGCATCGCCGAGTCCGGCGTGGCGGCCAGAAGCGGGAAGCCGACATGGGCGCCGTGCACCACGCCCATGAAGTTGACGGCATTACAATGTTCGAGCGCGCGGGGATCGGCGCTGGCGAACGGGCCGCTGGTTCCGATCCCGGCATTGTTGAACAGCACGTCCAATCGCCCGCCGCTGGCATCGGCGAAGTCCGCGAGCGCCGCAGTCCAGCCATCGCGGTCGCGCACGTCGAAAGGATGCGTCGTGACCCTGTCCGCCGGCAGCATGGCGCGCGTGGCCTCCAGGCCGGCAACGTTCACATCGGCGATCCCGATCCGCCAGCCGCGCGCGGCGAACAGCACCGCCACCGCCTGCCCGATGCCCGAAGCACCGCCAGTGATGAAGATCGCACGCTCCGCCATCGCCTCCCCCTTTATGCACGCCGGTCTTTGACCTTTGCCGCAACATTCCGCACAACAGACGACAATGCCAGAGCAATTGCGCAGCGTGACGTTCGAAGGTGTCGGCAAGAGCTACGCAAATTCCGTGCGGGCCGTGGATTCCGTTTCGCTGGAGATCGCGGGCGGCAGCTTCGTAGCACTGGTAGGAGCGTCCGGATCGGGCAAGTCCACCCTGCTCAAGATGGTGAACCGCCTGATCGATCCAAGCGAGGGGCGCGTTCTGATCGACGGCGCGCCGGTGGATGCTGGGCCCGCGCACCTGCTGCGGCGGCGGATCGGCTATGTCTTCCAGAATGTCGGACTGTTCCCGCACCTGACCGTGGGGGAGAATGTTGCGATCGGGCTGCGGCTTGCCGGCGGTGGGGCGCCGGACGCACGCGTGGCCGAGCTGATGCGGCTGGTGGACCTGCCGGAGGCGATGATCGCGCGGATGCCCGACGCGCTGTCCGGCGGGCAGCGCCAGCGCGTCGGCGTCGCCCGCGCATTGGCCACCGGACCGAAATTGTTGCTGATGGACGAACCGTTCGGCGCGCTGGATCCGGTGACGCGCGATGCCCTGGGCGCGGCGATCCGTGCGCTACACGCGCAAATGGCGCTGACCACTCTGCTGGTCACCCACGACATGGCCGAAGCGCTGCTGCTCGCCGACCGTATCCTGGTGATGGACGCGGGCCGCATCGTCGGCGACGCGACGCCGCGCGACCTGCTCGCCGGCAAGGGCGGGGCGACGGCAGACGCGCTGGTGGCGGTGCCGCGCGACCAAGCGCAGCGTCTCGCGGCACTGGCGCGATGAGCGGCGCCTTCGCCCGCGTGCCCGAACTGCTTGCGCAGCATTTGCTGCTGGCCTTTGCCGCGCTGCTGCTGGGAATCGCGATCAGCCTGCCGCTCGCGGTGGCGTCCGCCCGGCATCGGGGGATCGCCCGGGTCGCGCTGGGGTTGGCGAGCCTCGTGCAGACCATTCCCAGCCTGGCGCTGCTGGCGCTGTTCTATCCGCTGCTGCTATGGCTTTCGGCGCTGCTGGGCGGGGGCATTCCGGCGCTGGGCTTCCTGCCGTCGCTGCTCGCGCTCACCCTCTATGCGTTGCTGCCGATCCTGCGCAACGCGATCACCGGTCTCACGACGCTCGACCCCGCCGTGCGCGAGGCAGCGGACGGGGTCGGCATGACGGCTTGGCAGAAACTGCGCCTGGTCGAAGCGCCGCTGGTCGCGCCGATGGTGATGGCCGGCATCCGCACCGCCGCCGTGTGGACGATCGGGGCGGCGACGCTTTCGACTACGGTGGGCCAGCCGAGCCTGGGCGACCTGATCTTTGCCGGGCTGCAGACGCAGAACTGGGCGCTGGTGCTTGCCGGCTGCCTTTCCGCCGCCGCGCTGGCCCTGACCGTCGACGCACTGCTCGGCCTTGCCGAATGGGGAATTTCCCGCAGGCGGCGGGCCTTTGTGTGGTTGAGCCTAGGCCTGCTCGCCGCGGGCGCGCTCGCCGCCTTGGCGCCCGCCTGGCCCGCGCAGCGGAGCGTGGTGACGATCGGCGCCAAAGGGTTTTCGGAACAATATATCCTAGCCCGGCTGATCGGCGCGCGGCTGAAGTCGGCGGGGTACCAGGTGCGCTATCGCGAAGGGCTGGGCTCCGGCGTCGCCTATGCGGCGCTCGCGAGCGATGCGATCGACGTCTATGTCGACTATTCGGGTACGATCTGGACCAACCAGATGGGCCGTACCGATGTACCACACCGCGCCGAGCTCGTCCGCGGCGTGGCCGAATGGGCGCGACGTACGAACAAGGTCACGCTGCTCGGATCGCTGGGCTTCGAGAATGCCTATGCCTTCGTCATGCGCGGCGACGATGCCCGGCGCCGCGGCATCGCGAGCATCGCCGACCTAGCCGCGGTCGCGCCGTCGCTGAAGCTCGCCACCGACGTGGAGTTTCTGGAGCGCTCCGAATGGAAGGCCGTGCAGCGCGCCTATGGCCTGCGTTTCGCCGCGGCGAATCCCTATCAGCCCACTTTCATGTATCGCGCGCTCGCCAGCGGCGCGGCGGACGTGATCCCGGCCTTTTCCTCCGACGGTCGCATCGCTGCGCAGCATCTTGCCGTGCTGCAGGATCCAAAAGGCGCCATCCCCGGCTATGACGCAATCCTGCTGCTTGCGCCGAAGCGCGCTGACGACGCCCGCTTCCAGGCCGCCCTGCGCCCGCTGATCGGTGCGATTTCAGTCGAAAAGATGCGCGAAGCCAATTACATGGTCGATCGCGACGCCGACAAGCAGAGCCCCGATGCCGCCGCCCGCTGGCTGACGCATGGACTTGGGCACTGATCCTGCGGTATCGCTACCAAAGAACCTGTTGGGGAGAGAGAAAATGCCTGCGGGCCTGAAGCTGCTGTTAGCCACCACGATCCTTGCCGCCGCACCCGCCGTTGCGCAGCAGGCGCCGACAACGCTGTCGTCCACTGCACATCCGGAAAAATGGCCCGCGGCGAAGACGCCGGGGCTGATCGATCCTGCCACGGAGAAGTCGATCACGGATCTGCTGGCGAAGATGACGCTGGAGGAGAAGGTTGGCCAGATGATCCAGGCCGACATCGGCAGCATCACGCCGGCCGATCTCGCCACCTATCCGCTCGGCTCCATCCTCGCGGGCGGCAGCTCGCCGCCCATCGGCGCGCCTGATCGTAGCCCCCGCGGGCCGTGGCTGGCGACGGCGCAGGCGTTCCAGAAGGCGGCGCTCGCCCGCAAGGGCAACCATGCCGCAATCCCGATCATGTTCGGCATCGACGCGGTGCATGGCAACAACAACATCGTCGGCGCCACGCTATTCCCGCACAATGTTGGCCTCGGCGCGATGCGCGATCCGGCGCTGATGGAAAAGATCGGCCGCGCAACCGCGGCGGAAACCGCCTCTGCGGGCATCGACTGGGCCTTCGGACCGACGCTGGCGGTGCCGCAGGACGACCGCTGGGGGCGCGCCTATGAAGGCTATTCGGAAGATCCGGAGGTGGTGCGCAGCTATGCCGGCGCGATGATCCGCGGCCTGCAGGGCGCGCCGGGCACCAAGGACCGCATCCAGAAAGGCTATGTCGCGGCCTCGGCCAAGCATTTCCTCGGCGACGGCGGCACCTTCGGCGGGCAGGACCAGGGCGATACCCGGGTTTCCGAAGAGGAGCTGATCCGCATTCACAATGCCGGTTATCCGGGCGCGATCAACGCGGGCACGATGACCGTCATGGCATCGTTCAGCAGCTGGAACGGCGCCAAGATGCACGGCAACAAGTCGCTGCTCACCGATGTGCTGAAGGGCAAGATGGGCTTTGACGGCTTCGTCGTCGGCGACTGGAACGGCCATGCGCAAATTCCGGGCTGCACCGCCACCGATTGCGCCGCGACGTTCAACGCCGGGCTCGACATGGCGATGGCGCCGGACAGCTGGAAGGGCCTGTACGAATCGACGCTGGCCCATGCCAAGGCCGGCACGATCCCGATGGCACGGATCGACGACGCGGTACGCCGCATCCTGCGCGTGAAGATGCAGATGGGCCTGTTCGAGGCGGCCCGCCCTTATGAGAGCAAGGCCGAGATCATCGGCGCACCCGAACATCGCGCTATCGCCCGCGAAGCGGTCGCCAAATCGCTGGTCCTGCTGAAGAACAATGGCGTGCTTCCGCTAAAGGCGAGCGCGAACGTGCTGGTCGCGGGTTCGGGCGCCGACTCCATGGCGCAGCAATCGGGCGGCTGGACGCTCAGCTGGCAGGGCGACGGCAATCCGAACGCGATGTTCCCCAATGGCGAGACGATCTTCGCCGGCATCCAGGCGGCGGTGAAGGCCGGCGGCGGCACGGCCACGCTTTCCGCCGATGGCAGCTTCACCAAAAAGCCCGACGTGGCGATCGTCGTGTTCGGCGAGGAGCCCTATGCCGAAATGCGCGGCGATGTGCGCACGCTGGAGTTCCAGCCGGGCGACAAGCAGGCGCTGGCGCTGCTCAAGAAGCTGAAGGCGGCGGGCGTGCCGGTCGTCTCGGTGTTCCTCTCCGGCAGGCCGCTCTGGGTGAACCCGGAGCTCAACGCGTCGGACGCGTTCGTCGCGGCCTGGCTGCCAGGCAGCGAGGGCGCGGGCGTGGCCGATGTGCTGATCGGCGACAAGGCCGGCAAGCCGCGCCGCGACTTCACCGGCACGCTTTCGTTCAGCTGGCCCAAGACGGCCGGCCAGTTCACGCTCAATCGCGGCGCCGCCGGCTATGATCCGCTGTTCGCGTTCGGCTATGGCCTGCGTTATGCCAAGCCCGGCACCGTCGGCACGCTGAGCGAAGTCTCGGGCGTCGATGCCGCGCTGGGCAACACCGGCACCTTCTTTGCCAAGGGCGTGACGCCGGCACCCTTCTCCTTCGCGACCGATAGCGGCGTCACTCGCAAGACCGTCGACGGGCCGGCCACCCAGGAAGGTGCGCAGCAGCTGACCTGGCCGGCAGGCCCTGCGACGCTGCGCATCGGCGGCGGCGACCTCGATCTCAGCCGCGAGACCAACGGCGACCTGTCGCTGCGCCTCGTCTATCGCGTCGATGCGGCACCGACGGGTCCGGTCCGGCTGTCGATGGAAGGCGGTACGAACACGGGAACGATCGACGCGACCGGGCTGTTCACCGGCAAGACCGGTTGGCAAACGGTCAACGTGCTGCTGAAATGCTATCAGAAGAACGGAGTCGATGTGACCAAGGTGAATGCGCCTATCGTGCTGCAGGCGAGCGGGCCCTTCACCCTCTCGCTGGCCGAAGCGCGGATCGTCTCCGATCCCGCCAATTCGGTCTGTCCGGGCCAATGAGCGGCATCGAGGTCGTCGAAATCGCGCGCGGAGCGTTTCGCGCGCAGTTTCTGAACCTGGGTGCGACGTTGCACCGGCTGGAAGTGCCCGATCGGCACGGGCGGCCGGACAATGTCGTGCTCGGCTATGCCGACCTCGAAGATTACCGCCGCCAGCCGCCGCGCTATTATGGCGCGGTGGCCGGCCGCTATGCCAATCGCATCGCCGGCGGCCGCTTCGCGCTGGACGGCGAAACGTTTCAGCTGACCACCAACGAAGGCGACAACAGCCTCCATTCGGGGCCTGCCGGCTTCGACCAGCAACTCTGGACGGTGGAGTCGCGCAGCGACACTGCCGTCACCTTCCGGCTCGATACGCCGCATGGCTGGAACGGCTTTCCCGGCGACCTCACGGCGCGGGTGGAATATGTGCTAGAGGAGGATGGCCTGGCGGTGCGGTTCACCGCCACCACCGATCGCGCGACGATCGTCAACCTCACCCAGCATGCCTATTTCAACCTGGCGGGCGAAGGCAGCAGCGCTACGATCCTGGAACATGTGCTGCAGATCCCGGCGAGCGCGATCACGCCGGTCGATAACGAACTGATCCCCACCGGCGCGCTTGCCCCAGTGGAAGGCACGCCCTTCGATTTCCGCACGCCCAAGCCGATCGGGCGCGACATCGATGCGGCCGATGCGCAGCTCGCGCTCGGCACGGGATTCGATCACAACTTCGTGCTGGACGGCCCCGCCGGCTTCGAACGGCGCATCGCCACGCTGTTCGATCCGCACACGGGACGCGTACTCGACGTGCATTCGACCGAACCCGGAGTTCAATTCTACTCCGGCAACTACCTGGCCGATGGCGCGCCGGGCACCACCGGCGGCACCTATCCACTACGGGGTGGCTTGTGTCTCGAGCCGCAGAAATTTCCGGACAGCCCGAACCAGCCCGGCTTCCCTTCCGCCCGGATCGAGGCGGGGGAAACCTATCGGCACAGCATGGCCTTTCGCTTCCGCACGGCATCGCATACAGAGACGGCATTCGATCGCTGACTTCCGCGCGCTGGCGATACTTGCAGCCGGCCTGCACGCGGCTATGCTCCCGGCATCATCACGCGGGGATAGCGAGTTCATGAAGTCGTTCCGATTGTTCTGCAGCGCGGCACTGATCGCGCTCGCCGTTCCTGTTCTGCCCGGCAGTGCCCAGCAAGCACCCGTCACTGCCACCCGCCCCGCGCCCGTCGCGGCGCTGGTGGAACAGGTGAAGCTTCCCTACAGCGAATTCACCCTCGCCAATGGCCTGCGCGTGATCGTCCACACCGATCGCAAGGCGCCGGTGGTGGCGGTTTCGGTGTGGTACGACGTCGGATCGAAGCACGAGCCAGCCGGCAAAACCGGCTTCGCCCATCTGTTCGAACATCTGATGTTCAACGGATCGCAGAACGCGCCCGGCGATTTCTTCGAACCGCTCAAGCAGGTCGGCGCGACCGACCTGAACGGCACGACCAGCTTCGATCGCACCAACTATTTCGAGACCGTGCCCAAGCCGGCACTCGAACGTGCATTGTTCCTGGAAAGCGACCGGATGGGGTGGCTGACCCCGGCAATCACGCAAGCCGTGCTCGATGAGCAGCGCGGCGTTGTTCAGAACGAGAAGCGCCAAGGGGACAACCGCCCCTTCGGACTGGTGCAATATGCACTGTTCGAGACGCTGTTCGCCGGCACGCCCTATGGCCACACGCCGATCGGATCGATGGCAGATCTCGACAAGGCCAGCATCGAGGATGTGAAGGGCTGGTTCCGCACCCATTATGGCCCGAACAACGCCGTGCTGGTGCTGGCCGGCGACATCGACGCCGCAGAAGCGAAGCCGCTGGTCGAGAAGTATTTTGGGGCGATCCCCAAGGGCCCGGAAAGCGAGCTCCCCAAGGTTTCGATCCCCAGCTTCACCGCATCGAAGACCGTGACGCTGAAGGATGCGGTGCCGACGACGGTACTGGTGCGCAGCTGGGCCGTGCCCGGGCTCAACGATCCCGATTCGGCGGCGCTCGACGTGTTCGGCAGCGTGCTGGGCGGCCTTGCCAGTTCGCGCTTGGACAATGCGCTCGTGCGGAAGGAAAAGCTGGCGGTGAGCGTCTCCGCCGGGTCCGATGCCATGGCGCAGGTCGGCATCTTCCAGATCCAGGCGGTGGTGAAACCCGGCGTCGATCCCGCGCTGGTCAACAAGCGGCTGGACGAGATCCTGGCAGAGCTGATCGCCACGGGGCCGACGGCGGACGAAGTGCAGCGTGTCGCCACCACCAGCGTCACCCAGACTATTCGCGGCCTCGAATCGGTGCGCGCGCAAGCGTCCGCGCTGGCCGAAGGCGCGCTCTATTCCAACGACCCCGGTTTCTTCCGCAAGCAGCTGGAGGACGTGGCGACGATGACGCCGGCCAAGGCGAAGGCGGCCGCCGCCAAATGGCTCACCCGCCCCTCGCTCACCATCCGCGTCGATCCGGGCAAACGGGAGGATTATGCCGAGGCCCAGGCGGTCGCAGCACCCAAGCCGGCGGCAGAGGCGCCCGTCGCCAAGGGCGATCGCGGGCCGCTGCCCGACGTTGGTGCCGTGCGCGACATCCACTTTCCCAAGGTGGAGCGCACCCGCCTCGCCAATGGCATTGAGCTGATCTACGCGCAGCAGACCGCGGTGCCCGTGACTCAGGTCGCGATGAGCTTCGACGCCGGGATCACTGCCGATCCAGACGGCAAGGCCGGCACCCAGAATCTCACGCTCTCGCTGCTGAACGAGGGCACCACCAGCCGCGATTCGATCGCGCTTGCGGAGGCCAAGGAGCGGCTGGGTGCCAATATCGGTGCAGGCAGTTCGGCGGATCGCACCTATCTGAGCCTGAGCGTCCCGAGCGCCAATCTGGGCGGCGGCGTCGATCTGTTCGCGGACGTCGTGCGACACCCGGCCTTCGCCCCCGGGGAAGTCGAGCGCGTGCGGGCAACGACGCTGACCGGGATCCAGTTCGAACTGAGCGAGCCGGGCAGCCTTGCCGCGCGCGCGTTGCCGGGGCTGCTCTATGGCGCCAGCAACCCCTATGCGAAGCTGGGGAACGGCGGAGGTGATCCGGCAGCGGTAGCCAAGTTGACCCGCGACGATCTTGTGGCGTTCCATCGCGCCTGGATACGGCCGGACAAGGCCAAGCTGTTCGTGGTCAGCGATTTGCCGATCGCAGCGGTGAAGGCGGCGCTCGAGGCGCGCTTCGGCGACTGGCGGGGCGAAGGCGCCGCCGGAAGCAAGGCCTTTGGCACCCCCCCGCAACAGTCCACGCCGCGCATCGTGCTGGTCGACCGTCCAAGTTCACCGCAGTCGACAATCTATGCCGGACAGATGACGCCGCTTGACCCGACCGGCGATCTTCTCGTCGCGATGACCGCCAACCAGGTGCTGGGCGGCGGCTTTCTTTCGCGCATCAACATGGATCTGCGCGAAACGAAGCATTGGAGCTATGGCGCAGGCGGTGGGTTCAACTGGCTCGAACATGCCGTGCCCTACACCGTCAACGCGCCGGTGCAGGCGGACAAGACCGGCGATTCGATCCGGGCGATTCGCGAGCAGGTGCGCGATTTCCTGACCAGCAAGGGCGTCACGTCGGCCGAGCTCACCCGCGAGGTGAACGGCGCCACGCGCGAACTGGCCGGCCGATTCGAAACGGCAGGCGCGGTGCTGTCGGCGATGCAGCAGAACGACCTGCGGCAGCGGCCCGACAATTACTACGATACGATCGCACAAAAATATCGCGCGCTCACCGCCGCCCAGCTTGACGCTGCGGCACGCGGGGCACTGAATGTCGATCGCTTCGTTTGGGTCGTGGTGGGCGATGCCGCGAAGGTGCGCCCGCAACTTGACAGCCTCGGCCTGCCTGTCGAGGTGGTCACCGCGGCATCGCTGGCGGGAACGACCCCGCCGACGGACCAATGAGCAGGAGAGACCCAAAATGGCGAATGTGGATGGCAGCTGGAACACCGTGACCAAGTCGCCGCTGGGCGACCAGCAGGCGGTACTTACGGTCCATAGCAATGGCGACAGCTTCACCGGCAACTTCAACGGCGCCATGGGCCAGGCGGAAATCACCGACGGAAAGGTGAGCGGCGACACGCTCAGTTGGTCGCTCAACATCTCGGTGCCTATGCCGATGACGCTGACCTGCGAAGCCACTGTCAGCGGCGACAGCCTGGACGGCACGGTTACCGCCGGCGCCTTTGGCAGCTTCCCGATCACCGGCACCCGCGCCTGATCGGTGGCCGGCCCTTCCCCGCACCGGGGAGGGGTCCGTGCCTTCCTGGCCGCGGAGGCGGCTCAGGCTTGATCGCGGCTTCGTTCTACTGGGTGCGCCCTAGGGGCTACGCGTCTTCCAGCCGGAAATTCACTGGTCGCGTCACAGATGCCTTTCCATCAAAGGCATGTTCCGCATAGGCACCGTTTCGCTGAACCCAATGGCAGAAAAGATGGGCTGACCAGGCGTTAGGATTGGGCGTAATCCGCCCATGTCGGCGATAAACGCCTTGATAGAGGACGCCATCCCCCGGCTCCATCGCGATCGACCGGTGGGGCTGATCGCCAAACCCGCTTTCCACCAGCGCGGAGGGTTCGGTCGGCATATCCGCCATTTCAAGCGGCCAGGGAACGCCATCGCTATAGTCCAGCGTCAACGATAGGCTGACTTCGCAGGCATAGCGATCGCTATGGACACGGCAAACATCGCCTTCGCGATAGATGCGGAAATAGCTGTAGCTCGGCAGCAGGTCCATTCCGAGCGCGGTGGCGATGCTGGGCGTCAACCCCCAGAGGAAAGCGAGCAGCGGAGGGTAGTGAAATCCATACACTTCCACTGCTTCCCGCTGCAGGAGATTGGGGTGCCGCATCAGCCGCCGGACCGCGCCTTGCGAGAGCACATCCGCCTGCACCTGTTGCAGCAACGCATTGCACATCTCGGGCGTACACAAGCCTCGCACGAGCGCGTACCCGTCGCGCGCATAGTCGCCCTGCAGTTGCATCATTGCGCCGGCCGCAGCGTCGAGCCGGTCCGGCCCCAGCGGATTGCGGTGACATAGCTGAGCGGATTGAGCCAGGCGCCCTCCCCGTCATAGCTGAGCGTCACGAATTCGGCGCGTCCGGCAATGGTCTCAAGCGGCACCGGGCCGCCCAGTCCCTTGTCTTCGGACGCGAAGCGGCTGTCGGCCGACTGATCGCGATTATCGCCCATCAGGAAGACATGATCCGCAGGAATAGTGACCGGGCCATACTTGTCCCCAGGGCTGACATAGCCGTTCGGCAGCACCGTATCGCCAAGATCGATCACGTCATAACTGGCGCCGCCCGGCAGCGTTTCGCGATAGAGGGGCGGCTGGCAATAGAGCTTGCCATCCGGCCCTGGCCTACGAAAGGCGGCAATCGGCCCCTCGTCGCACGGCACCGCCGCGTCGACTGGGATCATCGC
This sequence comes from Sphingomonas sp. HT-1, assembly GCF_048568905.1. Lineage (GTDB taxonomy): Bacteria > Pseudomonadota > Alphaproteobacteria > Sphingomonadales > Sphingomonadaceae > Sphingomonas. The sequence continues at coordinate 3,203,342 of NZ_CP183770.1, read as the reverse complement.
AGTGCCCCTGCCCACGCGCGGCACGGGCTTGCCGTTCAGGATCAACCGGCCATGCCGCACTTCCAGCGTGTCGCCCGGGAGGCCGATCACGCGCTTGATCAAGTCCTCCCCGTCCCCGCGACGAACGACGATGACGATATCGCCGCGTGCCGGGATGCCGCCGAACAGACGCGTCGCGGCGATGTCCTTGCCATGGATCATCAGCGAGGCTTGCGAAAATCCATAGGGAAACTTGCTCGCGACCAGTCGATCACCGGTGCGCAGCGTCGGCATCATCGAACCCGAGGGAATGTAATAGGGCCGCGCCACCGCGCTCTGGAAAAGGAAGAAGACGCCGAGCGTGACGGCCCAACCGCCGAGCGTCCGCTTCCACCCGGGCTTGGTATCGGCCATCGGCTCAGGCGATCTCGTGGCTGCCATCCAGCAGCTCGCGGACATCGAGGCCGAGCAGCGCGATATGATCCCGAACCCGCGGCCAATAGCCGGCCAGGAAGCGCTCGCGCTCCGCCAGCCGCAGCCGCTCGACCGCGCCCGGCAACACGAACATGCCGACGCCGCGGCGCACCTCGACATAGCCGTCGTTCTGGAAGCTCTGATAGGCCTTAGCCACCGTCAGCGGGTTGGCGCCATGCTCTGCGGCAAGCGCCCGGACCGAGGGAAGCTGATCACCGGCGCGGAACTGTCCTCGCAGGATCGCGGCGGCAATGGTCGCCCGCAGCTTGAGGTAGACCGGGCTGTCTTCGTGCTCCAGGGCTGTCATGCTGGTATAATACAGCAGGAGCCCCGCGAGTCCATAGTCAGGGATTCCACCGGTGCACGATTTGCGACAGGTCACCGCGCGGACGCTCTTCCAGCGGCCGCGATGGCGTTCCGAGGAAGACGAAGCCGGCGATGCGCTGCCCCTCTCCGCCGAACAGGTCGCGCACGCCGTTCGAATAGGCCGGCCAGCCGGTCAGCCAGCCGCCAGCAAAGCCCATCGCGTGCGCCGCATGCAACAGGTTCATGCACGCAGCGCCGGCGGAAAGCTCCTGCTCCCAGAGCGGAATCTTGTGCGGCTGCACCGGCGCGGACAGCACCACCACCAGCGCCGGCGCCTGGGTGGCGAACTGGGCGGCGGCTTCCTCGTCGCGCGGCGTTGCTGCCGGGTTCTCTGCGCGCAGGATCTCGACCAACTTCAGCGCCAGCGCAGGTCGCGCCGCATCGGGCACGATCACGAACCGCCAGGGGGCCAGCTTGCCATGATCGGGTGTGCGCGCGGCAATCGCCACCATCTGGTCGAGCTGTTCGGGGCTGGGACCAGGCGCCGCCAGGTCGCGCGGCTTTCCCGACCGGCGAGTCTGGAGGAGCGACAGCGGCGTAGAACGATCGTTGAAGGTCATTGCGTCGCCCTACCAACTGGTCTCAACGGCAACAACCGCTCTTCACAGCCGCGCATGGATCGCTAGTCTGGCCGGCTTTGGCGGGCTGGATCCCGCAAGGCAATAAAGGAAGTTTCGGGCGCATGGCGACAATTGCGACCGGCGGGGGTGCCCCCGCTACGGCGAAAACGATTCTGGGCCATCCCCGCGGCCTGTTCATGCTGTTCTTTGCCGAGATGTGGGAGCGTTTCTCCTACTACGGCATGCGCGCGATCCTGGTCTTCTATCTGACCAAGCATTTCCTCTTCGCCGAGAACCCGGCCTATGCAGTGTACGGCGCCTACACCTCGATGGTGTACATCACCCCGGTGCTCGGCGGCTATCTGGCGGATCGCTATCTGGGCGCGCGCAAGGCGGTTCTGGCGGGTGGCGTGTTCATCGCGATCGGCCACCTGCTGATCGCACTGGTGGAAGGGCCGCCGGGCGAGCAGGGGGGCTATCTGCAGGGCTTCTATGCAGGCCTGGCCTGTATCATCGTCGGCACAGGCTTTCTGAAGGCGAACATCTCGGTGCTCGTCGGGCAGCTGTATCGGCGCGACGATCCTCGGAGGGACGGCGCATTTTCGATCTTCTACATGGGAATCAACCTGGGCGCGTTCACCGGGCCACTCCTGGTCGGCTATCTCGGGGAGCGGATCGGCTGGTCCTGGGGGTTCGGCGCGGCCGGCATCGGCATGCTGCTAGGCCTGGTCGTGTTCGTGCTGTTCCGCCGCGATCTGCACGACGCGGGCGCACCGGCCGACCCCGCACTGCTGCGCGCGCCGACGCGGGTGGGCCTTTCGCGCGAATGGCTGATCTACCTCGCCTCGGTAGCCGCGGTGGGGGTGTCCTGGCTGCTCATCCGCGACGAGGGCCTGGTGGGCACGCTGTTGCTCGCCACCTTCGGCATCACCTTCCTCTACATCTTCTACAGGGCGCTTTTCACGCTGCCCAAGGTTGAGCGGATGCGCATCTTCGGCGCACTGTACCTGATCGCCTTGTGCCCGCTATTCTGGGCGCTGTTCGAACAGGCGGGCTCGTCGCTGAACGTGTTTACCGACCAGCGAGTCGATCGCCACCTGTTCGGCTGGGAAATGCCCGCCTCCTGGTTCCAATCGGTCAACAGCTTCTGGATCATTACGCTGGCGCCGCTGTTCGGCATCCTCTGGGTGCAGCTCGGCAAGCGCGGGCTGGAGCCAAGTGCCCCGCTGAAGTTCGCGCTCGGCCTGATCCAGGTTGGGCTCGGCTTCGTCGTGCTGGTGTTGGGGGCCGGGCAGGATGGCGCGATGACGCCGATGCTGTTCGTGATCCTGCTCTATCTTCTGCACTCGACCGCGGAGCTGTGCTTCTCGCCGGTCGGCCTGTCGAGCATGACGCGTCTTTCCACTGGATCGATGGTCGGGCTGATGATGGGTACCTGGTTCCTCTCGACCGCGGCGGGCAATTTCCTCGCCGCGCGTATCGCGCAGGCGACGGGCGGCGAAGGGGCCGGCCCGGAACGCGTGCTCGAAGTCTATTGGTCGATCGGCTGGTACATCATCGTCGTCGGGGTCATCGCGGTGCCGGTCAGCTGGTGGATCGCCAAGCTAATGCACCTGGACACGATCGGCAGGGACGAAGCCGGCCATGCGCTCGCCGGTGAGGCGACGTTGGCGGAACCCGCCGCACCGGGCACCCGCACGCAGAACGAGCGCAACTGAAAGGGACGGGGCGCCGCAACAGGATTGGGGGAGTGCGGCGCCCCTGACGTCCGCCCGAGGGGGTGAGGGCGGACGATCCGGTTAGGCTGCCAGCGGCAGCGGCATGACATGCTGTTCATTGGCGGCAACGGCAGGGCCGCGCGTGTCGATCTTCGGATGCTGAGCCTGAGCGGCGAGCCGACGATGAGCGAAATACAGGGCAATCAGGGAAAACATCGCGGTCCTCGGAATGGCGTATGCTGCAATGCAGCGTGGGCGGCGCATCTGGTTTTGTGACGACGATTCCGCAACTGCAAAGCCGGCCGCGCCTGGTTGCACATCATGCAACTGGCGATCGTTGCCGCACCCTAGAACGCAAAACGGCCCGGCGTTTCCACCGGGCCGTCCACCAAATAAGCGCTTCGCTTACCAGATATGCACGCGCTTCTCTGGCGGCAGGTACAGCTTGTCGCCCGGCTGGATCTTGAACGCCTGGTACCAGGCGTCGACGTTGCGGACGATCCCGTTCACCCGCGCCGTTGCCGGCGAGTGCGGATCGGTGAGCAGCTGCTGGCGCTGTGCATCCTCGCGCACCTTCACCCGCCAGGCCTGGGCGTACGCAAGGAAGAAGCGCTGGTCGCCGCTCAGGCCGTCCACCGCCTTGGCCTTGCCGTGCTTGGCCTGGTACTTCTGATACGCCGAATAGGCCGCCTCGACGCCGCCGAGATCGCCGATATTCTCGCCGAGCGTGAGCTTGCCGTTGATCTTCGTCCCCGGCACCGGTTCGTAGCTGCTATACTGCTCCGCCAGCGCGCCGGTGCGCGTGCCGAACGCGGTCTTTGCCGCGGGCGTCCACCAATTCTCAAACTTGCCGGTGGGGCCGAACTGCGAACCCTGATCGTCGAAGCCATGGCCCATTTCATGGCCGATCACCGCGCCGATGGCCCCGTAATTCACCGCCGGATCGGCATTGGGATCGAAGAAGGGCGGCTGCAGAATCGCCGCCGGGAAAGTGATCTGATTCGAGAGCGGGTTGTAATAGGCGTTCACCGTCTGCGGCGTCATCGCCCACAGGCTGCGATCGACCGGCTTAGGGAAGCGCGACAGGGCCAGCTGATGCTCGAACTCGCCCGAGCGCATGACGTTGCCGAGCAGATCGCCCCGCACCACCTCCAGCGACGCATAGTCGATGTACTTGTCCGGGTGCCCGATCCGCGGCTCGAAGGCAGCGAGCTTGGCCAAGGCAGCCTTGCGCGTGGCGTCGTCCATCCACGTCGAAGCGGTGATCCGCTCCTGATAGGCTTCCCGCAGATTTTCGATCAGCTCGGCCATCTGCTTCTCCGCGGCCGGCGGATAATATTTGGCGACATAGGCCTTGCCGACCGCCTCGCCGAGCGCGCCGTTCACCAGCTGCACGCCGCGCTTCCAACGCTCGCGCTGCATCGGCACACCCGAAAGCGTCTTCGAATAGAAGTCGAAGCGCGCCTGATCGAACGCCTTAGGCAGGAAGGTCGCGTGATCGCTGACGAAGCGATAGGCGACATAGTCCTTCCAGGTCTGCAGCGGTGTTTCTGCGAAGATCTTGCCCAGCGCGATCAGCGCCGTGTTCTGCGCCATCAGGATCTGCGGCGAGCTATCGAGCCCCGCGGTCTTCAGCATCAGCGCCCAATCGAATTCGGGCGCCTTGGCCTTCAGGCCGGCGATCGTCTGCGGGTCGTTCAGCGCGGCGATGTCGCGGCTCTGCTCGGGCGACCATTGAACCTTGGCCATCGCCGTCTCCAGCGCGACGATGGCGTCGGCCTTGGCGCTGGCGTCCGGAATCCCGGCGAGCTCCTGGATCTGCTGCACATAGGCACGATAGGCCTTGCGGAACGCGTCGAACTTTTCGCCCGGATTCAGGAAATAGTCGCGCGGCATGCCCAGTCCGCCCTGGCCGACCGCGGCAGTATAGCGCGTAGGATCGGCGAGGCCCGGCATGATGTCGATATCGACAGGGCTGGCATACCCAGTGCTGGCGAACAGCACCTGCAGCGCGCTCTTGTCCTGCACGCCGGCGATGCGATCGAGATAGGGCTTCAGCGGCGCGGCACCGCGCGCCTCGATCCCCGCCTCGTCCATCCAGCTGGCGTAGAAGTCGCCGATCTGCTTGCCGCTTGCGCCATAGGTCGCAGGGTTCTTGGCCATCTCGTCGAGCAGCGTGCGCACATTGGTCTCGGCCGCGATGGCGAGATCGACGAACGGCCCCGCCGAGGTCCGATCGGCCGCGATCTGCGTGCGCTCCGCCCAACCGCCATTGGCATAGGTCCAGAAATCGTCGCCGGGCTTCACGCCAGGCTTCTGGGCCGTCAGGTCAACGCCGAAGCTGCCATAATGCGGCTTGCCCGTCTGGGCGAGCGCGGGTGCGGAGAGGAGCAGCGCGGCGACGCTCGCGAGCAACAAAGAACGACCGGATTTCATCGTGTTAAGAACCCCCATCTCGATGTGTATTAGGCGAGTGTAACGGGGGGTTCGGCCGGTCGCAACGGGATTTTGTTACAAGCGATACTGTACGGAGGGGCATCGCTGCCCCCCGCACCCGCTCTTTCCTGAGACACACGGCCTCAGGAGACGCGATTGGCCACCAAATCGTCCACGACCGCAGGATCCGCCAGTGTCGAGGTATCGCCAAGGCTGCTCACATCGCCCTCGGCAATCTTGCGCAGGATGCGGCGCATGATCTTGCCCGAGCGCGTCTTGGGCAGGCCCGGCGCGAACTGGATCGCGTCGGGCGTTGCAATCGGGCCGATTTCGCCGCGCACCCAATCGCGCAATTCCTTGCGCAGCGCTTCGCTCGCCTCCACCCCGGCGTTCAAGGTCACATAGGCATAGATGCCCTGGCCCTTGATGTCATGCGGCATGCCGACGACGGCAGCTTCCGCCACCTTGTCGTGCAACACCAGCGCACTCTCTACCTCGGCGGTGCCCATGCGATGGCCCGAGACGTTGATCACGTCGTCCACCCGGCCGGTGATCCAGTAATAGCCGTCGGCATCGCGGCGGCAGCCATCGCCGGTGAAATATTTGCCGCGATAGGTGGTGAAATAGGTCTGGAAGAAGCGCTCGTGATCGCCCCAGACGGTGCGCATCTGCCCCGGCCAGCTGCGCGCGATGACCAGATTGCCCTCGGTCGCGCCCTCCAGCAGCGTGCCGTCGCCATCGACCAGCTGCGGTTCAATGCCGAAGAACGGCATCGACGCCGAACCCGGCTTGAGCGCAGTGGCACCCGGCAGCGGGGTGATCATGTGGCCGCCGGTTTCGGTCTGCCACCAGGTGTCCACGATCGGGCAGCGCCCCTCGCCCACCACGTCGTGATACCAGCGCCACGCCTCCGGATTGATCGGTTCGCCGACCGAGCCGAGCAGCTTCAGCGATTTGCGACTGGTCGAGGTGACGTAGCTGTCTCCCTCTTTCATCAGCGCACGCAACGCAGTGGGCGCGGTGTAGAGAATTTCGACCTGGTGGCGGTCGACCACCTGCCACATGCGGCCTGCGTCGGGCCAGGTGGGCACGCCTTCGAACATCAGCGTGGTGCCTCCGTTCGCCAGCGGGCCATAGACGATATAGCTGTGCCCGGTGACCCAGCCGATGTCCGCCGCACACCAGTAAATCTGGCCTGGTCGGTAATCAAAAACCACGTCGTGCGTGTACGCCGCCCAGAGCAGATAGCCGCCGCTCGAATGCAGCACGCCCTTGGGCTTGCCGGTCGATCCCGAGGTGTAGAGGATGAACAGCGGATCCTCGGCATCCATCGGCTCGGCCGGACAGTCGGCCGAAACCTTCGCCGCCGCCTCGTGATACCAGAGGTCGCGGCCGGACTGCATCGCCACGTCGCCGCCGGTCGCCTGCACGACGATCACCTTCTCGAGGACGGGTGCGTGGCGTTGCGCCGCGTCGACATTGGCCTTCAACGGCACTCGCTTGCCACCGCGCCGGCCTTCGTCGGCGGTGATGACGATGCGGCTGTCGCAATCGACGATGCGGCCCGCCAGTGCCTCCGGCGAAAAGCCGCCGAACACCACCGAATGAATCGCGCCGATCCGCGCGCAGGCGAGCAGCGCCACCGCCGCCTCGGGGATCATCGGCATGTAGACGGTGACCCGGTCCCCCTTCCGCACGCCTTCCGCCTTCAGCACATTGGCGAACCGGCAGACCTCTTCGAAGAGCTCCAGATAAGTGATCCGGCGCGCTTCCTCCTTGGGATCGTCCGGCTCCCACAGGATCGCGGTCTCGCTGCCGCGGCTCGCCAGATGGCGATCGAGGCAATTGGCAGCGACGTTGAGCTTGCCGTCGGCGAACCAGCGGATACCGAAATCGGCCTGTTCGAACGACCAGTCGCCGGCAGTTGCGGGCGGCACGATCCAGTCGAGCCTCTTGGCCTGTTCGAGCCAGAACCCGTCAGGGTCGGACAGCGACTGGGCATGGAGACGTTCATACGCTGCGGCATCGATGCGGGCAGTCTTCGCCCAGCTTTCCGGCACCGGATACAGATTTTCGCTCATCTAGACCCCTCCTGGTCGCGGGGCATCTAGGATCGCAAGGGGTGGCTAGGCAAGGCACCTGCCGCCGCAAGATCGTTACGGAGACACATGTTTTTTTAGTGGATCGGTAAAAGCGTATCAGCCATATAAAACGCTATGGCACGACCTGCGATTGCTCTGTTGCTCTGTGCGGCGCTGCCGCTGGCAGCTTGTTCTATCGGCTCCGCCCGTCCGCAACAGACTGCCGCCGAACTCGGCATACCCGATCAGTTCTCCGTCGACGTGCAGCAAAAGGCGCGCGAGGACCTGTCTCGCTGGTGGGACCGGTTCGACGATCCGATGCTTGGCCAACTGATCGGCCAGGCGCAGTCCGCCAATCTCGATATCGCCCAAGCCGTGATTCGGCTGCGCCAGGCACGCGAGTCGCTGGTCCAGTCGCGGTCGGCACTGCTGCCGACAGTGAGCGGCTCGGCCGGCTATTCGCGCAACGAGCCTTTGCGGGGCGGCAGCACCACCACACGCCTGCCGGACGGCACCATCGCCTCCTTCTCGCAGGGCGGCAGCAGCAATTTCTCGCTCGGACTCGATGCCAGCTATCAGGTGGATCTGTTCGGCGGCGTCAGAGCGGGCGTGCGCAACGCGCAGGCGACGTACGAATCCACGGTGTTCAACCGCGCGGCGGTGCTGCTCTCTGTCGAATCGGAAACCGCGCGCAATTATGTGCTCGCCCGGCAGGCGCAGGCCCAGCTCGCCAATGCGCGCGAGAGCCTTTCCATTCAGGACGAAAATCTCAGCATCGCCCGCTGGCGGGTCCAAGCCGGCCTCGTTTCCTCGCTCGACGCCGAAACGGCACGGTCGCAGCGCGCCCAGACCGCGGCGACCATCCCGCAGCTGGAAAGCAACTATGCCTCGTATGTCGCGCGGCTCGGTGTACTAACCGGGCAGGCGCCCGGCGCGCTGCGCGGCGCGCTGGAAGCTCCCAAGCCGATCCCGCGCGGCCCGCTAAACGTCGATACCGGCATTCCCGCCGATGCGCTCCGCCAGCGCCCGGACGTGCGGGCGAGCGAACGCAGCCTCGCCGCCGCCGCCGCGCAGATCGGTGTGGCGCGCGCGCAGCTCTATCCTAGCCTTACACTGGGCGGCAGCATCAACATGGGCAGCAGCCGGATCGGCTCGCTGTTCGACATCATCACCGGCCGCGCCTTCGCCAACGTTGCGCAGACGCTGTTCGATTCGGGCCGGCTGCGCAGCCAGCTTCGCTCGGCCCGCGCCGGCGCGGATGGCGCCTTCTATGCCTATAAGGCAAGCGTGCTGAAAGCGCTGGAGGAGATCGAGAACGCAATCGTTGCGCTCCAGGCTGCTCGCACGCGCGAGGCCGAGTTCCGCACGGCGCTGGAGGCGGCGACCAACCAGGCGCTGCTCGCCCGTTTCCAGTATCGCTCGGGCCTCACCGATTTCACCACGCTCAATCAGTCCGAAAGCGCGCTGCTTTCGGCCAAGAACGGGCTTTCCCAGGCCGAGTCCGAACAGGCGACAGCGCTGATCCAGCTTTATGTCGCGCTGGGCGGCGGCTGGGACGAAGCCGCGCCGATCCCGCCCCTTCCTCCAACGACAGGCAGCGCCACCGATGGCCAGTGAACCTCAGGACCTCAACGCCTTTCTGGGCACGAAGCGGCGCCCCTGGTGGCGGCGCAACCTGCGCTGGATCGTGATCGCGCTGGTCGTGGTGGTGCTGGGACTGCTCGTCTCGCGCTGCTTCGCGCCCAAGCCGCCACCCTCCTACATCACAGTGCCGGCTGAGAACGGCGCGCTGGCCGTCAGCGTCTCCGCCACGGGTCGCCTGGCGCCGATCCGGCAGGTGACGGTTGGTTCCGAGATTTCGGGCCTCGTTCTGGAGGTGCTGGTCGACGTCAACGACCGGGTGAGCGAGGGCCAGCCGATCGCCATCATCGACCCCGCGCGCCTGGACGACGCAATCACCCAGAGCCGAGCAACACTCTCCGCCAATCAGGCCGCAGTGGCACAAAGCCGCGCGACGCTCGACGAATCGACCGCGCAGCTCCGCCGCATGGAAGAGGTCAGCCGGCTTTCGGGCGGCAAGGTGCCGGCTCAGGCCGAACTCGATACCGCCCGCGCCGCCGTCGCCCGCGCACGCGCCAACCTCCGCTCGGCCGAGGCGAACGTGGTCTCCGCACAGGCCTCGCTTTCCTCGAACCAAACCCAGCGCACCCGCTCCATCATCCGCTCGCCGGTGAACGGTGTGGTGCTCGCCCGCCAGGTCGATGCCGGCCAAACTGTCGCAGCACAGTTCAGCACGCCGAACATGTTCGTGATCGCCCAGGACCTGACGCACATGAAGCTGGAAGTCGCGATCGACGAAGCCGATGTCGGCTCCGTCAAGGTCGGGCTGCCCGCCAGCTTCACGGTGGACGCCTTCCCCGGCCGCACCTTCCCCGCGCAGATCACCCGGGTCGACCTGGGCTCGAACCTCACCGCGTCTACCGCGTCGACCAGCGCGTCGACCACCACCACCACTGCCAACCAGGTCGTTTCCTATGCGGCGATCCTGTCGGTCGCCAATCCGGACATGACGTTGCGCCCGGGCATGACAGCGACTGCGACCATCGGGGTCGAGCGGCTGGACAATGCCCTGCTGATCCCCAACGGCGCCTTGCGCTTCACGCCAGAAGAGACCGATACGAAGTCCGGTGGCGCGGGCATCCAGTTTGGTCCGCGCCAGCGCGATCAGCAAAAGGCGATCGGCCGCGGCAGCAAGCAGACCGTCTACGTTGTCGGGAAGGACGGCAAGCCCCAGAAGGTCGAGGTCGTCACCGGGCCCAGCGACGGCAGCCGGACCGCGGTGACCAGCACCCAACTCAAGCCGGGCATGAAGGTTATCGTCGGCGTGCAGGCCAACGGCCCGGCCGCCCCCGCCAAGGGTGACCAGAACTGACATGGCCGATCCGCTGATCCAGCTTGAGGGCATCACCAAGACGTTCGGCGAGGGGCCGACCGCATTCCAAGCGCTGAAGGGCGTCGATCTCGCGATCGAACCCGGTGCGTTCCTGGCGGTGATGGGCGCCTCGGGATCGGGGAAGTCGACGACGATGAACATCCTGGGCTGCCTCGATGTGCCGACCGGGGGCAGCTATCTGTTCCGCGGCGTGCATGTGGAAGAGCTGGATCGCGATCAGCGCGCCTATCTGCGCCGCCGCTATCTCGGCTTCGTGTTCCAGGGCTTCAACCTGCTGGCCCGCACCACCGCGCTGGAGAATGTCGAGCTGCCGCTGCTCTACCGCGGCGAGCACCGCAGGGCGCGGCGCGAAGCCGCGATGGCGGCGCTCGAACAGGTCGGGCTCGATCGCTGGGCCGATCACACGCCGTCGGAGCTGTCGGGCGGCCAGCAGCAACGCGTCGCGATCGCCCGCGCGATCGTCACCAAGCCCGACGTGCTGCTCGCGGACGAGCCGACCGGTAATCTCGACAGCGAACGGTCGGTGGAAATCATGCGCCTTCTGCAGCAATTGAACGCGGAGCTGGGCATCACCGTGCTGATGGTGACGCACGAGCCGGACATGGCCGCATTCGCCAAAACGATCGTGCATTTCAAGGACGGGCTGGTGGAGCGAACGGAAACCAACGCTCCGTCTGCGATCGGGGCCTGAGCCATGCTGTTCACCACCCTCCTCCTCTCGCTCCGCGAAATCCGTCGGCACCTGCTGCGTTCGTTCCTCACGACGCTGGGCATCATCATCGGTGTCGCCGCTGTCATCACCATGGTCACGCTGGGCAACGGCGTCTCCGCTTCAGTGCAAGATTCGATCAGTTCGCTCGGGAGCAACACGCTTACCGTTTTCCCAAGCGGCGGGCGTCGCGGCGGCGGCAATGCCCCGCCCAGCTTCGAAAATGCCGACGTGCTGGCGATCCGCCAACAGGTGAGCGGCGTCAGCGCGGTCGCGCCCCAGGCATCCTCCTCAGCGCTGGCAGTGCGAAATGCGCAGAACTGGCAGGCATCGGTCACCGGCACCAGCAACGACTATTTCAACGCCCAGAATCTGGAATTTGCCGGGGGCCGCCGTTTCACGGATGCCGAACAGAGCGCCGGTAAGTCCGTCTGTGTAATCGGCGACACCATCCGCACCAACCTGTTCGCGAATGAAGATCCCGTCGGCGAACGCTTCCGCCTGGGTACGGTCAGCTGCGAAGTGATCGGCGTGCTCAAGAAGCGCGACAATGCCGGGTTCAGCGACCCCAACTCCACGGTCGTGCTGCCGCTGAAGACGGTGCAGCGCCGCTTCGTCGGCAACCAGAACGTGCTGGCGATCCAAGTGGCGGTGGCGCCGGGCTATGACACCGCCGTGGTCAAGAAGTCGTTGATCGGCCTGCTGCGCGAACGCCGCCACATCACTCCCGGCCAGCCCGACAATTTCGATATCTTCGACAGTGCCGAATTCGCCTCGACGGTTCAGAACCAGATGCAACAGATGACGCTGTTCGTCGCCGCTATCGCGGCCGTCAGCCTGTTGGTGGGGGGCATCGGCATCATGAACATCATGCTCGTTTCCGTGACCGAACGTACCCGCGAGATCGGCATTCGTCTGGCGATCGGCGCGCTGGGCAAGGAAGTGCTGCTGCAATTCCTGGTTGAAGCGGTCGCGCTTTCCTGCCTGGGTGGCCTGATGGGCGTGGCGCTGGCGTTTTTCGCCTCCTGGGGGCTGGCGACGCTCGCCAAGCTGCCGTTCGAGTTCGATCTCTCGATCAACCTGCTCAGCTTCGGGATTTCGGCGCTGATCGGGATCGTTTTCGGCTTCTTCCCGGCCCGGCGCGCCGCGGCGCTCAATCCGATCGACGCCTTGCGGCACGAATAGCCGCCGCCGCTTCGCGGTCCCGCAGCGCGGCCAGGTCTTCGCGCGTGTCGATGTCCACCAGCTCGTCGGGCTGGGTAATGACGTGGTGGCCCCGCAGGATCAGCGTCCGCGCGCCCGCATCGCCTTCCAGGCCGCGCAATGCGGCGAAATGATCGCGACCGAACAGGGCCGGCGGCATCGGCCGCACGCCATCGCTAGAGGCAACCAGCGTCGCGGCGCCTTCGGAGGCGTCGAACAGGCGATAGCAATGCGCGACGGTAAGCCGTGGCATGTCGGCCAAGGCGATCAGCACCGCCTCGACCCCGGCGGCTTCCGCCGCCTCGACGCCGTGGCGCACCGAACGCGCCTGGCCCTGCGCAGGATCGGGATTCTCCACCACTTCGAATCCCCGCGCAGCGAAGTCGAGCGCAGTGCACGAAACCACCGCAATCCGCGCGCGGAACGGCATCTTTTCGAGCGCGGTCACCACATGGAAGGCGAGCGGCTGGCCCAGATAGAGCTCGGTAAGCTTGTCGCCATCCGCAAACCGTTCCGAACGCCCTGCCGCGAGGAGGACGAGAGCCGTATTCTCAGGCGTGAGCATGGAAGGTCTTCACCATAGAGGCTGCGATGGACAGGGCGATCTCCGAAGGACCGATCGCCCCGATCGGAAGTCCCGCCGGCCCCTCGACCCGCGCTAGGTCCTCAGGCGAGACGCCCGCCGTGGCCAGACGTTCCAGCCGTGCCGCGTGACTGCGCCGAGAACCGAGCGCGGCGACATAGCCGGTCGGGTGCGCCAGCGCGGCGAGAAGCGCGGCATCGTCGATCTTAGGATCATGGCTCAGCGTAACCACCGCCGTAGCCGGATCGGGCTTCAGCGCCGTCACCGCCTCATCTGGCCAGCGATCGTCGAGCGCCACGCCCGGGAAGCGCTCCTCGGTCAGGAAGCGTCCGCGCGGATCGATCACCGTCGTCGCGATGCCGAGCTCGCGGGCGAGCCCGGCCAGTCCCTGTGCGATCTGCACCGCGCCGACGATCAGCAGGCGGCGCGGCGGATCGTAGCGGTTGACGAAACCACCGGCGCCGATCGCGCTGCGGCCGGTCACGAGGTCGGTTCCCACGTCCAGCGACCGCCCTTCAGCACGGGCCTCTCGGATCGCATCGAACAACTCGGGCGGGAAGCCCTTGATCGACACTGGCTGCACCAGCACCGCGATCTGCCCGCCGCACGGGAGCCCCACTTCCCAGGCAGCCGCATCGGCGACGCCATAGTCCTTCACCACCGCCGGAGCGCCGGCAATCACCTCAGCGGCGGTCTGCAGGATGTCGGTTTCGACACAGCCGCCAGACACCGAGCCTTCGAACCGGCCGTCGGCGTGCACGAGCAGATGGCTGCCGCGCGGGCGGGGGGCCGATCCCCAGGTCGTCACCACCGTCGCAAGCGCCATCGGCGCCCCACGCCAGGCTTCGGCAGCTGCCAGGACGCTATCGTTGTCGGCCACTTGTCTCGCTCCCGTCACATCCGCTGCCTAACCGCCTAGCCGAAGGAGAGTTTCGTGACGAGACTGCTGCTATTGGCGATGGCACTGATGGCGCCCGCCTTCGCATTCGGGCAGGAGATGCCGATGGACAAGCCAGTGCCTCGCATCATCGTGATCGGCCATCGCGGCGCCAGCGGCGAGCGGCCCGAACACACGCTGCTGGCCTATCAGCGCGCAATTGACCAGGGCGCCGATTTCATCGAGCCTGATCTTGTGCCTACCAAGGACGGCGTGCTCGTCGCCCGCCACGAGAACGCCATCACCGATACGACGGACGTGGCGGCGCATCCCGAATTCGCCGCGCGCAAGACCACCAAGACGATCGACGGCCAGACAATCACCGGCTGGTTCACCGAGGATTTCACGCTCGCCGAACTGAAGACGCTGCGCGCGAAGGAACGGCTGCCCAAGATCCGCCCGGGCAATACTTCTTATGACGGCCAGGCGACCATCCCGACCCTGGACGAAGTGATCGCCCTGGCGAAGCGGGAAGCGGCGCGGCTTCACCGCACGATCGGCATCTATCCCGAAACCAAGCACCCCAGCTATTTCGCATCGATCGGCCTGCCGCTGGAGGCACGGCTGGTGGCGGCGCTGAAGGCAGCCGGCTGGGACCGGGCGGATGCGCCGGTGTTCATCCAGTCGTTCGAGGTGAACAACCTCAAGCAGCTCAAGACGATGACGAAGGTGCCCCTGATCCAGCTGATGGCCGGAAGCCAGGGCCCGGCCGACCATGCCGTCGCCAGCTATAAGGAGATGGCGACGCCGGCAGGCCTGCAGGCGATCGCAGCATATGCGACCGGCATCGGTCCCGAGCTGGGCCAGATCCTCGATCCCGACGGCACCGCCTCCACCCTGGTCGCCGATGCGCATGCAGCGGGGCTGAAACTCCACCCCTGGACCTTCCGCGCCGAGAACCTGTTCCTGATGCCGAGTTATCGCGTCGGCACCGATCCTGCCGGGCACGGTCGGCTCGCCGACGAGATCGCCGCGTTTCTGGTGGCAGGGATCGACGGCTTCTTCACCGATTTTCCTTCCATCGGCGTGGCCGCTCGGGATAACTTCCTTATGACCAACGGCAGATAAGGCTTTCGATCATGCGTATCCTTCCCGTCCTGCTCGCGCTACCGCTGCTCGCCGGGGGATGCGTGGTGAAGACCGCCGCGAACATCGTCACCCTGCCGGTGAAGGCCGGCGCCCAGGCCGCGGACTGGGCAACGACCAGCCAGGACGAGTCCGACCGCAATTACGGCCGTAAGATGCGGGAGAAGGAAGAGCGCGAAGGGCGCGAGCGGCGCAAGCGGGACAAGGAGTGCCGCGAACACCCGGATCGCTGCCAGGGATAAGCGACACAATGCCGGATCCTCCCGGCTGCTAGTGCAACGCGCATTAAAAAGGGGCGCTCGCGTCGTGCGAGCACCCCTCCAGGCCCGGCTGCCTGCGTGGGAACAGCCTAGCCTGATATCGAACGCGCCTTGCGTTACATGCCGTTGTGCAGATTGGTATCCGCGTCGTGCTTGCGCATGTCTTCGGCCTTGGCGTCGCCCTCGGCGCGGACCGCTGCGGCCTGATTTTCCATCGCGCTCTCCGCAGCGTCGGTGGTGGCGTTATCCGCCGCCGCATCATAGCGCTCAGCAACGTTCTCGGCATTCGCCTCGATGTTGTCGGCGGCCTGCTCGCGCGGGCTGGTGTTGCAAGCAGAAAGCGCGATCAAACCCGCGGCGGCGCTCAGCACGAGCATCTTGTTCTTCATCATCTATCGCCCTGTCGTTGGTACATTCGGAAAAGCGGCTGCTTTTTCGGTGTCGGCAATCGACCAGTGCGGCGTTTGTTCCGAAAGCGTAATGCGAAAAGGGCGCAAATGCGGCGAACCGTTGCGATCGCGATGTGCGGAATGGACCCCGTCGCACTCCGGCGCAGCAAGATATTCCCCGGCATTTCACCGCAATCAGCGCAATGCTATGCCCGTGCCATGGACAAGGAAACACACGTGCTGGACCACCCACCCGAAGGGGCCGCACCGGATTGGACGATTCCGCAGGGCTGGAATTCTTATACGGCGGAGGAACATGCGACCTGGGACACGCTGTTCGCCCGCCAGGCAAAGCTGCTGCCCGGGCGTGCCTCCTCGGCGTATTTGAAAGGTCTGGAGGCGCTGCGGCTGTCAGATTCCGGCATCCCAGATTTCGAAGAGCTGTCGGATCGGCTGATGCGCCTGACCGGCTGGCGCGTCGTCGCTGTCCCCGGGCTGGTGCCGGACGACGTCTTCTTCGATCACATGGCAAACCGCCGGTTCGTCGCCGGCAATTTCATCCGCCCGCCTGAGCAGCTGGATTATATTCGCGAGCCGGACGTCTTTCATGATGTCTTCGGTCATGTCCCCATGCTCGCGGATCCGGTGTTCGCCGATTATCTGGAAGCCTATGGCCGCGGGGGCATGCGCGCGCTGGAGCTGGGAGCGCTCAAGCAGCTCGGGCGGCTCTACTGGTACACGGTGGAATTCGGCCTGGTCGAGGAGGCCGACGGGCTGCGCATCTACGGCTCCGGCATCGTTTCCAGCTCGGCGGAAAGCATGTTCGCGCTCGACAGCGACAGCCCCAATCGCATCGGATTCGACATGAAGCGCGTGATGCGGACCGACTATCGCATCGACGATTTCCAGCAGAACTATTTCGTCATCCCGAGCTTTGAGGACCTGCTCCGCCAGACGGTGGAGACCGACTTCGCGCCGCTCTACGCCGAGATCCTGCCCCAGCCGGACATCCCGATCGCCGCGATCCTACCCGGCGATCGGGTGATTACCCACGGCACCCAGGCCTATGCGCACCGCAAGGCCTGAGGAACGGGGTCAGATGTCCAGCGCCCAGCCGTCGCGGCCCTTGGGGTCGGGCGGCGCGGAGGGGACATAGCGCACGGCGCCCGCCACCAGCCGCAGGATCGTCCAGTCCCCGCGGCGATCCATGGCCTCCAGCGTGCAGCCGCACGCCTCGAACGCCGCCACCACCTGTCTGCGCTGCGTCTCCAACAGGCCGGCAAGCACGATCGTGGCGTTCGGCGCCGCGATCGCTGCCAGTTCGGGCGCCATCGATACCAGCGGCCCGGCAAGAATGTTGGCAATCACCAGATCATATGGTGCGCGCGCCGTGATCGCGTCGGACAAGGCGCCGTCCGCCACCACTAGCGCCACGCCGGCAATGCCGTTGGCGGCCGCATTCTCGCGCGTCACCTCGACGGCGGCGGGATCAATGTCGGTCGCCATGACCGCCGCATCGGGCCAGAGATGCGCGCCGGCAAAGGCCAGCAGGCCGGTGCCCGTGCCGATATCGATGATGTTGGCGAAGCGCTTCGCCGCCAGCCCGTCGAGCATCGCCAGACAACCCGAGGTGGTCGCATGATGGCCGGTGCCGAACGCCCGTCCGGCGTCGATCAGAAAGGCGCGCCCTCCCGCCGGCGCCGCAAGCGGATGCGCGCTGGTATGCACGACGAACCTGCCCTCGCGGATCGGCTCCAGCCCTTCCTGGCTCAGCGTCACCCAGTCCTGCGCGGTCAGCGCCTCGACCTCGGGCTCGACATCGCCCGCGCTCGGCACCAGCGCCTTGAGCGCCGCGAGCATTGCCGCATCGGGCTCCTGCTCCAGATAGGCGTCGAGCCGCCAATGCTCGACATCGTCCTCCACCGTCTCGGTGGTCATCAGCACCGCGTCGATCTCGATCGTGCCCGCGTCGATCGCCTCGGCCTCGGCGCGGGTGCAGGGCAGACTGACCTTCCAGCTATCGATCTCAGCGGACATAGCTGGCTCCATTGGCGTCGAGGACCGCACCGGTCATCGAGGGGGGCGCATCGAGCGCGCAGAATCTGGCGATGGCGGCGATCTCCTCCGGACTCGCCACGCGGCCGAGCGGGATGTCGGCCAGCAGCTTGTCGCCGCCGCGGCTCGCCAGATAGTCCTCGGCCATGCCGGTCATGGTGAAGCCGGGGCAGATCGCGAAGGCAAGGATGCCCTCGCCCGCATAGCCGCGCGCGATCGACTTGGTCATGCCGACCATGCCCGCCTTGGAGGCGGCATAATGCCAGTGCGCCGGGCTGTCGCCGCGATAGGCGGCGCGGCTGGCGACATTGACGATCCGGCCGCCGCTGCCCCGCGCCTGCCAGTGGCGCACCGCGAGCCGGCACAATTCGGCCGAGGCGGTAAGGTTGACGCGCATCGTGCGCTCCCAGCCCCCGACCCAATCGTCGTGATCGGCATCGAGCGGATTGGCCTCGAAGATGCCGGCATTGTTGATCAGCACGTCGATCCGGCCGTCGAGCGCGTCGAGCGCCTTCTGCCAGAGCGCCTGCGGGGCGGCGGGATCGGTGAAGTCGGCGGGAATGCCGCTGCGCGTGCCCTGGCCGACGAGCGTCACGCGCGCGTCCTGCCCAAGCAGCGCCGCCGTCGCCGCACCGATGCCCCGGCTGCTGCCGGTGAGGAGGATATGGGTAGTCATGGGCGCAGCCCTAGCGCGGGCGCGGGGGCGCGTCACCATGGAGCAGCGGCGTTAAAATGCCGTCATGGACCGGCGGCTCTCGCCCCAATAGAGGACGTTGGGCTTGCGCCCATACTCCACAGCTGTCCGATATTGCGCTCATAATGCGCGGGCGAGTATAATCACAGATTATCGACAAAGGATCGGATATGTTGGCCGTATTGTTCCTCTGGGCGTCCGCAATCGGTCAAGACGATGAGCTTCTGCGGGTGTGGATGGGTCCCGACGTTTGGGCTGCGGCAGTATCCAAATTCGAAGGCCGCAGTGTTGAAAGGCGTAACGTCGCAGCTATTGGCTGTGTCGGAATGGTAGACACCCAGATGTCCTGCTCATGGCAACGGCGAGAGCAGAATAAGTGGCACAAATACTCCGGTTGGGCGGACCTGAGCGGCGAAACTCCACTGCTTAAGAGTGCTACGCCAGAAAAGGCCGAATGACCGCTAACCACCAGAATTCGCCGGCCAGCCCTTTCCCCTCGGCCACCACACACGCTACGGCAGCGCCGATCGGTGCCCCTCCTCCGGCACCCCAGGGAGCCCGCGATGATCCTGCGCAGCGACGAAACCACGGACGTCCCCGTCCCCGGCAGCGGCGCGATGCGGATTCACTGGTTCCGCCCGGCGGTGGAAGGCACCTTCCCCGGCATCGTCCTCTATTCCGAGATCTACCAGGTCACAGCACCCATCCGGCGGCTGGCGGCGATGCTGGCGGGGAATGGCCATGTCGTCGCCGTGCCCGAGGTCTATCACGAATATGAGCCCGCCGGCACCGTGCTTGCCTATGACCCGGCCGGCACCGATCGCGGCAATGCGCTGAAGTTCACCAAGCCCGTCGCCGCGTTCGACGCCGATGCCGCCGCCACGCTCACCGCGCTCGCCGCGCATCCGGCGTGCAACGGCAGGCTGGGCAGTTTCGGGGTGTGCCTGGGCGGGCACCTCGCCTACCGCGCCGCGCTCGACCCGCGCGTGTCGGCGGCGGCGTGCTTCTATCCTACCGACATCCATTCGGGTACGCTGGGCGAAGGCAAGGCCGATGACAGCCTCGCCCGCATGGCCGATCTCAAGGCCGAAATGCTGTTCGTCTGGGGCCGGCAGGATCCGCACATCCCCTTTGCCGGGCGGGAGGCGATCCGCGCGGGGCTGGAGGCGCATGGCATCGCCTATGAATGGCACGAGCTGAACGCGCAGCACGCCTTCCTGCGCGACGAGGGGCCGCGCTACGATCCGGCGCTGTTCCTTCAGTCGATGGCGATCACCCTCGCCTTTTATCGCCGCGCCTTGGCCTGATCCCCTGGGCGGAGGCGGTCATGCTGCCTCCGCCGCCGCCGAGAAGCTATCCGCCGCAGCGCGGAGCTGATTCAGACGATCGTCGACCTCGGTAACGTCGTGCTGCAGCCGATCGATATCGTCGGTGACGTTCTTGGTATCCTCGCGGATCGCGCCGATCGTCGCCGACATTGAATCCGCTGCCAGCGCGGTTTCGTCGACCGCGGCGGTGATCGCGGTGACGGTCTGTGCCTGGACTTCCATGGCACGGCGGATTCGATCGGCGCTTTCCTGCACTTCGGCGACGGTGGTGCGGATCGAGGCGTTGGTGTCCACGGTCGATCGGGTGGCGGACTGGATCGCTGCGATCTTGGCGGCGATATCGTCGGTGGCGCGGGCAGTCTGGTTCGCGAGGCTCTTCACTTCCTGCGCGACGACAGCGAAGCCGCGGCCGGCATCGCCGGCACGCGCGGCCTCAATGGTGGCGTTAAGCGCGAGCAGGTTGGTCTGCCCCGCGATGTCGCGGATGAGGCCGAGGATCGATTCGATAGACTTGGCGTGATCGGACAGCGTCTCGCTCATCCCCACCGCGTCGCTCGCCTGACCCGACGCGCGCGTGGCGATCGCGGCTGCGGCTTCGACTTCGGTGCGTGCATCCTCGATCGCGCGGATGAGGCCGGCCGCGGTCATGGCCGCTTCGCGCATCGCCACGGCCGACTGCTCGGCGGCTGCGGCGACTTCGCTCGTCTTGCCGAGCATGCCGCGCGCCGCACCCGACGCGCCCTGCGCCTGTACGCGAATGCGGTTCCCGAGCATCGTCGCGCCTTCGATCGATTCGGCGATGCTGGCGCGGAACTGATCCGATCGCACCCGCCGTTCGTCGTGCAAGGCTTCGGCGTGGAGGGCGTCGAGATGCGTCGCCATCAGGTCCACCTCGGCCATGGCGAGGCGCTGTATCGCATCGCACAGGCGTGCCAGGCGCTCCGGCTCCGTTTCCAGCTTCCGGCGCAGCACCTCGATGGTGAGCGAATGACCATGGGCGAACTGGGCAATCACGATCGACAAGGGCACGCCGAGCCGATTGGTTTCCGCCGCATAGTCGCACATCATTCGCGACCAGGCGTCGCCGAACGCCTGCTCGAACTTGACGCGGCTATAAGTCGCAGCGCCTTCGGCATGCGCCTCCTGCCCAAAGGCGTCGAGCAGCCGGGCGCCCAGCGGGGTCGTCCGCAGCCGGACCTGGCAGCCGCGGGCGATCTCCTGGTGCGCATCCCCGTCGGCGAGCAGGACAGCGATGTCGGCACAGGCGGCGCGCATCGTACCGTCCCAGTCATAATCGGCGAGCCATTCCTCGGGCGATCGCGGACCGCTGCGCGCTTCGAATTCCAGCATGGCCAACATGGACTGTCCCCTCAAGCCGCGACCTTGGCAACGAAATCGCCAGCGCGGCCCTTCAGCGCGCCGAGCTGGGCGTCGAGCGCCGCAAATCCCTGACCGACCCGGTCGATTTCGGACGCGACGGCTTCGGTATCCTCGCGAATCGCGCTGATCGTGGCGGACATCGAATCGGCCGCGAGCGCGGTTTCGTCGACCGCGGCGGTGATCGCCGTGACCGTCTGCGCCTGCACCTCCATCGCGCTGCGAATGCGGTTGGCGCTTTCCTGCACTTCCGACACCGTGGTGCGGATCGAGGCGCTGGTATCCACCGTCGAGCGCGTCGCCGACTGAATGGCGGCGATCTTGGCGGCGATATCGTCGGTGGCGCGGGCAGTCTGGTTGGCGAGGCTCTTCACTTCCTGCGCGACGACGGCGAAGCCGCGGCCGGCATCGCCGGCGCGGGCGGCCTCAATGGTCGCGTTGAGCGCGAGCAGGTTGGTCTGCCCGGCAATGTCGCGAATGAGGCCCAGGATCGATTCGATCGACTTGGCGTGATCGGACAGCATCTCGCTCATCCCCACCGCTTCGCTCGCCTGGCACGACGCGCGCGTGGCGATCGCGGCGGCGGCTTCGACTTCGGTGCGCGCATCCTCGATCGCACGGATCAGCCCGGCCGCGGTCATCGCCGCCTCGCGCATCGCCACCGCCGACTGCTCGGCGGCGGCGGCGACTTCGCTGGCCTTGCCGAGCATGCCGCGTGCCGACGCCGAGGTGTGCGCCGCCTGGCCGCGCAACTCGTCGCCCTCGCGGGTGGCACGCTCGACCGTCGCGCCGATCGAATCGCGGAACTCGCTCGCCAGCCGGTCGCGCGCGACCTGAGCGCTGTGCTCGCGGAACATGTTGTAGATCTCGACGGTGATATCCGCCTCCAGCGCAGACAGGCGCATCAGCGTGTCGAGCAGCGACGGCAGGCGCGGATCGGTGCCGCCGACCCGGCGGAGCAGCACTTCCAACGCAGCCCGATCGCTCGCGCTGATCATCGACAGCAGCGCCATCGGCTGCACGCCCGCCTCATAAGCGGCGGCGACCGATCGCTCGATCGATTCGATCCAGGTCTTGCCTTGGGTGTCGAGGAAGCGGTTGCGCAGGAACACCACGCCGACATCGATCATCTTCGCGGCATCCGCTGGCGCCCAGTCGCGCTCCTCGGGGAAGCAGCGCACCCATTGGTGCCAATAGGCAGCGGACACCGCCTCGATCTCCGGCTCCAGCACTTCCCAGCAGACGCGACTCGATTGAAGCAACGACCCGTCAAAATCGAACACGTGCAACCGCGCCGCCATTTCGATCCGCGCGCTCATCGTGCCCGCCGCGGCAAACGGATGGGTGGATATCGAATCGCTCACCTAATTCTCATCCCCGGTCGGCGGCCGGGCTTCGGCCGCGTTAGCCCGAAGCTATGCCGGTTCAGTGGTTAAGGGGCGGTTAGGAGCGCAGCTGCTATCGCCGCACGACAATATCTTGCGTCCACCGCCCGGCTGAACCTAAGGGCAATCCGTCTTGCATCCTCGTCCTGCGGGATTAAGGAAGCCCGCGTCGACCGAAAGGATTTATCGTTGGCCAACGTCCGCAACACGGCACGACCGCTGTCGCCGCATCTCGGCATCTACAAATGGGGACCGCATATGGCGGTCTCGATCCTCCACCGCGCCACCGGCTCCGGCATGGCGACCGTGGGCACCGGCCTGTTCGTCTGGTGGCTGGTCGCGCTGGCCTATGGCCCAGATGCCTATGCGACGTTCCAGAACGTGTTCACGCTGCAGAATGGCCAGCTAAACATCCTGGGCTATGTGGTAGGGATCGGCCTGAGCCTGTCCTTCCTCCAGCACATGGCCTCGGGCACCCGACACCTGTTCCTCGACGCCGGCGCGAATTTCGAGCTGCGCGCCAACAAGCGCAGCGCGCTCAGCACCTTCGCGTTCAGCATCGTCGCCACTGCGATCTTCTGGGTCGTGCTTCTGGAGAAGGCCCATGGGTAACGGAACCCGGCTCGGTCGCGTCCGCGGCCTCGGCTCTGCGCATGAAGGCGCGAGCGAATGGTGGAAGCACAAGGTTTCCGCCGGATCGAACCTGCTGCTGGTGCTATGGCTGATCGTCTCGATCGCCCTGCTGCCGGCCTATGATTACGCGACCGTCGCCGGCTGGATCGCACAGCCGCTGGTCGCCGTGCCGCTGATCCTCCTGGTGCTCAGCGTCACCTTCCACTTCCGTCACGGCCTGCAGGTCGTGATCGAGGACTATCAGCACAACGAGACGCGCTTCGTGCTGATCGTCCTGCTCGAATATTTCACGATCACCGTTCGCGTGCTCGCGATCTTCGCCATCCTGAAGATTGCCTTCACCTCCACCGGAGTGGCTGCCTGATGCCCGCCGCCTACAAGATCATCGACCATATCTATGACGCCGTCGTTGTCGGCGCGGGCGGCTCGGGCCTCCGCGCGACGATGGAAGTGGCGCAGGCCGGCCTGAAAACCGCCTGCATCACCAAGGTGTTCCCCACCCGCAGCCACACCGTCGCGGCGCAGGGCGGCATCGCGGCCAGCCTGGGCAATATGGGTCCGGACCACTGGACCTGGCACATGTACGACACCGTCAAGGGCTCCGACTGGCTCGGCGACCAGGACGCGATCGAGTATCTGACGCGCGAGGCTCCGGCCGCGGTGTACGAGCTCGAACATGCCGGCATGCCGTTCAGCCGCACCGACGAAGGCAAGATCTACCAGCGCCCGTTCGGCGGCATGATGCAGAACATGGGCGAAGGCCCGCCCGCGCAGCGCACCTGCGCCGCGGCGGATCGTACCGGCCATGCGATGCTGCACACGCTGTACCAGCAGAGCCTGAAGTACGACGCGGACTTCTTCATAGAATATTTCGCGCTCGACCTGATCATGGAGAATGGCGAGTGCCGCGGCGTGATCGCGCTGTGCATGGACGACGGCTCGATCCACCGCTTCCGCAGCCATGCGGTGGTGCTGGCGACCGGCGGCTATGGCCGCGTCTACCAGTCGGCCACCTCGGCGCACACCTGCACCGGCGACGGCAACGCGATGGTTCTCCGCGCCGGCCTGCCGCTGCAGGACATGGAGTTCGTCCAGTTCCATCCGACCGGCATCTACGGCGCGGGCGTGCTGATCACCGAGGGTGCGCGCGGCGAAGGCGGCTATCTCACCAACTCCGAGGGTGAGCGCTTCATGGAGCGCTATGCGCCGTCCGCCAAGGATCTCGCCAGCCGCGACGTCGTGTCGCGCTCGATGGCGATGGAGATCCGCGAGGGCCGCGGCGTGGGCAAGGAGAAGGACCATATCTTCCTTCACCTGAACCATATCGACCCGAAGATCCTGGCAGAGCGCCTGCCCGGCATCACCGAGACCGGCAAGGTCTTCGCCGGCGTCGACCTCACCCGCCAGCCGCTGCCGGTGGTCCCGACCGTCCACTATAATATGGGCGGCATCCCGACCAACTATCACGGCGAAGTCGTCCATCTGAAGGACGGCAATCCGGATGCGGTGGTCCCCGGCCTGTTTGCTGTCGGCGAAGCGGCCTGCGTTTCGGTGCACGGCGCCAACCGCCTCGGCTCCAATTCGCTGATCGACCTTGTCGTGTTCGGCCGCGCGACCGGCAAGCGGATCGTCGACATCATCAAGCCGAACACCGCGCATCACCCGCTGCCAAAGGGCTCGGAAGAAATGGCGCTGGGCCGGCTCGACCATTTCCGCAACGCGAATGGCGGCACCCGCACCTCGCAGATCCGCGCCGACATGCAGAAGACGATGCAGCGCCACTGCGCCGTGTTCCGCACCGAGGAGCTGATGGCCGAGGGCGTCGCGCATATGGAGCAGGTCTATGCCGGCTTCCAGGACGTCCATGTCAGCGATCGCTCGCTGATCTGGAACACCGACCTCGTCGAGACGCTCGAGCTGGACAACCTGCTCGGCCAGGCGATGGTGACGATCCGCAGCGCGATCAACCGCAAGGAAAGCCGCGGCGCCCACATGCACGAGGACTTCCCCGAGCGTGATGACGCGACCTGGATGAAGCACACCATCGCGACATTCGACGGTTGGGGCGGCAAGGGCGGCAAGACCGACATCGACTACCGCCCGGTTCACGAATACACGCTGACCGACGAAATCGACTATATCAAGCCGAAGAAGCGGGTGTACTGATCCGATTGCGGATGGGTTCAAGGAGGCCGGGGCGGCGACGCTCCGGCCTTTTTGTTTGCGCGGTGGACACACTTCGCTCCAGCCGTCATCCCGACGTAAGGCGGGATCCAATGGGGCCCACGTTGCCGCTCTTGCTGATAGCGAATGGCGTCTGGATCCCGGCTTTCGCCGGGATGACAACTGAGAACACGGAGGCCCTACCGCACTCCGAACCGTGCACTCGCCAGATGGTGCGCATGGCAGATCGCCACCGCGAGCGCGTCGGCGGCATCGGCGCCGACGATCTTCACCCCCGGCAGCAGCCGCGAGACCATCGCATGGACCTGCTCCTTGTCGGCATTGCCGACGCCGACGACGGATTTCTTGACCGTGCTCGGCTTATACTCGCCGATATCGATCCCCACCCGCGCCGCGGCGCACAGCACCACCCCGCGCGCCTGCCCGAGCTTGAGGGTCGATTGGGCGTTGGAATTCACGAACACTTCCTCGACCGCCGCCGCCTCGGGCGCGTGATCGGTGATCAGCGCGGCAAGCATCGCATCGAGATGGGCGAGACGCCGGGGCAGAGTGGCCTTGGTGTCGGTGACGAGCTTGCCGTGCGCGAGATGGCTGATCCGGTTCCCCTCAGCGCGGATAAGCCCCCAGCCAGTGGTGCCGAGGCCGGGATCGAGACCGAGAATGATCACGAGCCCAACCCCTCCCCTTCAGGGGAGGGGTTGGGGTGGGGACTGGCAGACCAGCGACCCGGACGAGTTTTGAGTGCCTGGACAATCGCCGCCAGAACACCGTCCATATTGTCGAAGACGTCGTGATTGGAGAAATGCAGGGCAAGAAATCCTTGGCTCAGGAGAAACGCATCCCGGCGCTCGTCATATGCGGGGTCATGCGTGTCGCCGTCGACTTCAACCACCAGACCTTTGGCCGGGCAGAAGAAGTCGCAGATGCATGGAAAGACCACCTGCTGTCGGCGGAATTTATGCCCGAGCTGCGCATTGGAAAGATGCCGCCACAAGTGCTTCTCGAGCTCGGTTGGATTACGCCGCATTTCGCGAGCGCGGGCCAGTAGCCCGGCTTCGGTGATCATCTCCGTACCCTCCTAGGGCAGGATGCACCACGAGTGGGGCATCTGGCTACTCGGCCATGCCCCACCCCAACCCCTCCCCTGAAGGGGAGGGGCTTAGGTTGAAGATCAACCCAGCTTCTCCATGACGTCGTCAGGAACTTCGTAATTCCCCCAGACCGTCTGGACGTCGTCGTCGTCGTCCAGCGCATCGATCAGCTTGAACAGCGTCGCCGCATCGTCCGCGCCCACCGTCACCATGGTCTGCGGCCGCCAGGCGAGCTTGGCGCCTTCGGACTCGCCGAGTACCGGCTCCAGTGCCTTGGCGACTTCATGCAGGTCCCCCTGCGCGGTCCAGATCTCGTGGCCGTCCTCGCTGCTGCTGACATCCTCGGCGCCCGCTTCCAACGCGGCCTCGAACACCTTCTCGGCGTCGCCCGCGCTCGCTGGATAGGTGATCAGGCCCATGCGATCGAAGCCGTGGCTCACCGAACCGGCCGTGCCGAGGTTGCCGCCGTTCTTCGACACCGCAGTGCGCACATTGGTCGCGGTGCGGTTGCGGTTGTCGGTCAGCGCCTCGATGATCAGCGAGACGCCTGCCGGGCCGAAGCCCTCGTAGCGGATCTCTTCGTAATTCTCGCCCTCGCCCTTGCTGGCCTTATCCAGCGCGCGCTGAATATTGTCCTTGGGCATCGACTGCGCCTTGGCGGCGTTGATCGCCGCGCGCAGGCGCGGGTTCATGTCCGGATCGGGCAGGCCCGACTTGGCCGCGACGGTGATTTCGCGGCTGAGCTTGGAGAACATCGCCGAGCGCTTCTTATCCTGCGCGCCCTTGCGGTGCATGATGTTCTTGAATTTGGAATGGCCTGCCATGGTGAACCCGAACTGCCTGCGGTTTGGAAGAAGTGGAAGCGCTCGCCTTAGCGCGGATGCCCGGCGAGCGCCAACAAGGCGGGCTTAGATGCCCAGCGCCTGCTTGTAGGTTTCGAGCAGCATCTCAGCCTCTTCGCGGTGATGCTTTTCCATCTTCCGCAGGCGAACGATGGTGCGCATCGTCTTCACGTCGAAGCCGGTCGACTTGGCTTCGGCATAGACGTCCTTGATGTCGTCGGCGATGCCCTTCTTCTCCTCTTCGAGACGCTCGACACGCTCGATCAGGAGGCGGAGCTGCTCGGCGGAAATATTGTCGGACATGGGTGTTCTAGCTCCTGAAGCATGGGATCGGACGAACGCGCCGCGCGAGGGTCGCGCCGGCCGGATCGTCCGACAAGGATACGGAATCAGGCGGGCCCTGTACGCCAGCCGGAGCTTCCGCTCAACCTTAGAGCGTGATGACATGGTTTCGACACGCCGTGATTGCCCTGCGCCGTTCGTCGGCTAGGAGCATCGCGCAGCGCGGGCTGGTGGCCCGTGCAAGCGGTGCGACGACGTCCGGCGGGCGGCGCAGGGCAACCGCGAAGCGGCGGGCCGATTTTGGCCCGTGGCGTCGTCCCTCGTCGGTCACGGGGGCAAAGCCCCGCCCCTCCTCGCTCCTAGCCACAAGCCAAAATCGGCTCCGTCACGGCGTGTCGCAACCATGCCATCACGCTCTAGTCCTGCGGGAAGACCTGCCGCTTGCCGCCCAGCTTGTGCACCACGCCGCCGCGGACCACCGTGTCGATGCGCTCCAGCACGGTTACGTCCTGCAGCGGATCGCCCGCAACGGCGATCAGGTCCGCCGCCTTGCCGGGCTCGAGCGAGCCGAGCTGGTCCTTGCGGCCGAGTGCATCGGCGGCATCCAGCGTCGCCGCGCGAATCGCCGACGCCGGCGTAAGCCCCGCCCGGACCAGCAGCGCGAATTCCCTGGCATTCTCGCCATGCCGCGACACGCCGGTATCGGTGCCGAACGCGACCTTGACGCCGGCCTTGATCGCCTTGGCATGGCTAGCCGCCGCGGCCGCCGCCGCCGCTTCAGCCTTGGGGATGGTGGCAGGCGGCAACTTGCCGGCGCGGGCATTGGCGAGCGCGGTGACCGGCGCGATCATCGTCGGCACCAGCCAGGTGCCGCGCGCCTTCATCGCCGCGATTGTCGCGTCGTCGAGGAAGCTGCCATGCTCGATCGTGTCGGCCCCCGCCTCCACTGCTCCGCGCACGCCCTCCGCCGCATGGGCGTGGACCGCGACTCGGCGGCCGAAGGCATGCGCCGTATCGACGATTGCCTTCATTTCTTCGTCGGACATCTGCTTGCCGAGGCCGCCGGCGACGTTGGAGAGTACGCCGCCGGTGGCCGCGAACTTGATCACCTGCGCGCCAAGACCGATCTGCTGGCGCACCGCGCGGCGGCAATCATCGGGGCCGTCGCAAGTGTTAATCTGCCGGTGCGCCACCGCCTCGGCATATTCCTCGGCCAGCCCGTTGGTGCCGTCGCCATGCCCACCGGAGACCGAGACCATGCGCCCGGCATTGACGATTCGCGGCCCGGCGACTGCGCCCCGCTCCACCGCGTCGCGCAGCGCCCGGATCGCGCGCGGGTTGCTGCCCAGGTCACGAACCGTCGTGAAGCCCGCCTCCAGGTCGCGCCGCGCATCCTCGATGCCGATGACGAATTCGTCGGCCTCATCCTCGGTGAGCGCATTCATCCGCTCCTTCAGCGGATCGCCCTCGGAGAAGAGGTGGACATGGAGGTCGATCAGGCCAGGGAGCACGAACTTGTCGCGCAGGTCGATCAAGGTCGCCCCGGCTTCCGGCGCGACGAAACCATCTCGCACTTCGGCGACCTTGCCGTCACGCAGGATGAGGGTGCTGTTTCCGCGCGGGGCCTGGCCCGGCCGATCGAGCAGCCGCCCCGCCTGGACATAGGTGACGCCGACGGATGTCTGCGCGAGTGCCGGACAGGCCGCGGTGCACGCAAGCGCGGCCAGAAACAGCTTCTTCATCCTCTCAATCCCCCTGAAGCGCCCCCGGCTCAGGCGTGGGGGTCAGTCATGCTGGGAGGATCACTGGCCGGGAAGCTCTCGTCAAGCGCCTCGTCCAGCGCGTCCTCGCGGCCTTCGTTCTTCTTCAGGCTTTCTTCCATGCGCGCCAGCTGCTCGGGCGTGGCCTCGCTCTGGTACTTCGCCTTCCAGTCGGACTGCTCCATGCCGTAGACGATTCGACGCGCATCGGCCTTGGCGATGCCGGGGTCCGCTTCGTGGATCCAGTCGCCCAGGCAGTTCCGGCAAAAGCCCGAAAGCCCCATCAGATCAATGTTCTGGGCGTCATGCCGGTGCCGCAGATGGCGCACCAGCCGGCGGAACGCTTGGGCCGCTGTTGCGTCGTCCAGGCGATCAAGTTCATCCATTCGGCACCTCCGGAGTTGATGTTAACGCATTTGGGGCTAGAGGCGGGCACGCACAAGCCGAGGAAGACAACGATGACACAGGCGATCTCCCCCCGCTCGCGCAAGGTGCGCGTTCTGGCAACCTTGGGACCGGCCAGCGCCTCCCCCGAAATGATCGAGCGCCTGTTCCGCGCCGGCGCCGATGCGTTTCGCATCAACATGAGCCATGGCGATCAGGCCTCGAAGATCCCGCTGTTCGAAGCCATCCGCGCGATGGAGAAGACCACCGGCCGCCCGACGACGATTCTGGCCGATCTCCAAGGCCCGAAGCTGCGCGTCGGCAAGTTCGCCGAGGGCAAGGTGATGCTTGTCACTGGGCATGAATTCACGCTCGATCGCAATCCCGCCCCGGGCGACGCCACCCGCGTCGAGCTGCCGCACCGGGAAATCTTTGAAGCGGCGCACCCCGATGCGCGCCTGCTGCTCGACGATGGCAAGCTGGTGCTGCGCGTGACCGACGTGGCGCACGATCGGCTGACGACGATCGTCGAGGTCGGCGGCCCGCTTTCCAACAACAAGGGCCTGAACGTGCCCGACATGGTGCTGCCGCTCGCCGCGCTCACCGACAAGGACCGGAGCGACCTGAGCTTCGCCGTCGAGCAGGGCGCCGACTGGATCGCGCTGAGCTTCGTGCAGCGTCCCGAGGACCTGATGGAGGCCCGCCGCCTGATCGGCGGCAAGGCAGCACTGCTCGCCAAGATCGAGAAGCCGAGCGCGATCGCGCGTCTGGACGAGATCATGGAGCAGTGCGACGGCGTGATGGTCGCCCGCGGCGACCTGGGCGTCGAGCTGCCGCCGCAGTCGGTGCCGCCATTGCAGAAGCGCATCGTCGAGACCGCCCGTCGGCTGGGCCGGCCAGTAATCGTCGCCACGCAGATGCTCGAATCGATGATCGAGAGCCCCTCGCCCACGCGCGCGGAAGTGTCCGACGTGGCGACCGCCGTCTATGACGGCGCCGACGCGATCATGCTTTCGGCCGAGAGCGCGGCGGGCAAGTGGCCGGTCGAATCGGTGTCGATGATGAACTCGATCGCCGACGCGGTGGAGCGCGATCCGGCGCATGGCGA
Organism: Sphingomonas sp. HT-1; assembly: GCF_048568905.1. Classification (GTDB taxonomy): domain Bacteria; phylum Pseudomonadota; class Alphaproteobacteria; order Sphingomonadales; family Sphingomonadaceae; genus Sphingomonas. Next base: position 3,172,485 of record NZ_CP183770.1, on the reverse strand, counting down.
CCGCGTCCACTTCACCGTCACCAAGCCCGATCCGACAACCGCCGACGCGCTCGCCGAAGCGGCGAAGAACATCGCCAGCACGGTTTCGGCGGCGGCGATCATCTGCTTCACCAGCTCGGGCTCGACCGCCCGGCGCATCGCCCGCGAGCGGCCTTCGGTGCCGATCCTGGTGCTCACCCCGGAGCGCGACACCGCACGCCGTCTGGGCCTGTTGTGGGGCACGCATGCGGTGAACACCCGCGACGTCGATTCGTTCGAGGAAATGGTCGCCAAGGCCAAGCGCATGGCGCTGCGCCACGGCATCGCCAAGGCGGGCGACCGAGTGATCGTCTGCGCCGGCGTACCGTTCAAGACGCCCGGTTCCACCAACGTGCTGCACGTCGTCACCATCCTGGGCGACGAGCTGACCAACTATCAGGGGCCGGAAGGCAACTGAGGCACCCTTCTCCCTCCCCCTTTCTTCGGGGGGAGGGAGAAGCCGGCTAGCCCCGCCCCATCCGCATCGCCGCGCCGGCGACCCAAGGGCAGCCCGCCACCAGCAACAAGCTGATCGCCGCGAGCAGCTTGATCGCGCCGGGTTCGCCGCCGGTGGCGCCGGCACCGAAGATCAGCAGCGGCACCGCGAAGGGCAGCATCACCAGCCCGGCCAGCGCGCCTGCGCCGCGCAGCCCCGCCACCAGCGCCGCCGTCGCCACACCCAGCCCCGCCAGCCCCGGCGTTCCGATCGCCAGTCCGAGCAGGATCGTGCCCAACGCGGCGCCCGATACGTGCAACAATGCGGCCGCAAGGCAGGTCGCCGCCAGCAGCGCCGGGCCGAAGCCGAGCCAATGGCCGAGCATCTTGGCTGCCGCGATGCTGGCATCGGAATAGCCCCGCGCCACCAACTGATCGAGCACGCCGCTCTCGGCATCGGGCGTCACCAGCCGCTCGACCGGGAGCAAGGCGGCGAGCAGCGCCGCCGCCCAGATCACGCCGCCACCGATCCGCGCGAGCAGCCGCCCGTCCGGCCCGATCGCAAAGGGGAACAGGATCGCGACCAGCAGGAAGAAGGCGATCGGCAGCACCAGCCCGCCGCTGCTCCACGCGCGCCGCAATTCGCGCCAGACCAGCGCGATCACAGCCGTATCTCCCGCGCGCCGGGAAGTCCGATCGGCTGATGCGTAGCGACCAGCACGATGCCGCCGTCCGCCCGGTGCGCGGCGATCCGCGCCTCCAGCATCCCGATAGACGCGGTGTCGAGGCCATTGGCGGGCTCGTCGAGCAGCCACACCGGCGCGCCGCTGGCCAGCACCCGCGCGAACGCAGCCCGCCGCCGCTGTCCGGTGGAGAGCAGCCGCACTGGCACATCGGCGATGTCCGCCAATCCCACCGCATCTAGCGCCGCGCCTACCGCGGCCGTCCGCTGGTCCAGCCCCGCCCAGAAGCCGAGCGCTGCGGCCAGGCTGCGTTCCGCATCGAGCGCCGCGCTTTCGCTGAGCAATGCCCGGGCGCCGTCCCCCCTCACGCGGCCGCCCAGCGGGGCCAATAGGCCCGCGGCGATGCGGATCAGGCTCGATTTGCCGACGCCGTTCGGCCCCTGCACCAGCCCAGCCTCCCCGGCAGCCAGCACAAAGCCGAGCCCTTCGAAGAGGATCCGCCCGCCGCGCAGGCAGGTGACGTTCTCAAAGGCCAGGCTGCTGCTCAATCGTCGGCGTCTTCCAGCGCGTGCATGTCTTCGTCGGAAAGGCCGAAATGATGTCCGACTTCGTGGATCACGACATGGTGGACCAGCCGCTCGAGCGATTCGCCGGTTTCGACCCACTCGTCGAGGATCGGGCGGCGATAGAGGTGGATACGATCGGGCAATGCGCCCGAGTCGAATGCCGATTTCTCGCCGATCGGCCGGCCGTGATAGAGGCCGCTCAGCGCGAAAGGGTCGTCGATGTCGAGCGCATCGAGCGTATCTTCGTCGGCGAACTCCTCCACCAGCAGCACCACGTCCGCCAAGTGCGACTGGAATGGCTCCGGGATGCGCGCCAGCGCGGCGCGGGCGAGCCGCTCGATCAGCGCCGCATCGGGGGCGAGGGTTGGTGCTTGCTCCGGCATGCTCCAAGGCATAGGCGGATGCGCGGAGCGGGAGCAAGGAGGCATCTATGGTAGCGCGATTGACCGACGGACTTCGCGAGGAATCGCTCGCCGCCCTGCCGGCCTGGACCTATGATCCCGCCCGCGACGCGATCACCCGCCGCTTCCTGTTCGCCGATTTCGGCGAGGCCTTCGCCTTCATGACCCGGGTGGCGCTGATCGCGGAAAAGGCCGATCACCATCCCGAATGGTCCAACGTGTGGAACCGCGTGGACGTGCTGCTGACCACCCATGATGCGGGCGGGCTTTCTACGCGCGACCTGCAGATGGCCGCGGCGATCGACGCGCTGGCGAAGGGGTAATCGACGACCGCCAATCCTGTGCCCGGCGGGTGGCGAGTCGCGTGGTGGGCGAAGGGATAACAGGGCGTACAAGATGATCGTCCTTCCCGCGAAGCCGGGGATGACGATGACGTTCGGCCCTATTCGATAATCCGCCCAGCGGGAGGGCGGGAGACAAAGGGCAAGCTTCGCCGCTATTGCCCGGCGTCTTCCCGCTCGTAGAGATCCCAGCGATGTTCGCCGGTCACCGTATCGGAATAGGGGCGGCCGGCTGCATCCTTGCTCGGCACGTAGCGGAAGCGTTTCTGGATCAGCTTGCAGGTGGTTTCGTCCAAGTCTCGATTGCCGCTGCTGCGCGTGACGGTGCAGCTCGAAACGCGTCCGTTCACACCCACGACGAAGCGCAGCCCCACCGTGCCGCTGAAACCGGCATTCAGTGCCCGACGCGGATAATCGGCATCGGTGATCCGCCCGCCAATCCAGCGGAGCGGCTCTCCGCCCCCGCCGCCAGGCCCATCGCCACTGCCCCCGCTACCTGTGCCGGCGCCCTCGCCACCCGCACCAGTCCCCGGGCCCGCCACGGGTGCGGCGCCCGAGGAAGAGTCGCTCGCGGTGGCGGGCTTCGGTGCCGTCACCAGCGGCGGCGGTTGCAGCACAATCGGCGGCGGCGGAGCGACGATCTCGGTGGCCCGGGAGACTCGGTTGGGCGGTGCCGCCGCTCCCTCCTCTTTGGGGGCCGCACGACGTTTAGCGGGCTCGGGCGCAGGCGGCTGCGGGGGTGGCGGGACGTCGAAGCTGAGCAGGCTGGCACCCGCGCCGTCGCGCGTGCCCTGCTGCACGCCTAGGCCCGCCAACAGAAGGGCGGCGAGCAGCGCCTCGACCGCAATCGCCGCGGCCGCACCACGGAGCCGGACGCTGCCGGTTCTCACCGCCCGCCCAATCGTTGTTGCGGGTTCATGCAACCGAAATGCGGCATGGCACATTGATACGCATCGAACACGAACCAAAGATGGGGTCCGAATATGCGTAAGACAATCGCCGCGCTCGCCGCCTTTGCCCTGGTAATGCCGGTCGCCATGCCGATCACGGCAGCGAATGCCCAGCAGCGCTACGAAGGCAAGTCGAAGTCGAGTCGCAACTATCGCTATGTGAAAAAGTGTCGCAAGTCGAAGGGCGAAGCCGGCCTGATCGCGGGCGGCGTCGCCGGTGCCCTGGCGGGTCCGTCGGTGGTCGGCGGCGGCCTTCTGGGTGCCGCCGCGGGCGGTGTTGCCGGTGCGCTCGGCGGCCGGGCCATCGATCGGTCGATCACTGCGAAGAACCGCTGCACCTATGTGCGCGTCCGTCGCTGATCTACCTTGGGGGCGGGCGCAGTCCCGCCCCTTTCCAAACGTCCCTGCATCGGCCAGAAACCGGCCATGATCGCGGCGCCCGGCGCCGCCGACACGATGCAGGAAGTTCATTCATGTCCAGCTATGCCGATCGTCTGAACGCCCTGCGGGAACAGCTTTCCCGCGACGCGCTCGACGGCTTTGTCGTGCCGCTCACCGACGAGCACATGTCCGAATATGTCGGCGCCTACGCCCAGCGCCTCGCCTGGCTCACCGGCTTCCAAGGCTCGGCGGGCACCGCCGTGGTGCTGCCACAGGAAGCGGCGATCTTCACCGATGGGCGCTATACGCTGCAGGTCCGCCAGCAGGTTTCGCACGAGCATTGGCACTATGTCGGCGTGCCTGCGACGAGCGTCGCCGACTGGCTGGCGGAGCACGCGCCGGATGGCGGCCGCATTGGCTATGATCCGTGGCTGCACACCCGAGCCTGGGTTGAGGAAGCGCGCAAGGCGCTGGCCGAGAAAGGAGCGACGCTCGTTGCCGTCGGCCGTAACCCCATCGATGCCGTCTGGGCCGATCAGCCCCGTCCTTCGGACGCGCCATTGGCGGTGCTCGACGAGGCGCTGGCCGGCAGATCCTCCGCCGCCAAGCGTGCCGAGATCGCCGACTGGCTCCAGGCCCGCAAGGCCGATGCCGTGGTGATCGCCGCGCTCGATTCGATCGCATGGACCTTCAACGTTCGCGGCGGCGACGTTGCCCACACGCCGGTCGCGCTCGCCTACACACTGGTGCACGCCGACGGCACCGCCGACCTCTTTGTCGCGCCGGACAAGGTCACCGATGCGGTGCGCCAGCATCTCGGCAACGCGGTGCGCATCCACGATCGCGCCGCCTTCGCCCCCGCGCTGGGCGGGCTCGCCGGCAAGCGAGTCGTCGCCGATCCGGGCAGCGCCGTGGCGGCGATCTTCGATGCGCTGGAGGCCGGCGGCGCCACCGTCGTCGCGCAGCGCGATCCGGTGATCCTCGCCAAGGCGATCAAGAATTCCGCGGAAGTGGCGGGCCACAAGGCGGCGCAGGCCCGCGACGGCGCCGCGCTCAGCCGCTTCCTGAAGTGGTTCGAGGAAACCGCGCCGCAAGGCGGGCTCACCGAACTGTCAGTGGCCGAAAAGCTGCGCGACTTCCGCGAGGCGACCGGTATGCTGAAGGACCTTTCCTTCGATACCATCTCGGCCACCGGCCCGAACGGCGCGATCCCGCACTACAAGGTCACCGAAAAATCGAGCCTTCCGATCGAACCCGGCCAGCTGTTCCTGATCGATTCGGGCGGCCAATATGGCGATGGCACCACCGACGTGACCAGGGTGATGCCGGTGGGCGCGGCGAGCCACGAGATGAAGGACCGCTTCACCCGCGTGCTGAAGGGCCATATCGCCATCGCCACCGCCATCTTCCCGGACGGCACCACCGGCGCACAGATCGACGGTTTCGCCCGCCGCCCGCTCTGGGAAGCTGGGCTCGATTTCGCCCACGGCACCGGCCACGGCGTCGGCGCCTATCTCTCGGTGCACGAGGGGCCGCAGCGCATCGCGCCGCCCTCCTATCCGGGCGGGCAGGCGCTGGAGCCCTTACGCGCTGGCATGTTCCTCTCGAACGAGCCGGGCTACTACAAGGCGGGCGAATACGGGATCCGCATCGAGAACCTCGTCCACATCATCGAGCGGACGATCCCCGGCGGCGACAAGCCGATGCTCGCGTTCGAGACACTCACCTTTGCTCCGATAGAGCGCAGCCTCATCCTGCCGGAACTGCTCAGCCCCGAGGAGCGCGCATGGCTGAACGCCTATCACGCCCAGGTGCTGGCGATCGTCGGCCCGCAGCTGGAGGGCGAGGAGCGCGCCTGGCTCGAAGCCAAGTGCGCGCCGATCGGGTGAGGTGGTTCGATCCCCCTCGCAGGGGTGGATCGAGCTAATCGCTTGATTCGTGGCGGTCGCCCGGTCCCTGGGCACCGGCTTCGGCCTTCGCCTCGCGCGCCTGCGCCTTTCGCCGGCGCAGGTTTTCGCGCAGCTTTTCGGCCAGCCGGGCCTGCTTTTCCACATCCTTCATGGCAATTGCGATAAACCGGCACGATGCGGGTTGACAATCGGCACCCGCGCTGCACATAGGCGCCTCCCGATTGGCGCTGGCCAGCGGGCATCGGAAACAGTGCTGCCGTAGCTCAGTGGTAGAGCGCATCCTTGGTAAGGCTGAGGTCGCGAGTTCAATCCTCGCCGGCAGCACCATTTCCCCTTCATTCACCGCCCGCCTGACGGGCCGGCGACTCTGCCTCCCCTAGCGTGACACCGACAACGGCATCGCCGGAATCGTGCAGCCGCACGAATAGCATCTTGCCCGCGAGCCGCGGCAGGCGAAGCGAGTCCCCAACAAAGCCTAGCGGAACGGAAGTGGCCTTGGCAAAGTCGGCGGTGGTGCTGACGGCAGACAAGAGGAACAGGTCGCGCCCATGCAGGTCGCATAGCTCCGTGCAGGTAACGCCGGTCAGCACCGGCAAACGCACCAGCGTCGCCAGCGGCTGCCAATTGCCCGCCACGCCATCCTGCACCAGCCGGAAGCGTAGCTGCCCCGCTACGCCCGGACCGAGCAGGGCGCGCGGATCAAACCGGGCGACGATCACGTCCCCCGCGACGCGCTGCAACGCGCCGTCGGCAAAGCCGAGCCGACCGGTAGCGCCGCCGGACATGGTCGCAATTTCCACATGGTCGCTGCGCGCCAGGCTGCCGCGCGCGATCTTGAACGAGAAGGCGATCGTGGCATCGGCCGGTAACAGGCCATCGGGCAGCGTGAGCGGCAGCGCGCCCGGCGCGGCAGCGCCCGATGCAGCCCGGCTGAGCAGCGCGGCCGCCGGACGCGGTTCGGCAATCTTCACCGCCAGGCGCACCGTTCGGCCGTCCTGCAGGCGAATCGTAGCTTCACCCGGCCCCGTCAGCGGTTCCGCGTCGGCGGCGAGCACGAGCCGATCGCCTTTCTCCCCTCGCGAAAGTGCCCCGGGCGCGAAGCGGACGCCGCCCAAGTCAAGCCCGGCTACCTGATCGAGACGCGCGCCTTCCAGCACGCCCTCGCGATCCCCGGCATGCAGCACGAAGCGGTCGATTCGACTCGCCTCGAGCCGGGCGGCGAGCTCCAGCGTCTCCGGCGCGGCGGTGCCGAAGCGGGCGATGGTAATCCCCATCTTGCCGGGCCGCGCGTCACCCAGCGGCAGCGTGGTGGAGATTTCGTCCTGCCCGGTGATCTTGAAGGTCAATGGCCGGGTGACGCCCTTCGCATCCCGCAGCACCAGCTGCGACACGCAAAAAGCCGCGCCGCCGCGCAGGACGAGGGGATGGTCGCGACCGACCACCACGCCCGCATCGGGCTCGGCATGCCACGCGCCGGCAGCATCGCGCTGGACGGGGAGCCGAGGCCCGGTGAACCCATCGAAGCCCCAGCGGCCCTGCAGCACCGCGTTGGAGACGGCGCCGAGATCTTCGGGCACGCCACCGGCCAAGCGCACACCACCTTTCTCGACGTCCGCCAGCACTGGCAAGCTCCGCGCCTTGCCGTCGGGGCCGGTCAGCTGCACCGCGAGGTCCCGTGCGTAGTCGGTGGCGTAGAGCAGCGGCGCATCGTCCAGCGGCAGCGCCAGATCGGGCTTGCCCAGGCACACCGGCGCCGGCCCGGCGGCGCGCCACAAGGGGCGGCTTGCCGGCCCGATCGGCGGCAAAGCGGCGACCAGCACCGATCGTGGGCTCTGGAAAGATGGCGCCGCATTGAGCAGCAACTGCATCTGTGCCGACCGGGCCAGCGATAGCGCCGGCAGATACTGATATTGGGGGCTGCGAAATGCGCCGAACAGCCGCGCCAGATCACGGGCCAAGCCGATATAGGGGCTGAAATAGCCCCCGCCGCCCTCGGGAGTCGCCGCGATTCGATAAGCGAGGTCCACAGGCGTGCCGGTCAGCGTTTCAGCCAGGGTGCTTCCGCGCTGTGCCTGGAGCACCAGATTGTCGCGATCCTGCGTCAGGCAGGCCGCCTGCAGCCCGCGCGGGCGCGAAAGGCATTCGGCCTTCAGCTTGATGCGCAGCGCATTGGCCAGCACGGGCGCAGCTTCCGCCAGCCGCTGGGGCGTCGCTTCGCCGATGCGCCCGATCGCGGTGACAAACGCATCCAGCCGTGCCCGATCAAGTGATGCCTGGTGCAGATCCTGCGCGGCGCGCACGAACACGCCCGGCCGCCCCCGTACCGCGTCGCGTACCGAATCGAACCCGCCGCCCGTCTCCGGTGCGAGCAGCACCACCGCCTGCTCTGCGCCATCGGGCACCTTCAGATCCAGCCGGTTCTTCTTCTTGCGCCAGGTTTCGGCCGCGTAGAACCAATCCTTTGGCGGGGGATTCGTCGCGCCGCGCAGGAACACGACGATCATCAGGTACCGCGCCGATTGATGCTCGGGGAAATCTGCTTCCACGCGGAGGCGATCGCCGGGCAACAGCGACGGCACGGCACCGATCGGAAGCTCAACGTCGCCGCGCGTCACGGTCAACGCCAGCACCGGCCCGGCCAGATCGAAGCCGTTCTGCTGGGCACGTGCGGGGACGGCGGCCAATACCAGCGCCGCCAGAAGTACAAGGAGTGAGGATACGCGAACCATGGCCGACCTATAGGGGAGACGCGCCAGCCTCCGCCAGCGCGCAGGCGCATGCGCCCGCCGCATCGCCGACGCCGTACCCCCCTGATAATCGCCATGCCGGCGAGCCGGTTCCACGGCCCGCCCGCATCCGTCAGAACCGCATACGTCCGCCCAGCGAGAAGACCAGCGCCCGCGCATTGCGCACCTCACCGGAGGTCAATATCGTCGAGCCGGCATCCACCGTCGGGCGATCGATGGTTGCATTGGCGAAGTCGACATAATTGGCCGCGGCATCCAGCGTGATCCGCGACGTGAGCGCATAGGAGCCGCCGAGCGCGAAGTTCCATCGGTTCGCATCGGGCACGCGGGCGTCGCGCCGACCATTCTGGGTCGGCGTGGTAGCGCGCTGCACGCCGCCGCGCAGCGTAAGAGCCGGTGACACGGCATAATCCACGCCGGCGGCATAGCTCCAGCTTTCGCGATATTGCTCGGGAATCGCGGCGTTAAGCGGCGCGCCAAGCCGGATGGCATCGAACTTGTCCCAGCCGAAATGCACCAGCTGCGCATTCAATGTAATCGCGTCATTCGCACGATAGCGCAGGCCGACGATGTGCTGCGCGGGTGTGTAGAAATCGGCCTCGACGCCGGAAAGCGTGCTGTTCCCCGGTGCAAGCGGCCCTACCAGTCCGCTGACCACCAGATCGCCCTTCAGCTTGTGACGGATGGCGGATTTGTAGCTGTAGCCGACCGTCACCCTATCGTTGTGCATCTGGAAGCCCGCGGTCCAGCCCACATCCCAGCCGTCGCCCTTCAGTTCCTGGCGGCCGTCCGGCAGCGTGGCAAGCACGTTGGGAAGCGCGTTGCTGAGGCTAGCATCGGTGTATTCGACATTCGCACCGGCGCCCACACGCAGCCAATCGGTTACCGACACCGCGACAGACGGCTGGATGTCGATCGTGCGCAGCCGCGTTTTGTCCGCGCTGTACCGCGCCCAGCTGTTCGCCGGATAATCGGTGGTGAAGCTGTATGGCGACGTGACTGCGAGGCCCAACGCCACCCCGCGCGCCACCGGCACCGCGATGGCACCGGACGGCAGCACGCCGTTGTTGATCGGGTTTCGCGAGATCGGGTCGCCGCCCACCGCGGTGGCGGGCTGGCCCGGCCGCGCGATGCGGGTGCCGGTATCGACCACTTGGCCGCGCGGGAGGATGAGCGAGGCGTTGAGCACCACCTCGCTCTCCGCCGCATCGGCGATCGCAGCCGGATTCCACCAAAGCGACGCGGCGCCCGTATCGGCGGCCTCGCCCGAAAATGCACGGCCGGCGGCGCGCGCGGACTGTTCCTGAAGATAAAAAGCCTGGGCGTGGGCCAGGCCCGTAAAGCCGCACAGGGCCGTCAGCCCAGTGCCGGCGGCAAACAGGGTACGCGTGTACAACATGATGTCCCTCGAAAATGTCAGAGGCCGGGAGACGCGCGCCTCAGCGCACCCGGGTCCAGGTCTGGGTTCGGCAGAACGGTTTGAAGACGCAGCCGCGCAGCTTCAGCTGATCGCGGCCGGCCAGGCGGATCTCGCCGCTATAGGTCTTGCCGTCTTCGGCATTGTAAATGCGCCCGCCGCGCCAGCCATCGGCAGCCGGCTGAAACCCTTCGAGGATCAGCAACCCGCGCAGCGGGCGGGTTCGCAACGGCGGCTTGGGGTTCTTCGCATCGCGCAGGCCGGGGTTCGCGCGCAACGCATCCGAGGTGAGAATTCTACCGCAAATCGAGGGGCCGCAACGCTGGATCTCGACGATCGCATTGCGCGTCTCCGTTTTCCAGCGGCCTTCGACACCCTCTCCCATCTGCGACGCGACCATCGCAGCAATCAAGCTGATCAGCATACTTATTATTCCACCAGCAACAACTCTCGCCACAGAAAAGTGTGGCAAGGAACGGCTATCGGTACGTTTACCTGAAAAGCCTTTCCTGACGGAAACCATACCGAACCATCAAAGTTCCGCAATGGCAGCATGGCTGATGACGGAGCGGACAGGCGGTATCGCGGGAGGGCAAGCACCAAAGCGCAACGTTGCGCGTCCTGCATGCCGTAACGGCAGGAAACCCGGCAGCCTGGCCGCCACACGGAGCAAAAAAATCCCGCAGGGGGCCTCGCCGACCCGCGAACTTCGATCGAATCGCCGGTTCAACCGGCGGCGAGCGTTCCGAAGCTGCGATCGCCCGCGTCGCCGAGACCGGGCACGATATAGCCATGGTCGTTCAGCGCCGGGTCTAAGCCCGCCGCCCAGATTGGCACGTCCGGGTGTGCCGCACGCACCGCCGCCACGCCGGGCGCGGCGGCTAGCAAACAGAGAAAGTTTAGGGACCGCGCGCCGACGCCCTTCAGCCGATCAAGCGCTGCAATTGCGCTGTGGCCGGTCGCCAGCATCGGATCGACGAGCAGCACCAGCCGATCGGCCAGATCCTCCGGTGCCTTGAAGTAATATTCAATCGCTTCCAGCGTCGCCGGATCGCGGTACAGCCCGAGATGCGCCACTGCCGCTTCGGGCAACAGATCCAACACGCCCTCCGCCATCGCCAGGCCCGCCCGCAGGATCGGCACGATCACCGGCGGCGGCCCCGCCAGCATTGGGGCAGCCATCGCTGTGATCGGCGTTTCGATCGACATTGCAGCCAGCGGCAGATGGCGCGTCGCCTCGTACCCGATCAGCGCAGCAATCGCCCGTAATTCGGTGCGGAACCGGGCGGTGGAGGTTTCGCGATTCCGCAGAACCGCCAGCTTATGCTGGACGAGCGGATGGCTGGCGATCGTGAGGCCGTCGATCATGCGAGCAGCACTGCCCGGTGCCGTCGCCTGGCGCAAGCTTTCGGGAAGCACGGGCCGGTGGCACCCGCTGGCGTTACGCCGGCTGGACGCGCACCGCCCGCCGCCGCCGGACCGGCGTGGCAACGGAGAGGCTGGGCACCACCGGCGCCTCGACCCGATCAAACCAGCCCAGCGCCGTGGAAATCGCGGTCGCGGTTGCCTTCAGACGCTCCAGCGCCTCGTCGTGCGAGACGTGCGGCGCGTCGTCGATCGCGGCGAGAAATGGGATGGTCAGCGCCGCCACGACATGGCCGTCGAACCCGAAGACCGGGCAGCTCATGTCGGATACGCCTGCCATCCGGGCGCTAGGGATCGATTCGTGCCCTTGCGCGCGCACCACCTCAAGGCGCGCGGCAAGCCCCTTGGGCAGCCCCTTCGGATACAGTGTGGCACGGCGTTCCGGCTCCATCGCCGCCAGCAGCACATGGCCCGAGCAGCTGGTAAGCAGGTCGATCTCGGTGCCCAGCCGCACTGCGAAGCCGGTCTGGCCTGGGCTTTCCTGCCGCGCCACGATTAGCCCGCGGGTGCCGTTCACCACCACCAGATGGCAGGACTGCACCGTCGCCGCGGCCAGGCTGTGCATCAGCGGCGTGGCGACATGAGTCAGCTCCTGCGCCGGGGTCGCACGATGGGCGATCTCCAGCACACGATAGGTGACGCGGTAGCGATCACTGCCGCCGTCCTTGTGCAGCCAGCCGCGCCGGTCGAGCACCACGATGATTCGAAACAGCTCGCTGATCGACCGGCCCAGCCGCTGCGCAATTTCGCTGATCGTCAGTCCCTGCGGCTCGCTGCTCAGCAGCTCGATCACGTCAATCGCCTTTTCCAGCGCAGGCGCGGCATAACTGGGGGATTTGTCGGCGGGTGCGGTCGATGCATGGTCGGTCATAAGGTAACGCTACCGAAAGCGACGCGGCCTGTCATGCCACTTGCGAAGAACGGCCGCTTACGCCTAAGAAGATGAAAGTCATTTTGACCTATGAAAACGTTCGAAGGAGATGGGGAGGCAATGCGTTTCCGGAACAAGACCGCGATCGTAACCGCCGCGGGGCATGGCATCGGCCGGGCAACGGCGCTGCGGCTCCGCGACGAAGGCGCGCGAGTCTACGCCCTTGATCGCGATGGTGCTGCGCTGGCGACGATGGATGGCGTGGAAGCCGTCGTGCTCGACCTGCTCGACGCGCAGGCGATCGCTGCGCTGCCGGAAACTGTCGGCGCGGTCGACATTC